>DIRG01000079.1 GCA_002427475.1 Mageeibacillus sp. UBA5442
CCCACAGTCGATTCTGACCGATCTCGCAGTGAGAGCATTAAGTAAAGCGTTACTGACCGTATCCGAACGCATAGTTCGTGGATAAAGTCTGCCTGCTTCATCCTCCAGCAAAGGCACACCTAAATCTAAGAATATGCGACGATAATCTTCTTCGGGCACGAGCGTAAATACAGGTAAAACGAAATTAGGATCTTGACCACGATAGTGTCCTGCCAGAAGGCCACTGTGACCCAAATTGCAGCGACCGTTGCCTGCTGCCAGCAACTTGCGCCCGCTCTTTTCCCTGCGCTCAAAGAGGCGCACAGACAGTCCTGAGCCTTCTATAGAATTAACTGCAGACCAGGCTGCCATCAAACCGGCAGCACCTGCTCCAACGATTGCAAGATCTACTTTTTCCATCTTTTTACCTTAATCAAGAGAATATAAATATCCATTATCAGCTGTCAGAACGATTAAAGTGTTATTGTCCTGAGCAATCAAGTTGAGGGTTTTTTCGGATAATTTACTTTCAGCAAGAAAACCTCCATTGCCAAAATCGTAGACGCGAATCAAATCGTCTTGGGCCAGGAAAATACTTTCAGCTGAGTTAGCTAAAAGCAGTTCGCCCTCCGCATTGTCGAAACTTTCCAAGGTTTCAAGCATGAAACCTTCCTTTTTCTCGCGCAAGAGCAATAGATCACTCTTTCCCTCCTCGCTTACTAAAAGGGCCAAATTATTAGCTGACAAGGCCAGGTTCTCGATCCGGCTAAATGTTTCTTCGAAGATAAGCTCGCCCTGTGCCAGATCAAGCAAGAGCAAAGTTTCATCGTTGTAGAGAGCAACAATATCGCCGGGGAAAGAGGCAATTGCCACCAGAGGTTCCGAAACAGGCAAGATCATCTCTGCCAGCTTTTCGCCCCGCTCACTATATCTTTGCACGACGGTACGAGTCTGAGCCTGATTCACATTTAACAAGCAGATATCAAAAGCTTGACCGTCCGCATGAAAGGACATATCCAACGGATAGCCGGATTCATTAAAGCTCAGCGTCAAGAGAGCTTGCGACTGGCCTTTTTCGTATAGATTGACCTCACCCAAGCTATCTGTAGCTTTGTGCAAAAGCAAGACTCTTTCTTGCGAGGCAGCAATGTTTTCAACTAAGGAGCCGGTCTCAAAGACAATCGATTCGCCCAGAGGGCGGAACATAAGCAAACTCGCAGATTGATTCGACCTGACAAATAGATTGCCACCTGCGCTGAAGAGCTCCGCTTCACGGAAAGGAAGCTCATACGTCTGCTGTACTTGCCCCAAAACATCGCTGAAAATGACGGAACCTTCTTCTATCCGCGCCAGATAGGTACCCATGCCCAGATAGGACTTAGGATCGGTGCCCATCAGATCAAAGCTACTCCTACGGTTCAGTCCCCGACTTTGCTCTTCGGGGCTGGTGTCTTGTAGGGGCAAGCGCATGACGAAGGCTAAGGCCAGCAGTAGCAAAAACCAGGCTAAGGCATACCAAATTACAAACGGATTTCTCTCCGCTGTTTGCTCAGTAGTTTTCGCTTCAACAAACTCAGGCATCCTTTTTCTCTTCCTCAAATTCTTTCTCTTCTTCCTGAGGCACCATAGGTAAGATTCGATTTACCAACAATGCCACAATAACACCAATCAGAGTATCGAGAAAGCGCGAAACGGCCGCTTGAAAGGGAGACATATCCAAAATCGGGCCGATAGCGATGGCCAGTAAGACAATGGAACCGAGGATTGCTCCCTCGGATCTGAGAAAGGAGACGCTGATCCAAATAACCAAAAGCACAAAAAACGAGAGTAGTAGATTGTACGGCAGGGTATTATATTCTAAATTACTTACTTCTTTTAACTGCAGGATTATCAAACCGAAAATGGCACCGACAAAAGTAGATTGTAGCCGGATGAAGGCCGCTAGATAACTGTCTTTGATGCTGCTCTTAGTCGCAATGATGGTTGCAATCGACGCTGTCAACACGTTAGATGTTTCCGGCATGAGCAGATAAAGCATCAGGCAGATAAACACCGCCAAGGTAGTCTTGATGATGCGAAGACCAGGAAAGCGTAGCGGTTCCTTCCTGTGGTCAGACAAAGCTGAGCTTAAATTTTTGAAAAACTCGCGAATCATAATCACTCCGTAAACTATCTTACTCATATTTTAACAAATAGGCTAAGGTAAAACATCTGCAAAAGAAACTCCCCCGGGGACTTAGGAGAATTCCCGGGGGAGCAAATTTAAATAGCGGTAAAATGCTATTTATTTATTTTCTTAGTACATTCCGCCTGCACCTGGGTTCATGGGTGCTTCGGGTTCAGGAATGTCTGCGACAACTGCTTCTGTGGTCAGTAGGGTTGAAGCGATGGAAGCTGCGTTCTGCAGAGCGGAACGAGCAACCTTGGCCGGGTCAACGATTCCCTGATCAACCATGTTTACGACTTCGTCAGTGAGCACGTCATAGCCGAAGCCCTTGTCTGCTGACTTAACTCTTTCGCAGACTACGCCGCCGTCTAAACCGGCATTGAGAGCTATCTGACGTACAGGCTCTTCGAGAGCGCGCAAGACGATAGCGATACCGGTACGAACATCGCCTGTGGCATCGTCCATTAAAGCTGCTACTTCTGACAAGACGTCGATAAAGGCTGCGCCACCGCCGGCAACAATACCTTCTTCAACGGCCGCTCTGGTAGCTGAAAGAGCATCTTCAATACGATTCTTTTTCTCTTTCATTTCTACTTCTGTGGCTGCGCCGACTTTGATAACAGCAACGCCACCGGACAGTTTGGCCAAACGTTCTTGCAATTTTTCACGGTCGAAATCAGAGTCGGTTTCTGCGATCTGACGTCTCAGGAGAGCAATGCGGTCTTCCAACTGCTGCTTCTCACCGGCGCCGTCAACGATAATGGTGTTGTCTTTGTCGATTTTGATCTGACGGGCACGACCGAGGTCTGACATTTGAATGTCTTTGAGTTCCATTCCGAGATCGGAGGAAATAACGCGTCCACCGGTTAGGATGGCGATGTCTTGCAGCATTTCTTTCCTGCGGTCACCAAATCCGGGAGCCTTAACTGCAGCACAGTTAAATGTTCCACGCAATTTATTGAGAATGATGGTAGAGAGAGCTTCGCCTTCGAGGTCTTCGGCGATAATAATCAGGCTGCTGCCGGACTGAACAATTTGCTCTAGTATAGGCAGGATATCCTGGACATTGGAGATTTTCTTATCAGTTAGCAGAATATAAGGATCGTTGTAGGAAACTTCCATTTTGCTGGTGTCAGTAACCATGTAGGCAGAAACATAACCACGATCAAACTGCATACCTTCAACTACTTCAAGTTCGGTACCCATAGTCTGGGATTCTTCAACGGTGATAACTCCGTCGGTGGTTACACTTTCCATTGCGTTAGCGATTTCTTCGCCAATCAACGGGTCATTGGCTGAGATAGAGGCGACGCGTGAAATGTCTTGTTTGCCTTCTACGCCTTTGCTGTTAACGCCGATTTGCTCAACAGCTTTCGCAACGGCTTGGTCAATGCCTTGTTTGAGGATGATCGGGTTGGCTCCGGCAGCAATATTACGCATTCCTTCGCGAACCATTGCCTGGGCCAGAAGTGTCGCTGTAGTTGTTCCGTCACCTGCTACGTCCTGAGTCTTGGTGGCGACTTCTTTAACCAGCTGTGCGCCCATGTTCTCAAAACGATCTTCCAGTTCGATCTCACGTGCGATAGTCACGCCGTCGTTGGTGATTACAGGTGCACCGTACTGCTTGTCCAGTACGACATTGCGACCCTTCGGGCCCAATGTAATTCGCACTGTATCTGCCAATTTATTAACGCCCACAACTAGAGAATTGCGTGCATCTTCTGTATATTTCAAATCTTTTGCCATAGTTTTACTCCTTAAATTTTCTATTCGCGTTCAAGCAAGATTACTCGACGATTGCTAAAATATCGCCCTGTCTCAAAATGGTGAATTCTTCATCATCAATTTTGATTTCTGTACCGGCATACTTACTGATTAAGACGTGATCGCCGATTTCTACTTCCATAATGACATCCTTGCCGTCAATTATGCCACCCGGTCCTACTGCAATAATTTCTGCAACCTGTGGTTTTTCCTTTGCAGATGAGGGCAGTACGATTCCCCCCTTAGTGGTTTCTTCGGTTTCGAGCATACGGATCACAACGCGGTCACCTAATGGTCTAATTTTCATAATGTACCTCCAAATTTTTTCTAATATATAAACATATTAAATATGTATATAACTCTCTATGGAAATTTAGCACTCTATCGCTTCGAGTGCTAATTCCATTATTTAATATAACATGCAGATAAAGTTTGTCAAGCGAAAAAATATTAAATAATCGTGTCCAAAAGTGACATGAAAATGTCTTTGTCAGAAAAGAATTCGAGGATCAAAGAAGATGAAAGTACTGAATGCAGTGTTTCATAGTTAACAGCCAGCGCGGTCAAGACCATGGTGGCCAAACTAATAATGACTATGGCGAAGATACCGCCTAGCAATAAACCGCCGATACGGTTGACCCAGCCGATTAAGGGTACGTGATCTATGATACGATTTACTGTCCTCGCTGCGAAGCCGATGACAAGACGGACGAGAAAAAATAAGATTAAAAAAGCTACCGCACCGAGAAAAAGGCGGGCAGTAGCATTACCTGCCTGCGCTGCCAAAGAATCTTGAACGGGTTCAGTCTGCATGATAATTCCCCGGGCCCATCTTTCCGGCATGAAATCAGTCAATGAAATCATCACCTGATTACCCAGTGAGAGGACCCGCTCCCCCACATTCCCTGAGATCGAACTTGTTGTTTGGCGGAGAAAACCCAGGTCAAAGAGCCAGTCCGTAAATGGACTGACGAAAAGATAAGCTAGCACAATTGCGATCAGCGAAGTGGCAAATTTTACTAGAGTGAGTAGAAGACCTCTGCGGTAGGAAATGATCAGAAAGGTGAGAAAGACTATGACGACGACGAGATCATAGATATAGGTCATCGTCATCAGAGCTCCCAGCGAAAAACTCAAAATAACTGCCGTCTAAGAGCACAGTTTCGCCGTCTTCGACACCGGCTTCTAATAAAGCAGCTTCGATTCCGCTTTGCACGATTAAACGCTGAAAACGGCGCGTCGATTCTGTATCAGAAAAATTTGTAGACAG
The DNA here is from genome assembly GCA_002427475.1 of Mageeibacillus sp. UBA5442. GTDB lineage: Bacteria > Bacillota > Clostridia > Saccharofermentanales > DTU023 > DTU032. The sequence goes on from DIRG01000079.1 coordinate 5,181, forward strand.
CATCAGTTCGCGAATAAAAGCCCCCTCAACAGCAACATAGCCTCGTTTGGTACTGATTGTGAAAGGATAGGCTTCCTTGGGACGGTACACCGGAATAGCTGCTTCCTCTTCCAATTTAGGAGCGGGCAGTTGTGGGACCTCACTAAGTAGAGCGTTTACAAGCTCATTGACACCTTTATGAGTAGCTGCAGAGACTGTGAATACGCGGTAACCCTCTTCTTCGATCTCAGATTTCAGTATTTCAACGATCTCTTCATCAGCAACATCTATTTTGTTCAGGACCACCCATTGTTCCTTCTCCGCCATACTCTTCTTATAAGACTTTATCTCATTATTGATGGTATGGAAGGCTTCAAAAGGATCAACACCATAAAGTCCGGACGTATCGATTACGTGGAGTAAAAGACGTGAGCGTTCCGCATGCCGCAGGAAATCAAGGCCCATGCCTGCACCTTCAGAGGCATTTTCAATAATGCCGGGAACATCAGCCACTATAATGCTGCTTTCATCACGCTGGACAACGCCTAGGACAGGTTGGATGGTAGTAAAAGGATAATCCGCTATTTTGGGCTTGGCAGCAGAAATGACGGAAAGCAAAGTCGACTTGCCGGCATTAGGATAACCCAGCAAAGCGACATCAGCCAGAAGACGCAGTTCCAGACGCAGTGTTCGTTCCACACCGGTGGTTCCGGCTGAGGCAAATTTGGGAGCCTGTCGGACGGAGTTTTTGAAGCTCGCATTACCGCGGCCGCCACGTCCGCCCTTAGCAACTACAATCTCATCGCCGTCTTCTTTCAGATCCGCCAACAGCACGCCATCTTCTTCGTCGAAAACCAAGGTTCCGACCGGGACTTTCACAATCATATCGTCGGCACTGGCACCTGTACGTAGATTGCCCATGCCGCCCTGCCCGTCTTTAGCAAAAAAATGTCTTTTGTAGCGGAAATCCTGAAGTGTATTCTTGCTTTTATCAGCACGCAAAAAGACGTCCCCGCCGCGACCGCCATGGCCACCGTCAGGGCCGCCATCAGGGATGTATTTTTCTCGTCTAAACGAAACACACCCGTTGCCGCCGTTACCGGAACGTACTTCTATTGTTGCTTGATCATAAAACATAACGATCAACCAAATATAAAGTTTTCCTACTCAAATGCGAATCTATTGCTCTAGAGGATAGACACTAGCTCTTGTTTTGTTGCGACTTAAGCGCTCAAAACGCACTGTTCCATCGATTAAAGCAAATAATGTATCGTCTTTACCTATGCCGACATTCAGTCCGGGATGGATCTTCGTGCCACGTTGACGATATATAATATTTCCGGCCAGACAGCTCTGACCATCGGCCAGCTTAGCTCCCAAACGTTTTGATTTGGAATCGCGACCGTTACGTGTGCTTCCCATTCCCTTTTTGTGGGCTAGAAGTTGTATATCTACTCGAATCATTCTTGCTTCCTCCGTAATATCTTGTCAGTCAAATTACTGTTATCTGTTTGTTTATAATTTCTCAGCGCTCATCTATACATTTAATATAGTGAGAGCCGTAACTGGCTTCTAATTGCATGCAGCCAATCCGTACGCTTCCCATCAGACTTGCAATCTGTATCAGTTGTTCTCTATCCTCACTGTCATAACTTACCTGACAGCAGATGAGGCCATCTTCAGCCTGATACTCCGGATCAATCTGAGCTATGTCCTGCAAGCTGCCGATCACAGTTTGTGCGATAGCGGATGCAGCAGCACAGATTATATTCTCACCCTTGATCGCTGTCCCTGCGTGTCCTTCCAGACTGAAAGAAACTACACGATCTTCTTGATCCAGTTTGAAGCGTGCTTCCAGCAAAACTAGCTCACAATCTCGCTGATACGAACTTTGGTATAAGGCTGGCGGTGGCCTTGCTTCCTACGATAGCCCTTCTTAGACTTATACTTGAAAACTGTAATCTTCTTGGAGCGGCCCTGTTTCACTACTTCTGCCTTAACTGAAGCACCATCTACCAGGGGGCTACCTGTTTTCAAGCTTTCTCCGTCATGGACTGCCAGAACTTCATCAAAGACGATTTCGTCTTCAGCTTCAACGTCCAATTTCTCAACGAAGATTTCGTCACCAACTGCTACGCGGTATTGTTTACCGCCTGTTTTAATAATTGCGTAATTCATTGCGTTCCTCCTAAAAAGTCTCGCCCGGCTCAGGTTGCTGGCAAGCAGCATTAATACCCCGCCAGTGCGGTCGCCGAATTATGATATAACACGCTGCTCAAACTGTCAAATTTATTTGGACTAGTGACAG
>DIRG01000112.1 GCA_002427475.1 Mageeibacillus sp. UBA5442
CCCTATTCATAACGTGATTATGCTTAGCTGAGGATTGAAATATCAAGAATAAATTCACTATCCTCCGAATAGGAGAATATCTCAGATATCGCTTCGTGTTCTATAGGGATTATATTGATTCGCAGAAAATTTCAGACGAAAAAATATTAGGCGAATTTGCCTAAAAAACCGAGCAATAATCAGTTGCAGCCAACTGTTATTCGCTTGTATCTTGACAGTCAGAGTGTTGTATCATAAATATTAGAGTAGATTTGTAGTTTTATGTTCTATTAAATATTAGCTCAATTAATCAGATAATTTGCATTTCTAATGATTCAAGGAGGAAACAATGCCCGCAAATGAAGTATATTCCTTTACCGTCAACGGTAAAGAAGTCAGCACAAGCGAAGATAAGCCACTCTTACGTTTTCTAAGAGACGATCTCAAACTGTTTTCAGTCAAGGACGGCTGTGCCCAAGGCGCATGCGGCACCTGCACTATAGTAATCGACGGCAGAGCACTAAAGGCCTGTGTCTTTAAAACCTCAAAAGTTGCCGGTAAAACCATCATCACTACTGAGGGACTCAGCGAAACGGAACGTGAAGCTTATGTCTATGCCTTTGGTGTCACAGGAGCTGTCCAGTGTGGCTTCTGCACTCCCGGTATGGTAATGAGCGCTAAGGCGTTATTGGATAAAGATCCTAATCCGAGCGAAGAAGACATCAAGAAGGCTTTGCGCACTAATATCTGCCGCTGCACCGGTTATAAAAAAATAATCGAAGGCGTTCAACTGACCGCAGCTATCTTGCGTGGTGAAGAAGAAATCGATTGTGAGCGTGAAGAAGGCGCAGATTATGGCGTCGGACAACCCGCTTTCCGTAATGACGTTCGCGAAAAAGTTACCGGTACCGGTCTTTACACTGATGACATTGAAATGGAAGGCATGCTACACGCCTCCGCTGTCCGCTCCTCCTACCCTAGAGCTCGTGTACTCGATATTGATCCATCCGCAGCTTTGGCTCTGGAAGGAGTCGTCGCAGTCTACACTGCTGAGGATGTCCCCAATAACAAAGTCGGACATATTATGCAGGACTGGGATGTCATGATTGCCAAAGGAGACATTACGCGTTACGTTGGCGACGCTATTGCCTTGGTAGTAGCTGAAAATGAAGATATCCTTGAAGAGGCAAAAGGCCTTGTAAAAATCAAATATGAAGAATTGCCTGCTTATACCTCTATTGAGGCTGCCCTCTCCGACGATGCCGATGACATTCATCCCGGTGGAAATATGTGTCAGCAACGTCACATAACTCGCGGCGATGTCAAGAGCGCTTTTGCCAATTCTGCTCACGTTCTCACTGAGAGCTTCAGTACGCCTTTCACTGAACACGCTTTCCTAGAACCTGAATGCGCCGTGTCCTTCCCCTATAAGGATGGAGTCAAAGTCTACTCTTCAGACCAAGGCACCTATGCCATCCAAGAAGAAATCTCGATTATGTTGGGCTGGGAACCCGAACGCATCGTTGTCGAGAACTTGTATGTCGGCGGAGCTTTCGGAGGCAAAGAAGATGCTTCCGCACAACACTTAGCCGCACTCTGTACCGTCAAGCTAGACAGACCTGTGAAAGTTAAGTTCTCTCGCGATGAATCGCTCTCCTTCCATCCTAAACGTCACCCGATGGAGGCGACCTTCACTTTGGGCTGTGATGAAGAAGGAATGCTCACAGGACTAGATGCAGATATCTATTTCGACACTGGCGCTTACGCTTCCTTGTGTGGCCCTGTATTAGAACGCGCCTGTACACACGCAGTCGGCCCTTATACCTATCAAAACACAGATATTCGCGGCTACGGCGTTTACACCAACAATGTTCCGGCCGGAGCCTTCCGTGGCTTTGGCGTCTGCCAGACCGAATTTGCACTGGAATGCATGCTTGATCTATTGGCAGAAAAAGTCGGCATTTCCCCTTGGGAGATCCGTTACCGCAACGCGATCGAACCAGGCAAGGTTCTTCCTAACGGTCAGATTGCTGACCAATCAACAGCCTTAAAAGAAACTCTGGAAGCTGTAAAAGATGTCTACGAAGCAAATCGCGGACGCGCCGGTCTGGCCTGTGCCATGAAAAACACCGGTGTGGGCGTAGGACTCCCTGATAAGGGCAGAGCTCGCCTAGAAGTCAACGACGGTAAGGTAGAAGTCTTCTGTGGCGCCTCAGACTTAGGCCAGGGCAGCACCACTGTCTTCGCACAGATGGTAGCCGAACTGACCGGCCTAGGACGAAGAGACATTTACGTCCACGCATCCAACACTGAGAACTCACCTGACTCCGGCATGAGCTCCGGCTCCAGACAAACCTTGGTTTCTGGTGAAGCAGTTCGTATGGCTACTAAAGACTTGGCAGCAGCAATGATGGAGGTCAACGGTGATCTCTCAAAGCTGGAAGGACGAGAGTTTGAAGCAGAATATTTCGAGCCTACGGATAAATTGGGTGCGGACAAAGCCAATCCCAAGTCCCATATCGCCTACGGCTACGCGACTCATTTGGTAGTCCTGGACGAAGAAGGTCTGGTCAGCGAAATCTATGCTGCCCACGATTCTGGAAAAGTCGTCAATCCTATCTCGATCCAAGGACAAATTGAAGGTGGCGTCCTGATGGGAATGGGCTATGCTCTGACAGAGGACTTTAAGACAGATAACGGCTATGTGAAATCGAAGTACGCTACGCTCGGGCTTCTTCGTTCAACCGATATTCCCAATATACATGCCATCTATATTGAGAAAAAAGACCTGCTTGACGTAGCTTATGGTGCCAAAGGCATAGGCGAGATAACCGCCATCCCTACAGCGCCGGCAGTTCAAAATGCCTACTACGCTTTGGATGGTATTTTGCGAAACAAACTTCCAATGACAGAGACGGCCTACTCAAAACCGAAAAAAGTATTCGGCAAGAGCGAATAAGAATAAGAAAATGATCAGTAAAGGAGGTCGTAAATGCGGCCTCCTTTTTTGCTTTCTCAAAGGTCAAGATAGGGGCAAATCAGTAATTTTTCAATTTGTTTCCGCTCCAACGTGCAACCTTTCTGTAATAATCCTGTAACATATGGACGGTTTCCGGCTTTTTCCTCTTCTTTTTAACCATCTTTTTACAAAAATTTGTCTGAAAATCTGTACCTTCAACTCTAGTTTAATCATTTCAGCGTGGATAGAATACTCACGTTTGGCATAACAAATCTTAACATTTAGGATCCGTAAAGATCCTTTTTCTTTTTTCAAAGAAAAAAAAGGGCTTCAGAAAGAAGCTTTTGATTAGAAAGGGTGGAACATGACCAAACATGTTAACAAAAAATCTGCTTGCCTCGTACTGGCAATCCTTATTGCAGTTATAGCTTTGGCTATTCCGGGACTATCGTCTCGTGGCGCTGCTGAGGAAACTGTTGGTGCTGACGCTAGCAGAATGGAGCAAAACCGATCTAGGGCTCCATCTTCAAGCGATGCTAATTTAGACTTGCCTGAAGGATTACTGGATTTAGAAGATAACCGTATAGGCAGAAGAATAGAACAATCATATATAGATACAGAAGAACAAACAGACAACACTCAATCAGATTCTCAACTTAACTCCAACGATACAAAACAAGTTATGCCTTCCAACTCGCTGCTTAATGCTGCGCGAAATGAGGGTGATGAGAACGCCAAACGTATTTTAGAAAATGAAATAATGTGGAGTCTGATAGGAAACTCAGATGAAGCAGCAGAGTATTTTGACAATTTGTACGAAGAAGAAAATGCCGTACAAGACCCCGAGCCTACAGCGGCTCCTACAACTCAAGCAACTCAGCCGAGCACTACCAAGGCACCGGCTACGACAGCTGCTCCAACAACAAAGGCTCCTGCAACAACTGCAGCCCCTACAACTGCAGCGCCCACAACAGTGGCTCCTGCAACAACAGCGGCTCCTGCAACGACTGCAGCTCCCGCTTCCTCAGGACAGTTCCTGCTCTCGATCGCAAATCCGGATCCCAACTATAGGGGCAGACCGGTAAAGGTTGAAGACCGTGCTGTTCTCGAAGGGCTGGTAATGGGTGAGTTCGGTAACGACTATGTTGGCGCCGTTCTGGTGGCTCAGGCCATCCGCGACAGCATGACCCTAACCGGAGTCTACAATACAGCTCAAATAGCCCGCCAATGGGGCTACACTGCCAGAATCCGTACCAATGTATCGGATGCAACCAAGAGAGCAGTCGCTTTTGTCTTCGACCAAGGCGGCAGTGCAGTGCAACACACAGTTTATTATTTCTATGCCTCACATCTGATTTACTCATCTTGGCATGAGACACAGAGATTTGTGGTTCAGTATGGTGGCTGTCGATTCTTTTCCCGCTGGTAGCATATTAGTTTATAATTAAGCTTAAGGAGGCTGCTATGTCTAATGCAGTCATGCTACAAGCGTTCGAATGGAATCTGCCAAACGACGGCAATCACTACAAGTGGTTAGCCGATAGCACGCCCGAGTTCAAAGAGCTCGGGCTTGCTGCTATCTGGCTGCCGCCTTTTTGCAAAGCTACTTCCAATTCCGATGTCGGCTATGGTATCTACGATCTTTTCGATTTAGGTGAATTTGATCAGAAGGGTAGTGTCCGCACTAAGTACGGAACCAAAGAAGAGCTGCAACACGCAATCAAAACCTTACAGGCTGCCGGTCTCCAGGTATATGCTGACGTGGTACTTAACCACAAAGCCGGCGCAGATAAAGCAGAAGTCTTCGCTGCTGTTCCCCAAAACCCCGAAAACCGACTCGAGCAGATCTCCGAGATGCGTGACATCAAAGCTTGGACCTATTTCGATTTTCGGGGACGTCAAGGTAAATATTCGGATTTTGTCTGGAATTTCAATCACTTCACCGGAGTCGACTACGACGAATTTACCGGCGAACATGGCATCTTCAGAATCGTAGGTGACAACAAATACTGGGCCGAAGGTGTTTCCAGTGAGCGAGGCAACTATGACTACCTGATGTTTGCCGATATAGACCACGAGCACCCTGATGTACAAAGAGAGATAAAAGACTGGCTGAACTGGATGATTCAGGAAACTGAAGTCGATGGCTTGCGCTTTGATGCGATTAAGCATATTGAAGACAAGTTCATAGCCGATGTAGTATCGCAACTCTATGAAACTTGGGCTGAGAAAAACTTATTTCTCTTTGGCGAATACTGGGCTTTTGATCCCGGAGCCACAAATCACTTCCTAGAGCAAACTGAATATGAGCTTCATCTCTTCGATGTTGTTCTCCACTTCAACATGCAGAACGCTTCCTTAGGCGGAAGCGATTACGATCTGCGCACCATCTTTGACAACACTCTTGTTCAACAACATCCCGACAAAGCCGTAACTTTCGTCGACAATCATGACAGTCAACGCGGACAGTCTCTAGAGTCTTGGGTGGATGAATGGTTCCGTCCGCATGCTCATGCGATTATACTTTTGCGCAAGGATGGCTATCCCTGCATCTTCTTTGGTGATCTGTATGGGATTGGCGGTCAAGAAGCTTGGCCCAACAGCTATGATACGGTGGCAGAGATGATCCGTCTGCGCCACACCTATGCGTGGGGCGAAGAGGTTGACCTACCGACGGACGACCACGAGATACTGGCTTGGTCAAGAAGCGGCGATGAAGAGCACCCAGGTGGATTGCTGGCCATCCTAAATAGCGGTGGTGATAAGGAAATGCATTTCACCGTGGCGCAGGGTCATCCAGGACAGAGCTTCCGAGATGCCATGCTCCACAGCGATCAAATCGTCGAACTAGATGACGAGCGGTCTGCCGTCTTCCCTATAAAGGCGGGTTCAGTCTCTGTTTGGGTTCCAACTGAGTGAGTGGGAGTG
>DIRG01000026.1:0-2575 GCA_002427475.1 Mageeibacillus sp. UBA5442
TTCGGGAGTAGTCTCAGTTTCATTTTCGGTCGCGGAAGTTTCAGATTCGCTCTCTGCTTCATCAGCATTAACGAGCATCCCACTCAATGGAGAAATTAAGAGCAGCAGAATAAGAAGCAGGACTGCAACGCGATAAAAAAGCTTTGAATCCTGACGCCTCGGATTGCGAAATCTCAGCAAGTTTTCGACTTTGCGATACCTCAAAACCCGTCTCCTCCCACTAATCCACGAACACTCCAACGAGCTAGTTTCGGTAACGAAACAGCTTCAACAGTATTTTGTATATTCATGCATACGTATTATCTAAAAAAATAATTTGAAATATTCGTGATTTTCAGTTTAGCACAAGTCGCTGAAAGCTATGTAGAATAGCGGTTTCATAGGTTCATTGTCAATTCAATTTAACCTTGCTGTCACGTGAGGGTAATATTAGAAAACTAAAGGGCGCTCAATTCATCCAAGGAAGCAGAATAAGCTTCCAGAGCATTATCAACAAACCAGCGGACCTCCGGTAAGTCCAAATCCAGCAAACGCTGCTTAATATCCACATAAGCGTTTTCAAATTCCTTGTTGCCCACTTTAAACTCATCTAAACATTTGATGCAGGCGGAAAAGCGATCTGCAGCTTTAATAAGGATTAACGCTTCGCGAGTAAGCTCGTCATCAGGCGGAGTAAGATACTTCTCGTAAAGAGCTTGTAACTCTTCGGGTAACATATGCAAAAGTCTGAGAGCTGCCTCTTCTTCAATCGCCTTATAACTCACGCGCAACGGGTCATTATGATATTTGATAGGAGAAGGCAAGTCGCCGGTGATAATCTCAGATGCGTCATGATAAAGAGCCAAGGCAGCCACATAATCCGGATCGGGGCAGATTCTACCCTCGGAAAATTTGTTCTGGCGCAAAATGGCCAGAGCGTGAGCGATGATTGCAACTTCATGAGAATGTTCCTGAACATTCTCCGCTTCCGTATTACGCATCAAACCCCAGCGCTGAATATATTTCAGACGATGCATCATTGCGAAAAAAACAGTAGACATTGCACCTTCCCCCTTATAATTGATAAATTGCAGAAAAGACCCGCCGAGCATATGAATCCGTCATGCCTGCAATATAATCCACAATCTTGCGTACAGGAGAAGCATAAAACTCTTTATGCTGACTGTAAAACTCAAAGAACTTCTGGCTATTCTCGTCGTAGCGATCCTGCGGCATCGTACGAGTCAGTTTGAGGAAGTGCTCGAAAAGACCCTCGATAATATTCTCCGCTTCACGTTCAAAGCGACGCACCTTAGTTGAATTGTAAATACGTGTCACGTTAATCTCGGTCAGCTTCTTGAGTGCTGCACCTAGCTCAGGAGACAGGCAGATGGCATCCTCATCCCCGCTATTAATAATTACGTCCTGTACCAAAGTATTAACAATATCGCTATTATTCTCACCCAAACTTGCCCGCAGATCTTGCGGCAACTCGGCAAAAGACAGAAGGTTCGAGCGCTCCGCATCTTCAATGTCCCGTCCCACATATGCTATGCGATCACAGAGACGAACCACACAAGCTTCCAAAGTAGCGGGCATGGACTTCCCTGCCTTTGTTTGCAAAAGATCCTCTTCGGTTTTTTCACGATCAGGACGCAAAATATACTCACCGTACTGTTCACCACAATGGGAGACTATACCGTCGCGAACTTCGAAACTGAGATTGAGACCGGCTTTTTCTTTATTATCTGCCAAAAGATCTACCACACGCAGACTGTGCAGCTCATGCTGGAAAGTGAACTCGCCACCGTATTGTTGAATCAATTCATTAAGGACGCGCTCGCCGGAATGACCAAAGGGTGCGTGTCCCAGATCATGACCCATCGCTATTGCTCGGATCAACGGTGTGTTCAGGTTCAAAGCACTGCCAATCACCTCAGCCAGATAACTCACATAGAGCACATGCTCCATGCGCGTGCAGACATGATCGTTTTGCGGGTTGAAAAAGACCTGCGTTTTGTGGCGAAGACGACGGAAGGGTAAGGAATAAATGATGCGCCCCACGTCACGTTCATAGATCGTACGCACCGTACACTGTTCTTCGGGCTTTAGGCGACCTCGGCTCTCGGCCGACTGCTGAGCGAAAGGAGATAAATTCTCTTTCTCGCGCTCCTCTTTGGTCTCTCGAATCGTTTTCACACCGGGCTTGCTGTCGAAAAAAGTTTCTTGTCTTTCACTCATGTGTTTCTCTTCTCTATTCTTTCGTCAGGAAAGACTGGCTCGCCATAAATCTCTTCACAACACCGTCGAAATCGATCGTCAGGATGGCATCTTTACCAACTGTCGTGATCTTGCGTATCTCGCCTAGACCAAAGCTGGCATGACTGATTTTATCACCAATCGCCAGATCCTGCGGATCTAAGCCACCGCTTTTCTCGCTGCTTTGTTCAATGCGTTCCGACTTGTTGCCCACGATGGAGGCAAACAAATTGCGATCACTGCGCTTGGAGACGGAGGCATAGTCGCGTTTTTGCGCCGCTGTGCCACGCCTCTGAATCAGATCCTCGGGAATGGATTCGATAAAGCGAGACGGCAT
>DIRG01000026.1:2799-3141 GCA_002427475.1 Mageeibacillus sp. UBA5442
CAACTCTTGCTTCGCTCTTGTGACAGCTACATAGGCAAGACGACGCTCTTCTTCCAGACCCTCCGGGCTCTCGAAACAACGCGAACTGGGAAAGATGTTCTCCTCCGCACCGATCAAGTAGACTACATCGAATTCAAGGCCTTTAGCACTGTGAATAGTCATCAGGCTGACTTGCGGTTCCTCTTCTTCAGTATCTTGATCAGTATATAAAGCCGTACGCTCGAGAAAGCTTTGCAAAATCGTCAAAGGTGTAAGTTCCTGCTCTTCTTCCTCATAGAAGGGATCAAAGAAAACGCCCTCCTCGTCTTCGCGCAAGAGATTGGCTTCGAACTCCAAAGCGTC
>DIRG01000026.1:3398-6738 GCA_002427475.1 Mageeibacillus sp. UBA5442
TTTTCTACTAAATTAATGAAATCGGCCAGCGTCATGTTCTCGTCAGCCTCTTCCAGTTTCGCCCTAAGGGCATCAATCAACTGTGCAAATCCGGCCACGCGACCTGCAGCTCGTGATAAATCCTCGTAGTCAGAAGCGTTACGGGAGATATCCAGCATGCTGACGCCATGTTCTCCGGCCAGTGCATTAATGCGTTCGATGGTGACTTCACCGATGCCGCGACGCGGCACCTGCACCGCCCGGCGAAAGGCCACGTCATCTTCAGGCGTCATAATCAGTCTCAGATAGGCCGTTACATCCTTGATTTCGCGTCTATCATAGAAGCGGGTGCCGCCGTAAATATGGTAATTAATCTGGCTTTCACGCAAAGCATATTCAATATTTCTAGACAAGGCGTTCATCCTGTAGAGAATTGCGAACGACTGATCCTTCGGCGTGTCATCAGCTTCAAGCCTTCTGGCAATATCACGGGCTACAAAGCGAGCCTCGTCGAAATGATCGTCGGCGCTATAGACCATGATCGGTGCACCGCCGTCAATAGCAGTCCACAGGCGTTTATGCTTACGCTCTGTGTTTTCTTGAATTATATTATTGGCTGCTGCCAAAATTACTGAGGTAGAACGATAATTCTGCTCCAAACGAATAATCGTGGCATCGGGAAAATCTTTTTCAAAATCGAGAATGTTTTGTACATCGGCTCCACGGAAGGAATAGATCGATTGGTCATCATCTCCGACAACGCAGAGGTTCTTGTGTTGAGCAGCCAAGAGTAATACCAGGTCGTACTGCACCCTGTTCGTATCCTGATATTCGTCCACCAAGATGTAGCGGAACTGATGCTGATACTGAGCCAGAATATGCTCTTGCTGAGCGAAGAGCTCCAGTGTCTGCAGGAGGATATCGTCGAAATCCATCGCATTACGCTCAAAAAGAGCCTTTTGATATTTCTCATAAATCTCAGCTAGGTCTGCAGCTAGATAAGAAGAATGGTTTTTCCTCACATCTGAGGGTTTCATGCCCTTGTTTTTGAAGCCGCCGACTCTGTTCAGCGCTTCACGAGGAGTTAAAGTACGCTTAGAAATATTCAACTCTTCCAAAACATCACGCATCACTCTCTCTTGATCGCTGGTATCGAAGATAGCGAACTGCGGTCGATAGCCGAGTAATTCAGCGTGGCGTCGCAAAATGCGCAACATCATGGAGTGAAAGGTTCCAATCCAAGCTCCGCGTGCTCTTATACCGATCAATGAAGCTATGCGCTCCTTCATCTCATTGGCAGCTTTGTTAGTGAAGGTGATGGCCAAAATTTGAGCAGGATGCACGCCTTTATGCTGCACAAGCCAAGCAACGCGCCGCGTTATAACGCGCGTCTTACCAGAGCCGGCTCCTGCCAAAACCAGAAGCGGTCCTTCACTTGTTAGGACAGCGCGCCGCTGCTCCGGATTGAGTTTAGCCAATAAAGCTTCATCGGTAGCAGCGGACGCCGTATTTTGATTTGTTAAAGGATCAATTTGATTAGATTGCACTTAATACTCCGGTTCAATGAGACCGTAATTGCCGTCGTTACGCTTGTATACCAGCGCAACTTTTTGGTTTTCCTCACTCAGGTAGAGCAAGAAGGAATGCCCCAGCATTTCCATTTGAATAATAGCTTCATCAGCGGTCATAGGATCAATCTGAAAGCTCTTACGACGGATAATATCCATCTCCATCTGAGGTTCTGCTTCCGGTTCAGCAAACTCCTCATTGGCAAAAAAGTCTCTCATGTAAGCATATTCTTTCTTCTGCTTCTTCATGCGAGATTTCTGTTTACGTATCTGGCGTTCAAGCTTATTGATTGCCTGTTCGACAGCTGAAATTGAGTCGGGAGCGTCCGCCTCAGCGCGATAAAAATGCCTACGGATTTTGATTGTTATCTCTGCACGCACCTGGTCGCCTTCGGGTTGAATCTTTACCTCTCCCCGTGCTTCGTCGCCGAAAAAGCGATCGAATTTCCCCAATTTTACTTCTATTTTCTCTTTTTGCTGATCACTGACACGAATATCTTTTCCAAAAATCTCTAATTGCATTTGCAGTGCTCCTTTCGCTTTCCAAGTGAATGGATGCTTATTTATTGTGCCTATATTATAGCAGTTAGCTTCCACTCCAGAAAGCTATATATTACTATATCGAGCTTATACTACAAAGTAATTGAATTTCGATTTTTGCCAGTCAAAATGTTTCGATCAGATATTATTTTTAGTGTTAGTATCTACTCTTAATAGAGGAATATCGAGGAGGCTCTAATGAAAAAGGAAAATAAATCAGTCATGTTTCCAAATTTCACGGTCAGAGCTATGCTATTGGCCATATTTGGATCTATTCTCATGACGGCTTCATCCATGTATGTCGCCCTGCGCATGAGCGCCCTACCCTGGCCGACCGTTTTCGTGGCCGTTTTGTCGCTGACTTTGATGCGAGTATTTAGGAGCAAAAATTTGCGAGAAGTCAACGTTGCTTCGACCGGTATGTCTGCCGGCGCCATGGTTGCTGGAGGCTTGGCTTTTACCATACCCGGCCTTTTCATGAGTGGCGTCTGGACGATTCCGGAAGAAGGAAGCGACACGACACTTTTAGGAGAATATGGACTTACGATCTTAATAGTTGCCTTGATTGGTGTAGTGCTGGGCACTTTACTCTGTGCACTGTACCGCAAGCGTGCTATTGAGCAAATGAAGCTCCCCTACCCTATCGGACAGGCTTCTGCTGAAACCTTAAAAGCCGGACACGAAGGAGGACAAAGGGCTCGAGTTTTGTTCAGCGCTCTAATTTTCGCAGCAATTTTTGTGCTTCTGAGGGATCAATTCGTTCTCTTCCCGGGCATTTTAGCTTTTTCTGTTTTTGGCGTGAACATTGCCGTACAGCTTTCACCCATGGCCATAGGTATTGGTTCTCTGATCGGCTTCAAGTCAACTGCCTTGTGGCTTTCAGGTGCCGCTATCGGCGCCATTGTAGTGAATCGAATCGGCATCAGCTTGGCCTGGTTTGCCTCAGCTGCAGATGCTGCATCATTTATCCAAATGTCTGCTATCGGCCTGATGGTGGGCTCCGGTCTGGCTACTTTGGTCGTGTCTCTAATTGGCACATGGCGCAGCAGGAAAACTCAAGAACAAGAAGTTGAGCAAGTAAGTGAAGAGACTGACAATCTCAGCCACTTGCGCAAAAAAGTTCGTCTGCCAATAGGCCTTTTGGCCGTAGCTGTTGCCTTTGTCTTGTCGATAGTGCTGGGTCTGTCGGTACCGGTTTCCCTGCTTTTGCTTGTAGGAGTATTCTTAGCCAGCGCGATGTCGGCCATCATTAC
>DIRG01000077.1 GCA_002427475.1 Mageeibacillus sp. UBA5442
CTTTCACCTCCTAGTAATTGCCCATGTCGGGCGTACGCAAAAAAGCTCCCTGCCGTTCGACTGACAGGGAGCAGAATTCTCGCTTACACTAACGTTATTAGCAGACGTCCGGGAAGGGCTTTTCTACAATTTCTCCGCGCATGCAGCGCTCAGTAATTTGCTCAGCACCTCCGAGGTAGAGGAATTGCTGTAATCTTTCTTCGAGACTGATTCGATCACTTGCAGGCCAGCATTTATCGTCAACTACTAAGTAGTCCGCCGAGCTGCCTTCTGAGAACTTACCGCAGTCGCCAAAGAGAGCCCCACCACCGGCAGTTGCCAGATAGAAGGCCTCAACATAATTGACCGGGTCGACTTCATCCTCACTCATCATGCTATACAACTTAGATGAGCGGATAGCGTCAACTGCCGCAGTTCCCATAAAGAGTCTATCGCCGGCGCCGATGTCGGAACCTAATCCGATATTGAAACCTGCGTCGATCATTTCTCTCAAGGGCATGATGCCGCTCGACAGATTGATGTTTGAAGCGGGGCAGTGTGCGACAAAGACTTCATCCTCTAACATTGCCTCCAACTCTTCATCGGTATTGTGAATACAGTGAGCTAAGACTGTCCGCCCCTTGGGGTTTAAATTGTATTGACGGTAAACATCGTAATAATTCTCGGAGTCGGGGAACAATTCCTGCACCCAGCTAATCTCTCCAAAGTTTTCATTCAGGTGCGTCTGAACCGGCAAATCGTGTTCTTGGACCAGGTCTCCCAGATGTCGCAAGAGTGGCTCTGTGCAAGAAGGTGCGAAACGCGGCGTGATAATCGGTTTTACATTCTTGTACTGTTTGCTTCTTTCCAGCCATTCCTTTGTGTCTGCAAAGGAGATATCACATTCCTCTTTGAGTCTGGGTTCATCGCAGCAGTCCATATTGACTTTGCCGACATAAGCACGGAAGCCGGCTTTTTCATACATATCCATCAACATGAGGCTGGACTCCAAATGCTTGCTGGAAAAGGTGCAGAGATTAAAGGAGCCTAATGACCAGAGCTCATTAAGCAAAAGCGGGAAGACCTTTTTTCCGTATTCCAGATCTTCGAAGCGCGCCTCTTCTTTAAATGTATAAGTGCTAAGCCAGGGTAACAGTTCCACGTTCATACCCAATCCGCGCTGTCCATACTGGACTGAGTGGATGTGAATATCGGCAAAAACAGGAATAATCAACTGTTTGCCATAGTCCCTGATCTCACAATTTTCTATTTCAGGTTTCTGCTCATAGATACCTTCGACTTTACCTTCCTCCACCAGCATCCAGGAGTCAGGATGTACAGAGAGTTCTTGTGCTGTGGCGGCATAGAGCAAGTCACCATGAATTAATACTGAACGTCCCATTGAATACCTCGTTTCATTCCTTTTTTGCCGGAGAAATTTACGAGTCAACTTCTCCGGCGCAAGTGCGTTAATGTTAAGCAATAAGATTAATTGCCGGTCGCAATATGACCATTGTTAATAATAAATTTATTATGCCTTATAGTCAAATCTAACAAACATTAATTTTATTCACATAAGTTAACGGTTTTTTAGAATGTCTCGACGTACCGCTTCTACGGCAACTTTGATCGCTTTGCCACTACTATGAGCTTGACCGTCTTCCATGCCCTGCTTAATCCGCTCTTGATTCCAAATGGTGGTTAAGACGCAGGCAGCCTTGGCGCCCAAGGTCTGGGCAACGATGAAGAGAGTTGCACTTTCCATCTCTGAGGCCAGAGTTCCGGCTTTCATCCAGGCGTCCCATTTGTTTTTTAATTCGTAGGCCGCCGGCATACGTTCGGCATCATGCTGACCATAGAAAGAGTCTTTGCACTGCACTACTCCTGCGTGGTAGGGATATGTTCTGTAGTCGGCTTCTTCGATCAGCGAGGCGGTTAAGCCCCAATCGGCTACTGCAGGGAACTCAATGGGTATGTATTCGCGCGAAGTACCTTCCATGCGAATCGCGGCCGTAGCAATCACGAGATCGCCGCCTGCTACATCCAGATTCATACCGCCGCAGGTGCCGACACGGACAAAATTCCTAACACCTGTCTGGTAGAGTTCCTCGACAGCTATGGCTGTAGAAGGTCCGCCAATTCCGTGCGAGCAAACAAGAACATTCTCGCCCTCCAGTGAACCTATCCACGTCGTGTATTCGCGGTTGGCCGCCAAAAAGCGAGGCTCATCAAGCAACTTGGCTATGAGCTCCACTCGTCCGGGGTCGCCGGGCATAATGGCATAACGAGCTCCATGCGTATTGTCCAGCTGAATGTGATATAGCTTTTCCATCATTATTCTCCGATCATTCTTCATCGATGTTTAAGATCTCAGAACTGCGCAGCTTGTGAGTAATTTCCCTGACATCACTTGTCGCTGCAAAGTCCTCTTTTTCATTATCCGCTAAAGATTGAGCATTGGATGTAATAGGTGTTTCAGCAGAGGCTTGCTTTTTTCTTCGGTACAGGTAGAAAAGACAGCCTAAGGCAGCAAATAATGAGATGAGCAATCCAAGATAAAAGCCGGGCGGCGTAAACTTAGCCTCGATCTGATGCTCGCCTGCGGCAAGCGGTATCAGGATAAAGCTGTCACGAATGGCTGTGGTTTCCACTACTTCATTGTCGACCTTGATTTTCCATCCGGGATGGACAAAGGTAGGAATGAAAGCAAAGCCTTGTTCCTGCGCGCGAATCGTAGCGCTAAAGCTGCGATCGGTCTGCTCCAGGTTGTCCAAGGCTGCTGACTTGTAGGTATTTATAGATTCCTCGAAGACAGCCTGATTAAACTTAACCAAGTAGGCATTGAACTCGCCATCGATCTGCTCATTGCGGCCAATATTGACACGGAAGTGGATCGTGTCGCCCGCTTCTACCTGACCCAGATCGATCATACCGTTAGTTTTACCACCGTGATGGAAAAACTCTGTTCCGTCGCGAAGAAAACCGTTGACGTTTTTAATTCCGACACTGATATCATCCCAGGCTAGGTAATAAGAGGCGGTCTCCGGAGCCGTGGCATAGAGGAAAGCCCAGTCCGAATCCGTAGCGCTGGCATAAAACTGATCACCACTAAGACCTCGCTCTTCCACATAAGCGCCTTCATTCAACCAAGGCTGGAGCGGCAAAGGCTCAAAAACCTGCTTCTCTGTACCACCTAACAAATTATTTAGGCGATTCTGCACTGCGAAAGGAGACTCCTCTATCTCCTGTACATTAATGTCTGTTGCGGTGCGCGCGACAAAGAAGCCGAACGGCAGGACATAATCGTTTCTATACAATTTGTAATTAGTGCCGCCTGGGACTTCAGTTCGCACATCCTCACGAATGACCGTGTCCCAAGGCCGGAAGAGATACTCTATCCCCATGATGCTGTCCATTAAAATGCTGGATTCCTTATACTGAAAACTATTTACTCCATTAGTGGGATAGCCCAGATCCTCCATAAACTGAATCGGCGCTTCTTGAAAGGTGGAGGCGAAAACACTAAAACCATTAGAAGAAAAAAGCATCGGATCATTGACCGTTATGTCCGGCAGGATCTCGAAACGGGTATAAGGATTGTCGTTTTGTTCTTTGATTTCATCAATTTTGCTGCTAATTTCTCGTGCCGTGGCATTGTCTGTGTAATGGATACGATCTCCTAGCGGGTAGCGCTTTTGCAGATCACTAATCCCTCCACTGACATTAATTAATAGCTCTAAAAGCATGACAATCACCAGAGCAGCGGTGCCCCAGCGGAAAAGCTGTTGTCGCGCCTGTCGCGGCTGTCGCGGCTGTTGCACCTGACCCCGCGGGCGAACACTTAAGACAATTAGGTACAGTCCTAATACGAGCAAGGTGGCTACAAGCCGCCAGACCCCTGCTCCTTCCTGCGTTTGATTCCACTCACGCAAAAGAACTGCCCCCAGAATGATCCCGGCCATTCCCACTGCGGGGGTAATCCCGTGAGCTCGCGCCTCCGGTAGAGCCTTATAGCCCATCATCAGTAGCAGAAGCACGAGTACGAATGCGTAACGGTAATCGAGCGAGTTCGGATAGTGGAAACCGTGCCAAGAGAAATCCAGAATGGCGCTATAAAAGCTAATGAAAAGGAAAGCGATCAAAGCGGCGTGGCCGATTTTGCTTTTTCTCTTAATACGTTTGCTGAGGAAAAAGTAGGGCAAGAGCAAAAGTGGCAACAAGCCGACATAGATATTGGGCAAGCCGGACATCACGTTCGGTTCGCGCAAAATTTCCAGCTGTCCTAGGTGGTCAAACATGCTGTCGGAGAAGGTTCCCCAACCCGGGAAAGCATCGCCTGCAGCAGATGTGATCGATAAAGCTCGTGCCGTTGGCACCAACACGACTGCTGCCAGTATGACTGCAAGCGCTGATAACAGGATGACCTCGCTCAACTTCAAAAAGAACTCTTGTCGAGATTTTTTCGCCATATAAGGGGCCAAGAGCACCAACGTATAGAGTGCGATGAAAACACAAGCGAAGAAGGCCGAATAATAGTTAAACATCAGCATCAGGGCGACGGAGACAACGAACAGCCGCCGCTCACCATAACGGACTAGGCGGATCAGCCCCAGTACCGCCAAGGGGAACAAGATCAGGGTATCTAGCCACATGATGTTCCAACTGTACGCCAGAACGAAATTGGACAAGGCGTAAAAAGCCGCAAACAAGATACTGCTGCGGTCTTTTTTCCGGAAGCCGAAGTTCAGCAGGCAATGGAAGCTGGCACCCATTAGCCCGATTTTGACCAAGGTGATGAACAGAACCGCTTCAGACACATACTCTCGGGGGAAGATGAGCATGATCAGGTTTATAGGGCTAGCCAGATAATAGGTGAACAGAGGGAAAAAGCTGGTGCCCAAGCCACCTGACCAGGAAAAGAAAAGCGATTCAAAGGAGGACAGCTTCCGTCCGTAATCCACCAAAAACGGCGCATACTGATGGTAGAGGTCAATCGTTAGTAGATGTCGATTGCCAAAAGGAAAAAGCCCATAGAACGCATATGAGATATAAAATATTACGAGAGGCAGCGCAAAAGCAAGCAAACAGTCTCGCCTGAACTTCTTACGTTCTTGCCTTTCAATCAGGTTCATCAGCAATCTCAATTCTTAGATTATTTCAAAGCCGGTCGCGCTGCTTCAGTGTTCGGAATCGCCACCTTCTTCGTAAGCCAGCCCTTCGAGGATATCGTCCTCAGACTTTACACCATCTTCTGATGCAATCAGCTCTTCCGGCTGCCATTCAGTTTCCGGATGCCAGACATCGTCTGAATGCTCTTCCTGCTCTGCATCCTCTTGCTCGGGTTCGTGGTGCACCTCCGGCTGCCAGTATTCATCCTCTTCCTGCCACTCTTCTTCCGTCTCTGCATCTTGTTCATAGCGATCCAAGACTGCATTCACCTGATCGTTATGGCTACGATCCAAAGCGGCAGTGGCCATATTCTCGCCTGTTTCAGCAAATTGGAGCACTTCGAGCAATAACGTCGTGCTCTGACTGAGATATCCACGATGTTCTAGGCAGGCCTGTGCCAGCTCATCTAATTCATCAGTTAGAACTTGGATATCCTTTTTCGCTTTGCTCTCTTCCTCTTTACTGAGAGCACGACCGAGGAGGATTTCCTGATCAATCTTGGCCCGGGCATCGTCGATCAACCTAGCGCCTTCAAGCCTAGCTTCGCGCAGAATAGCTGACGCCTGATCCATGGTTTCTTGGCGTTGCTCTTCTTCTGTCTTTTGCTTCTGCAGTTCTGCGTTTTCCTGCTTTAACTCCGACACCTCGCTTTGGAGCTTTTCTAGTTCATTCTGGTAATCCAACTTCTCCTGATTGAGAGCCTTAACTGCATTGTGTTCGCGGCCTTTGGCCTCATGCGCTTCACTTTCAACGGCTTGCAGTTCCCGCTGCAAGGCTTCGATCGTTGATTGAGCAATTTTCATTTGCTCCAGCAGAGAATTTTCATCCGGATAATCTTCTGCGATACCTTCCTCTTTAGCGAAATTACTGATAACGCCGCGTTCTGTTTCCGAGACCATCTGCTCTGTTAAACCTGAGCACACATCTCTAGCTTTGTTGATCAAGGCACGGAATTGCGCAAAGACATCATCGCGATCGTAACCACCAAAGGTCACAGTTTTCAGCTGCAAGTCCTGAATGTACTCCAGCATCTCTTCATCAAATTGTACTTCTATTGATTTTTTCACCTCAACGTCCCCCTTAGACTTTTTTGAATATTTAAAAAGAAAAACACTTACGAGCATTATACCCAAAGCTGTCGTCTAACAAAATGGCTGATTTTGTCATTTTTTGGCTGGACAAATCCCCTTTCTCCACTGCTCTAGTTCTGTAAAAAGTAGGTAGGCAAAAAAAAATGTCCAGAAAGGAGAAATTAATGAAACAAAAAATACAAACATTTTGCTCTATAGTCTTACTAGCAGCTCTAATTTTTAGCTTAGCGCCATTTCCGATTTATGCACAGGAGGAGCCACATCCTTTAACAAAACAGATGAACAATTTCTATTTCTTCAAAGTGTCTCATAGTGTCACTGATCATCATGCACAGGGCAATGAGAACAAGATGAAGATCGGCAATCGGCATGCCTTTTGTGTTGAGCCGCACGTGATCAACCAGCACGGAGATCTTTATTCCGACCCGATAGCTTCCCTTACTTATTTCAATAACAGCCGGACTGTAAATCGACTCTCTTATATTATCAGCAAGGGCTTTGAAACGACGGCCCAAACTTGGCGCGATGTGCTCATCACGAAGCTTGCTGTCTACTGTGAGCTCGGCTGGACTGTGGATTTCGTTCAGGATAATAGAGACATAAGCATTGTGACAGATGAGATCAGGCAGGAAATTCAGGCCTTGCAAGCAGCGGCCAGCTCTTATCTCACGCCGGCAAAGCTATCTTCCAATCGTGTGCAGTGTTTCCCCGGCAAAAGCTATGAGCTAACGGATAGTCAGGGGGTCTTGAGTGAGTACAGGATCAAGACAACTCCAGCAGGAGTCAGCGCCAGCATAGACAAGAACAAGCTGCGTATTAGCACAAAGGCAAACGCTCGCAGCGGTCAAATAGTTTTGGAAAAAGAAAATATCTACACCGGAGATAGCGTCGTCTATATCAGCAACGATCAGCAAAACCTCTTCGTAGCAGGCAAATTGATTGACATGGACACCGTCGTCACCGTAGATATTACGCCCCTGTCATCGTTAAAGTTGATCAAGAGCGACCTCGACACAGGACTTCCGTTGGCTGGAGTCAAGTTTGAGCTAGCCCTTGACAAGAGCTTCAGCCAAGGCAGAAGAGAGGCTGTGACTGATAGTAAAGGGGAAATTGTTTTTTCCGAGCTGGAGTTGGCGCAGAACACGACACTGTATCTGCGTGAAATCTCAACACCAAAAAACTACAAAGTCGATAATACCATTCACGAAATCAGGATGAATCCGGGGGAGGACAAGGTCTTCGAAGTGGATAACATTCCTGAGCGTGGCCATCTCTTAATCAAGAAATATGATCAGGATACGGACACCGCTCCTATCGAGGGTGTTCGCTTTCAAATCGCGAGAAATGAGGACTTCACGATCGGAGTGCAGGAGGCCAGCACGGATGAGAAAGGTGAGCTACTCTTTCCCGATCTCAAATTACTAGAAGGAGAGACTATCTACGCCCGAGAAATCGCCGTTCCCGCAGATTACATCCTTGATCCAAGTGTGCAGACTGTTCAGCTGAAAGCCGATCAGACAGTGGAGCTTATCTTCCAAAATGAAATGAAGACAGCCTCCGTCAGTCTGATCAAACACGATGTTGAAACCGGACTCCCTTTGGCCGGAGCCACCTTCGAACTGGCGCAAGACCCGGATTTCACGCTCGGTCTGCAAGTGGGGGAGAGCAATTCCGCCGGCGAAATCATCTTCCCTAACATCGACTGCCATCTGGGCCGGACTGTATATATAAGAGAAATAGAAGCACCTCAATATTACGACTTGGACGATCGTGTTCACGA
>DIRG01000008.1:0-3364 GCA_002427475.1 Mageeibacillus sp. UBA5442
GCCTATTACCAGAATGAGGACGGCGGCTTTGCCCATGCGTTGGAGCCCGATGCCTGGAATCCGAACTCCTCCCCTATTCAAACTTGGGCAGCGACCGAAATCTTACACGAAATAGATTTCACTGACTCCTCTCACCCACTTATCATAGGTATCCTGACCTATCTGGAATCCGGTCAAGACTTCGCAGATTCACTGTGGTATAACACGATTGCATCAAACAACGACTATCCTCATGCTCCGTGGTGGCATGCTTCGAACGGCAGCACGCATTACGACAGTTATAATCCCAGCGCTTGTCTTGCCGGTTTTATCGTGCGCCATGCAGCTGAGCAAAGTTCGCTATACCGACTAGGCGAGCGGATCGTTATGAACGCGTATGAATATCTCTTAAGTCCCGAATGGCAGATTGAAATGCATCTCATAAGCTGCTAC
Organism: Mageeibacillus sp. UBA5442; assembly: GCA_002427475.1. GTDB lineage: Bacteria > Bacillota > Clostridia > Saccharofermentanales > DTU023 > DTU032. The sequence continues at coordinate 433 of DIRG01000008.1, forward strand.
ATTCGCATGCTGGACTATTGTCAGGAAGCCGGAACTTCAGCGATTGATATTGCTGTTTTGGAGGAAAGGCTGCGCCAAGCTGTGTCCGCGAGCATCACGAAAGATACCTCAGCTTGGGGGGTTTCTTATATCACGAAGCCTTCCCAGTTTTTCAATCCTAAGCGCAGTGTTTTTTATGAAGACAATAAGGAGATAGCCGACTATGAGGCAGACTTTATTGTGCGTACTCAGCTTGACGACGGTTCTTGGGATATTCCCTGGTCTTGGGGCGACTACCCGGATGCGTGGGCTATCAGCAAGAATTGGTGGCAGGGCCATGCGATTATAAGCAATCTGCTGTTCTTAAAAGGAATGGGGAAGCTCAGCTTTTGAAAATCTGAAAAGCAGTTATAATGTGTAACGATGTCAAGTAGATGTAGCCTGCGTGGTCAAAAGGACGAAATAATGCTTTCGTTCTGTAGAGATAGTAAAGGATGACAAATGAGTAGTTTCAAAGATTTACGTATTGTGGACAATTTTTATCAAACATCGGCCTTTTTCCCCATGCCAACCGTGCTGATCGGGACACTGGCAGCCGACGGGAGCACCAGCTTGGGACCCTATTCTTTAATTCAACCATATTACGTAGCGGGTAAGGATTACTATGCCATGCTACTGTCTTGCCGCAACTCTTCGAACACAGCTCAACATCTCCTCACTAACGGCAAGTGCTCGCTGAACTTTATCACGGACGAAAAAAAGCTATTCAAGGAAGCAGTTAAGTTAAGCTGGCCCGGTGATACTCCGGCAGAAAAAATGCAGAACTGCAAGTTCACCTTGGAGGACGGTTTAATGAGTCTGGAAAACCCTGATCTTGCCTTCCCTCAGGTTGTGGCAGAGAGCTTTCAAGTCTTCGAATGCACCTGGATGAGTGATCTGGACGGCGCCTCGGCCGATGAACCCGGCCTCTTGGATGGATATCCGCCACCCTACCGCGATTTCAACGGTATAACCAGCGAGTTTGGGGCGCATTTCATTTTGCGGATCGACAAGATCCTGATGAAGGAAAAATACCACAATGGCATCATCAACGGTATCAGTGCCAAGGATTTCCCGCGCGTACCTGTCGACTACGGTTATCGCGATTCCAAGTACTTTTGGTATACCCGCTTTAGCAGGCCCCGCTCTGAGCTCTTGCCTGTGCGCGAAGGTTCGGTCGATTCAGTTCGCTATGCTGCAGATCGTATTGATGCCGACGTCAAATTCACTGACGAAGCCTGCGCCAAGATGGTTAAAGTGCCGCGCGTTTTCCTCAACACAGCACTGAAGGGCTGCGTTGCCTGGGCTAAGGAGAATCAAGTAGAACTGATCACGGCTGAGCATATGGATATCATTAACGACAAACGCGCCAAGGAGAAGAAGTAGAAGTTCTGCCGGTGTCACTGCCTGCCCGGTGTCACTTTCTGGAGAGGAGTAAGAAGTCATGGAAACGTTAAAGTGGATTATCATCCTTTTCTCAATTTTTGTTTTCGTTTCCGGCTTTTTGTTGTTTCATTTTGTAGATCACGGTGATGATCCTAATCCCTTTGACCTACCCGCTCCTGACAAGGAAGAAGACCCTAGCTTAGAAGAAAGTGTTGACCACGCTATTTTGCTTGAGAGTAAGGAAGATGGCGGAATTGCTAGGCTTCACGTTTTGGATAATGCTCAAGAAACTATAGATGTTACCTACTACACTCTTCATCCGGGTGCGTCTTTGGATATATTCTTAGGTGCGCTGGTCAATGCAGCGGACCGCGGGGTTCAGGTCAGGGTGCTCTTGGACGGGATTTTCCATAACCTGCGCCTCAGCGATCGCCATATTTTGTATGGTCTCGAATCGCATCGTAATATTGAAATTCGCTACTATGAACCGATGGATTTTCTGCAGCCTTGGACGCTCCAGAATCGTCTCCATGACAAATTGATTGTCGTCGATGGGAAACATGTCATTATCGGGGGCAGGAATATCGGAGATCGCTATTTCAATTCGAATGGTGCGGACACGATGGTTTTGGATCGCGACGTCTGGGTGACTAATAATCGCGAAGAGGAGTCGCAGAAGAGCGTCTTGCCCGACGTTCAGAGATATTTTGATGAGCTTTGGGATTCCCCCTACTCGTTAGCCAATAAGCAGCGACTTCTCCGAATGCAAAAATATATCGGCGAGTCGTATCTGGAACATCTGAGAGAGACTTCTAGGATTTTCCGCAAGGAATACCCGGAATACATTGACGGGACTTATCTCTTAGAAAAAGCCCACCCTACCTCCGGCATTCATTTCATCTATAATCCGATCGAGCGGTGGCGGAAGTCCCCGTGGATTTGGGAGAGTCTGATTCAATTGATGGCTCAAAGCGAAGACGAAGTGTGGTTGCAAAGCCCTTACTTTATCCCCTCACGCCAGATGCGAAAAGACGCGGAAAGGATTACAGGTGAAGACTTCGGTGAGTTCCACGAGAACTTAGAGGCGAAGCAATATATCCTTACAAATAGTATCGAGAACAATCCCAATTTCTTTGGAAAAATAGGCTATCGCTACTATCGGGACCGTATGATCGACGTCGCGGACGAAATTTATGAATATAGCGGCGAAAATTCTCTGCATGCCAAGACTTTTGTTATCGACCGCAAGGTTTCGATGATCGGTGCTTTCAATTATGATCCGAGAAGCGCTTACCTGAGCACGGAAAGCATGATTGTGATCTATAGCGAGGGGTTCGCAGAAGAACTATTGGATGAAATGGATCAGCTGACAGACGAAAGCCAAGTGGCTGTTGAGGTGGAAATCTCGGGGTCTCCAGTTTCTCGGTTTTTTATCAGGATATTGTCTTATCTCGTTCCGTTGATTGAACCGATGCTGTAAATGCTTGGCGGTAACTCAAGCCGGGCAAGAGTCTGCCACTGTAGCTGT
>DIRG01000008.1:3626-4586 GCA_002427475.1 Mageeibacillus sp. UBA5442
TTGGAGGACGTGAATGAAAAGTAAAATGCCGGTTTTGTTTGTAGGGCACGGATCGCCGATGAATGCCATAGAAGATAATAGCTTTACGCGTGGCTGGAGAGAAATTGCGGAAAGAATACCCAAGCCAAAGGTGATTTTGTCTGTGTCCGCTCACTGGTATACCAAGGGAACTAAGATCATGGACGAGGAGGATCCGAAGACTATTTATGACATGTTTGGCTTCCCTCAGGAATTATATGAAATCGTCTACAGTCCGGGCGGATCGCCGGGCGTAGCTAGGCTCTCCCATGAGCTGATCTCGAAAGAAACTGAATTCGATAATTCTTGGGGTATTGATCACGGAACTTGGTCCGTCTTGGTGCACATGTATCCGGAAAGAGACATTCCGGTATTTCAAATCAGCGTGGACGGTGCGGCCCCTCCGGAAACACATTACAAAATTGCTCAAGAATTGAGTGCTCTTAGAGAGCAGGGCGTTCTTATTTTTGCCACCGGAAATATTGTCCATAACTTGCGCTTAGTCAATTGGAAGAAAGAAGATGAAGGTTTCGATTGGGCTTATAAGTTTGATGATTATATTCATGAAAACATCCTCCAGCGTAAGCATGAGAAGGTCTTGAATTACAAAGACGAAGTCGAGACCGCAAAGTTGGCGGTGCCGATTCCCGATCATTTTTACCCACTTTTATATGCGCTCGGGGCATCGGATCAAGAAGATCAGATCAGCGTATACAATAAATCCTGTGTACTGGGATCTGTATCGATGACGAGCTACTTGTGGGAGAGCGCGCAAGGATAAGTTGTACGGACCCGCAAGGACAAGTTGAAAGGGAGAAATCCAAATGGCTAAGAAAGACACACCAAAAGGAGATGCTTCGACAGGCGCTTCGACAGAAACCCCTCGCGGCATTGACGAGTATATCGCTCGTTTTCCGGCCGACGTTCAAGAAAAGTTGCAAA
>DIRG01000008.1:4759-5244 GCA_002427475.1 Mageeibacillus sp. UBA5442
GAGACTGTGCAGAAGGCGGCTCCTGAGGCTACGGAAAAGATCAGCTATCAGTTGCCTACTTTTTATCTTTGCGGGAATTTGGTCCACTTTGGCGCTTTTAAAAAACATATCGGCCTCTACCCTAGCCCTAGCGCTATGACATCTTTTGACGAGGAATTGGCGCCGTACAAACGAGCGAAGGGATCGGTTAATTTCCCCTTGGATGAACCCATCCCCTATGACTTGATTGACAAGATAGTCAGGTTCCGTGTTAAAGAGAATTTGCAGGAATGTGAAAAGGAATAGTCCGGGATTTGCGCGGGTGTGCGATAATACATCTAGGAGGTCAGCATTATGAAGCAGAAAAAGCTATTAATTTTACTTCTTTTAAGTATCGCTATTATGGTCCTTTTGTCGGGCTGTATTCCGGGGGACGGCAAGCATACAGCGGATAAACCTGCGGGGTTTTTCTGGGGCATCTGGCACGGTTGGCTCGCTCCCCTCTC
>DIRG01000116.1 GCA_002427475.1 Mageeibacillus sp. UBA5442
CGGATACGAGCAATTAATCAAGGAACGTAAAGATATGCTTCTAAATTAGCAAATTTCTTTTCTTTAATCCCCGTCACATTCATCAAATCTTCAATCTGGCTGAACTTGCCGTTCTCTTCGCGATAGCTAAGAATTGCAGACGCTGTAGCAGGACCAACGCCCGGGATTGTTAAAAGCTCTGCCTCCGTAGCTAAGTTAAGATTGATTTTTCCGGAATCAGTGCTAGCAGGATCATTCTCGATTCCCTCGAAGGAAGTTCCCGGATCAGCCGCTTCTATTTCCTCTAGAGTCGGTACATAAAGCTTCGCATGGGGATGTAAGAGCGAAGCCATATTCAATACGTCCACAGCAGCGTCCTGCGTGGCTCCCCCGGCTTTCTCTATAGCTTCGCCGACAATTACCCCTTCTGAGAAATAATAGACTCCGGGTTTCCTTACAGCGCCTGCTACGTGTACCGGAAAAGCCTTAGCACTACTTTCGCTCGTTGAAGTCTGTTCTTGTGTCGCCTTGGTATTTAATTCCAGATCTTCAGGATCGATTTCCTTTTCTCGTGCAAAAATGAAGCGCCCCAAGATGGCAATTACAATCGCAGCCAACATGAGTAGCAAAATAATACTCTGTCGCTTTTTCCTCTGTCGATCCAGATTCTTGCGTCGATTCATGGGGAACTCCTGCTAACAATCTTGTCTCAGGATAAATGAAAAAAAGCGAGGCCATCCGGCCTCGCCTCAATGTTTATATGCCAATACTCATCTATTTGGCAGATGTTGAACCCTTCCAGAGTCGTTCCAGATTGTAGAATTCGCGATCTTCCTGTCTCATTACGTGGACAACAATGTCACCGTAGTCGAGTACAATCCATTTTCTCTTTTCCATGCCTTCCACTTGGCGTACTTGCTGCCCCAAGTTTTTACTTACAGCTTCTTCAACTGCATCCGACAAAACTTTACAATGTGTGGAGCTACGTGCAGTGGCAATAACAAAATAATCGGTTAAGCTAGTGCGTCCGGCTACTTTGATTGTCTCTACATTTTCCGCCTTTTTCTCATCTAACGCTGTCTGAATAGTATCAAGCAGGTTTTGAATAAATTGCTGTGCTTCCGGATCTTTTGTAGTTTCTTCCGACGGATTCAGCATTTCTTGATTAAGTACAGGTTCCAATTATTCACCTCATTTTCTTAAGTATGTAAAAGCATCTAATACTATTTTAATATATTATAGGCTTCTTTGCTCAGAGGGCAAATCTCTTGTCCGCTTCGTTCCAGAGCAGAAAAAACTTCATCAAAACAAAGACAGACTGCTTGATTGAGCAAGGCTTCTTTTTCTGTCGCTTCAGCTCCTTCTGCAAAAGCCAGCGAACGGATACTGTCCAAATCTTTGAATGGCCGCCCATATTCAATTTTGTCTGCAAGGAAAATGATCTTTTCCAATGTGCTCATGCCGGGTCTACCACTGGTATGGTATTGGATTGCATTAAGGACATCTGCAGAGCTAATGCCAAAATGCTCCCGAGCCAAAAACGCAGCTGCCGGCCCGTGCAGTAGTTCAGGATTTTCCTCTTCATGTCCCAAATATAGATCTGAATAAGACCTCTGTTCAGCGAGAGGCAACTCTTTGGCCAGGTCGTGGAACAAAGCGGCAGTGCCGGCCTCCAGAGCAGGCACATTATGTACCTCTGCCAACTCCAGTGCTAGGAGGCACGTTGACACCGTATGTAATCTACGTTCCAGTCCTAAATAAGCGAAGAGACGTCGTTCGTAGTGATTCAATCTGTGCCAGCTAGTTTCATCTAAATCGTCCAATACTTCTTTGAATGAATAAGGTTGGTAGGTATGCAATAGCTCGTTTACTTTTTCCGGCACAAGTTCCGCTGCTGAATTACCGGATGAACGCATTGCACGCACTTTAGTGGCCGATACGGTAGTAGACTTCATCGGGAAAAAGTCAATTTGAGCCTGATACTTGTTGCGCAAATAGTTCGCCTGTTGCTCGCACTCATCCAGTTTGGCATCTCCCCGTAAGGCGATTGCGAAAGAGACCTCTGCAATGATTTTTTCGTACTGGTACCAGGACTCCAGATTAAAGAGAAAATCTGAACCGGAAATTAGCTTGATCTCTTCCTTAGGATATTCCTCTTTCAAATGACGAATTGTCTCTATCGTATAGCTGCGTCTAGGTGCCAGTATCTCGTAGTCACTGACATATACCTGAGGCAAATCTGCCGTAGCCAAGCTAGCGCTTTCCATGCGAAAAGTGGCAAAGCTTAATCTACGATTTTTGTGCGAAGGCAGACCGACCGGCATCACAATAAGGCGCTCAAAAGGAAAAGCTTTCGCAGCTGCCTCCACCATCGCCAGATGTCCATTGTGAAAAGGATCAAATGAACCGCCAAATAATCCGATTAAAGCTCCCATTTCCATCGCTTCCTATCTGCTATCGTTTGCCTAAACTCAGTCCTAGTCGCCGTTCTGGGCTCGCTGCACAAGATATGCGTTGATAAAACGGTCGATATCGCCATCCATTACAGCGTCAACGTTTCCCGTCTCGACATCGGTCCGATGGTCTTTGACCATTGTATAAGGACAAAAGATATAAGAACGTATCTGATTGCCCCACGCTATAGCGGCGACGTCGCCTTTAAGGTCCTCAATACGTTCCAGCTGCTGCTGTTGCGCCAAGCGATATAGTTTCGACTTCAGCATTGACATGGCGGTTTCACGGTTCTGCAATTGCGAGCGTTCATTTTGGCAAGAAACCACGATGCCGGTTGGCAAATGAGTAATCCGGACGGCCGAGCTGGTCTTGTTGACGTGCTGTCCCCCGGCTCCCGAAGCACGGTAAGTGTCTATACGCAAATCATCAGGTTTTATATCGATCGTGATCGTGTCGTCCAGCTCAGGCAACACCTCACAAGAAGCAAAAGACGTATGCCTTCTTCCTGATGAATCAAACGGTGAAATCCGTACCAGGCGATGCACGCCATGCTCAGACAACATGTAGCCGTATGCGTTGACCCCTTTGACACGGAAAGAAACACTTTTAATCCCCGCCTCATCTCCCTGGATCAAATCCAATAGCTCGGTAGTGTAGCCGTGATCTTCCGCCCAACGCAGATACATCCGCTCTAACATCTGCGTCCAGTCCTGCGCTTCCGTGCCACCGGCTCCGGCGTGCAAGGTAACTAGCGCATTAGCGGAATCGTGTTCTCCGGAAAGCAAGGTTTCTAATCGCAGTTTTTCGTATTCCTTTTCGTAAACCTTAAGAGCTTCTTCCACCTCCAGAGCTACGTCCGGATCTTCCTCTTCGCTACCAAGTTCGCAGAGAACTTCTATATCATCCAGCTCGCCTTGCAAAGCAATAAACCGCTTCTGCTTACGTTCCAGATGTGCAATGCGCTCCTGAATTTGTGAGGCTTCTTTGGGATCTTCCCAGAAACCCACTTCCATAGTGAGAGCACTCAAGCGTTCAATTTCAGCTTGATCTGCCTCTAGACAAAGTGACTGTTCTAAAAGTGTCAATTTTTCTTTATATTCTTCAATTGTGCTGTTAAGTTCTGAATAAATCATTAAAATTCCTCCCTGAAAATCAAATAAAAAAAAACATAACGTCAGGTCAGAATCTGCCTATTTTCAAGGCGCCAAGGGAAAGATGCAAAAGCCTGCTTGTTTTATAGACAATCCCCGCCAGTCGGCCGATCGCAAAGGTCAAATAAGCAAATAGAAAAGCCCGGATTAGGCTTCCGGCCCACATAGTTGAGGCGAAAGCGTTAAGCAAGAGGTTCTCGGTGATCGATAGTATGCTGCTGAGAATGAAAAACTGAACAAAGATATAAAACTTAAAACCTTTTGTCAAAGCAGCGCTTGCTTCCATGCCCTGAAAGATGTTGCGTTCCTCATAAATTTGTTCGAGCAAAGTCATAGAGAGCATAGTGGCGACTACGTAGAAAGGAATCATTAAAAAAAACACCGAGATCATCTGAATACTGAGCAGCGCTACCCCGAGCAGCAGAAAGTACGGATAGTACTTCAATGCTATCCTTGCCGTACTGAGGGAGCGCAGATCCTCGGGCAAGTCAATTTTCACAAAAACTCCACCCGCTCCTACGTTGGCCTGCTCACTAGGTTCAGGTTTATACTCCAAGTAATTCAATGCGCTAAACAAGATGAAATATAAAGCAATTCCCTGCAAAATTAACTGTTTAGCTAAAGTTATCATCATGGCAGTACTAGGGACAGGAAAACCTTGACCATTTAAGAGGAATCCTTCTAGTCCCCGATAAAACTCAAGGAGTGGAGATTGTATCGGCTCGCTAATATATAGGGCAGCTGCAATAAAGAAGAGCAGCAGAAGCGCGGCTCTGTTCTTCCTTACATCACTTACTTTATCTATCTTTAGTGCTTCCCAAAGAGAGCGAAATCCCACCGATTATTCCTTCTTTTCCATAAATATATCTGGCACAAGACTAACATAAGCAAGTCTTAGCTGTCACAATTGGTTGCATTTGTGCTTCAACGAAGCATTTTAACACTTTTTACGCCGCGAACCTGCTTCAGCTTGTGTTCCAGTTCGACCACCGAAGCATCATCACGGCAGGCCTCAGCCGTGATCAAAGCATGCTTACCGCCTAAATCGGTTTCGCTAATCTGAAACGACTGCACTTTGCCTCCCGCTTCTCTGACAGCATTCACGCAACGAAAAGCAATGTTATCCAAGTTTTCCAATTCCAAGATAATAGCAACGCTAGAACCGCTTTCAACTTGCACCAAGCGCACAGCATCCCTATATTTGTAATAGGCACTACGACTGATCTTTACTCGTTTGCAAGCTTCATTGATTGATACACTATCTTCCCTGTCCACCAATTGTTTGACTGAAATTACCTTATGAAAAACCTCAGGCAGAACATCGGAGCGTATTAAATAATAATCCTCTTGTGCCATCCTTATTCACTCCATCTAAATTACTTGCTTTAAGAGATAGTCTAGACAAGCTCTCAAAGCTATACCACGGTGGCTGATTTTATCTTTGTCATTGTCTGA
>DIRG01000094.1:0-5001 GCA_002427475.1 Mageeibacillus sp. UBA5442
ATTGACCATTGTGTCGCTTGCATTTGTAACAATTTCAGTAGAAACTGTATTCTGAAACTGTAATATCATTGTAGTAGTAAAAACTATAAGCGCAGATCCTTATCTGTAATAGGCTTGGCAGGAGAAAAAGTGAAGCACCAGAGAATAGCCAAACTTAGATCCGGGGACAAATTATTTGTTCTCTTGCTTTTGTTTGTGCTGCTTTGCACCCTCTTTTTTAATGTTGAACTTGCGGCGGCGGAAGCGGACAGTTCAGAGGATATCGTCGTCGAGAGTAATGAAGTTTTCGTCCGCATCTTAGAAGACGGCCGCGTACTCGTTGATGAAACCATCAGCTTCACTTTATTTAAGACTACTAATCAGTTGCCTCTCTTCTTACGCAATCCGTCCGAAGGCATCTCGCAGCTGCAGGTACTGGAGTATTTCGGTGCCGACACCGCCAATGCTTTTGTACCCATACCTCCTCATGACGAAACCATAGCTCAGAATTTTTCCTATCGTAGCAACCCCACCTTACGAGAGACCCAATTGACTATGACCCTTCCCCTTACCCCGGGTTCCCACAACCTACATCTATCATATGAATGGGAGAAAGGTGTCAGTAAACAAGATGTGCTGGCCATCATGGAAGGACCCATGTCATCGCTTCCTCTTGGTGAGAAAGCAAAATCAGCTGAATGGTCCATCCAGCTGCCTCAGACCATAGATACAGACTCAATGCAGTCTGTTGCAATTTCCTCTACACCTTTTATCGAACTGAACAAAACTGAAAACTCGATTATGTTCCGCTCTCAGGGACCACTCACAATAGAAAACAGTACGTCACTAATGCTCGTGCTGCCTCGCAGCGGCTTTTCTACCTTGTCGGACACGACAAACCTTACGCCTATCACCGAGCGTCTAGAAACAACCCAAAAGCAAGTTACTGTTTTCCACAACCGCACACGCATGCGCCTGTACCTACAGCCCATTATTACCTTCCTAGGCGTCAGCAGTTTTGCTTTGTGGCTGCTCTTTGCCTTTTTGCGACGCTTGCCTTGGGTGCGCAGCAAACGAGATCACTCTCTGCAGATCGCCCTAACGCCGGAAGTCTATCTGAAGATATTGATGGGCAGGAAAGAAGGCGGTCTAGACATTTTTAGCACCCTACTAAGCCTGATGACGAGGCGCGAATTAGCCTGGGAGGATGAGGTGATTGTCTGGAAGCATCCCGATCGTGACGACTTTTCCAGTTTTACCGCTTGGGAAGCCTACCTTTTGCAGTGGCTCTTTGATCCGTCACAAGATCCTTATCCGGTTCTGGCTGTGCAGCGACTACGTCGTGAGACGAGAGGTTTGAATAAGCATCGTGAATTCTTGGAGCGTTACAAATCTTTCCAAGATCTTGTTCGGGAAGATTTCCGCAAATTAGGCTGGGTAAATCTTATACTTACTATGTTCAAGCGCGCATGTTTCCTGCTCTTGGGCCTCTTAGATGTCGTTCTGGCTATTTTCCTCAGCGTTTATGCCAGATCTTTCTGGCCACTATTACTCCTACTACCCGGCTTCCTTCTGATATTCAGCGGCGGCAAACAGCTCACCTTTTCCAAACGAGGTTACGCCCTCTACCGTGAAATGAGAGTTTACCTGAATAATATTTCTTCAGCTGAAGATTTGATCGCCAACAATGAACCCAATTTAACTGACGTAGAGACTGTCATCAGTGCGCTACCCCGAGCGGTTATCTTTGGCAAAGCGAAAGATTTCTTTGCCGGCCTTCGCAAATTGGACCGTCCCAGATTCTACAGGACAGCTTATGCTCTCTTGCATGTCTATCGTTCAATACCTTTGCCTGTCTGGTCTGATGGGCACAGAAACACTCTGCCCACTGCCGAGGAAATGGCCTTCTTGCAGCGCGAACTGTCTATCCTAGAAGAACAGATCGCTGCCTGGGATGCTTTGTTCCGCGTTAGCCTCAGCAGTTAATTCAGCAAAACTCAGTCAGCCGTCATACCACCAGACATTTTCCCACTCATCAAAGTAAAGCGGTACTTCCCGCTCCTTAATCACACAGGTATAACGCAAACCGGCTCCTCCTGATTTTGATGGTGCCCGCCTGACATCAGTTACCCGATCAATGCTGAAACGACGCCCGTCGTTTAGGGTCAGGCTGACCGGACGCACACGTCCGCCATGGAACTGCGCCAGAACATCTACAAAGATTCGCTCTCTCATAAATCAGCCCTCCTTCATTCGCTGTGGGCATGAAAGCCCAACGGCAAAACAGGCTCTTTGGCCAACTCCCCTGTTTTGTCCTTGAAGCGGTAGAGCTCTGAAGCCACCGCATGATTGTCGGAACCGCGATGGTAGCGGAAATCGCGCGTCACAGCCTCCTTGCCGTAGCGCTCGCGGACTTTATCGATCGCTTGTTCAGCCTCGCGCCAGCGCTCCTCATCTTTGAACTCAGCCAAAAACGAAAGTTGACGGTCCTCCTCCGCCTCCACAAGGTCGATGGCTCTCAAGCCCAGCGAGCGGATCGGCCGCTGCCAGAAATAATGGGTATCAAATATCTGCATAGCCTGCTCGTACAAAGTCTTAGTCACGCAAGTCGACATATACAGTTTGCTTTGTCGTTCAATCGTCATGAGTTCTGTATCCCGTACGGAAATCTGCACTCCACGGCAGACTAAGTTCGCTTTACGCAGACGCGATGCCACCTTGTCAGCTAGACGTAGAAATGTTCGTTTCACCTCATCTCTGCTGTGAAGATCGGCAGGCAGAGTGGTGCTGTTACCGACTGATTTGATTTCCTCTTTCTCCGTGGCCGGTCGCACTTCAGAGAAATCGATGCCGTTAGCAAAATTCCACAGCCCCAAACCGTTCTTCCCTAATATTTTTTGAATATAGCCGGGCTCGCAACGGGCCAAATCACCGATCGTGCAGATATTAATACGTGCCAGCTTGCGCACGGTACGTGGTCCGCAATAGAAAAGATCGGACAGTGGCAAAGGCCAGACCAGTGTTTCGATATCCCGCGGCTTGATAATAGTGACCGCATCGGGTTTCTTCAGGTCGCTGCCTAACTTAGCCATAACTTTGTTGTAGCTGACCCCAATAGAAACCGTCAGCCCCAGTTCTTCTTTCACGCGCCGCCGGATTTCCCCGGCGATGTGGAGCGGCGGCTCCAAGCTGGCGCTCACATCAAGCCAGCACTCGTCCAAGCCGTAAGGCTCCACCAGATCTGTATATTCTTCGTAAATAGAACGGACCAGTTCTGAGTAACGCACATAAAGATAACCGTGTGCGGGTTGCAAAGTCAGGTCGGGACATTTCTGCCGTGCCTGCCAGATAGCCTCTCCGGTCAAGACACCGGCGCGCTTGGCCTGTTCATTCTTGGCCAGAATAATGCCATGACGCTTATCCGGATCCCCGCATACCGCCATGGGACCGCGCGCCAGTTCAGGGTGATACAGCATCTCAACGCTGGCGTAAAAACAATTTAAATCAGAATGTAAAATAGCGCGCATAAACCTTCTCCCTTATCAGAATGTTTGTTCGTTTTCATATTATAAGGGATAGGCGCAAAAAAATAAAGAGCCTATGTTCGTTTTCGGAGGATTTGTATTCTTTTTGTAATTAATGAACGATTATCTTAGTCGGCTAAAGTTTTTTCTGCTGAAGCTAGACAGAAACACTGGATCCCCTCTCCCCTACCAAAAGCCGTCAAGCCTTCGCCGCTAGTGGCTGTGATTGCGACCGAACTTAAAGGCAAGCCGACCAAATCCGCAACAGATATCCGCATGGCGGGGATGCTGCCGGAAAGATGAGGGCGTGCTGCTTCGATCGAAAAGGAAAGATGGGTCAATTTAATATTGTCTAAGGTGCGCAAAGCCTCTCGCACATAAACCTTGCTGTCGCGGATACCTGCCGCGCAGAGCTCATCTGCCTTATGCCCGAGAATGGGCACTGTGGAAAGACCGGAAATGGCATTACAGAGAGCATGTAAAACTACATCGGCGTCACTATTACCGGCCAGCGCCGGAGCTCCTGACACCTCGATGCCGCCGAGCAGCAACGCTTGTTCGTTTTTTTCTATATCCGAGATAAAGCGGTGGCTATCCTGACCCAGGGCTGAAATTGAAATGACAGACATATTATTACTCCTCTACATAAAAGAGATGAACCTGTTTCTATTTTATCACTTGGGGGATCTGGCGCGAAACACGCGGTAAGCTTTTGATCTCTCTAAGACCTCGACCTCTGAGAACAAGCGTTCAAGTTCGGTCTGAGTGGATTTGGCTCCCTGCTTGACCCGGATTACTATATAAAGAGCGCCGTCGGGGGCAAGTTGCGCTGCCGCTTCCCGATAGAGTCGATAGATCGTCTCTTTGCCGGCGCGGATTGGCGGATTAAGGGCTATCAGGTCGAAAAGCCCTGTTATATTCTCCAAACCGTCTGATAGCACAATTTCGGCTCTATCTTTCAGAGCGGCTGCGTTTTTCTTGGCCACGGCCAGAGCGCGTTCGTTGACATCACTCAGGAGCAGTTCAAATTCCGGGCGCAAAGTTCCCACTACTACGCCAACCACACCGATTCCTGTTCCTAAATCTAAGAAAGTGAGCTTGCGGTTTTCTTCCTGCGCCAGAATAGTTGATATCAGCAAGGAGCTGCCAAAGTCGATCGCTCCACGGGAGAAAACATGTGAATCACTCAGCAAAGAGAATTTTCGGCCCTCGAATTCAGCCTCAATGGTCTGATATGAATGCGGGGCATTTTTCTTCGGATCAAAATAATGCGACATTTATCTTTCCTACTAGAGCACCGCATCGCGTGCGACAGGAGTACGTTCTAGGGCCAGCAGCAAGGGTAATCCCAAGGCATAGACGGCGAACGACTGCGAAATAAAGATCGAAAGCATCGATATAAGGATTACAGGCAAGGTCGGATCTGTCCCTTGAATAATAAAGGGTAAATAGATGCCTACGACAACGGCATTGATAATAACCGGAGCCAAAAGCGGAA
>DIRG01000094.1:5248-5535 GCA_002427475.1 Mageeibacillus sp. UBA5442
CCCAAACGATAAGTCAATAAAGCAGCAATGCCGGTGGCGATACTGCCTCCGAGGATATCGATGATGCCCAAACTGGCCGGATTGAGCAAATTGGCCAGAAGGCAACCTACGAAGAGCCCCAGCGGGGCACCGGGAAAGAGTATGGCTAAAGCCGCCAAGGCCTCGGCTATGCGAAACTGCACGATGCCGAAGCTAATGGCGGATGTAAGAAAGGTCGACACCAGATACAGAGCCGCAATGACCGCGCCTTGTACTAGAGTAAGCAGTCGCTTCCTTTGTGCTTTCCT
>DIRG01000094.1:5729-6175 GCA_002427475.1 Mageeibacillus sp. UBA5442
TCTTGATTTGCATTCATAGCTTTTACTTTTGCTCTGAACAACGGAGAGCGAAAGTCATCTCCTCGCCGTTAATATCCCAGACTTTGCTCTGTGCATCCCGTGGCAAGTCAGATTCTTCCGTAAAGAAGGTCAGACTTGAGGCGAGAACTTCATCGCGAATTTCTNNGCGTGACTAAGGAAGTCATCTTTTCGTTGGCAGCGACAAAGAGATCAACCCTATCCGTAACTTCAAAGTCTATCTCACGCCGCATGGACTGAACCTTGCTGACTATCTCACGAACGAAACCTTCTTCGATTAATTCGTCGCTGAGCTTTGTTTCTAGAGCCACTGTCAGAGAGCCTTCGCTTTCCGTCACGTAGCCTACGGCAGGCACTTCACTGACCAAGAGATCCTCTTCCGCCAATTCGTAGACTGTGCCGTCGACGTCAAGAGAGATCGTTTCGCC
>DIRG01000094.1:6451-6678 GCA_002427475.1 Mageeibacillus sp. UBA5442
GTAATCGATCAAGTCGGAAGCCTCAGCCCCAAATTCGATCGCTTTGATATTGAGCTCATCTTTGACCAGCTCCATCAGTTCGGGCGGCAGTTCTCTATCGCCCACGACTAGGGCTTTAGACAGCGGCTGCCTGATCTTCAGCTGTGCCTGGTTGCGGGCAGCTCGTCCCAAGCCGACAATGTCGAGTAGAAGATCCATGTCGCGTTCCAGCTCCACATTAATCAGGC
>DIRG01000082.1:0-2996 GCA_002427475.1 Mageeibacillus sp. UBA5442
CCATTAAGTGCTGATTCTGTAATGGCATCAATATATTCTTTAGGCTCTAAACCCAAAGCATATAAAGTTAAATCATCCAATTCATTGTTTTCATCTAATACTAAAATAATTTCATTATATTTTTGAGGCCAAGTACCATAAACCAAATCATATTGTTTGGTTAATATATCATTGACAGGCTCACCATTATTACCTGGTAAAATTTCCTGCCAAAGATTTGTACTAAACATTCCCATACCCATAGAATCGAAACTCGAACTAAGCGATTCTAGATTAGACATGGTAGAACTGCCCATCATGGATTCCATTCCAGACATATCTGTTCCCATATGTTCCGTGATGATATTTTGTAATAATTCTTGAGAATCTGATTTAACAATGTCCCCATCAACATTCTTTGTATAGACATTAAGAGCTAAATCATAAGAATACTGAACGCCAGTTACGGCTTTTTCCAAACTATCCTCATCATCATTGCTAATTTCTTTTTCTAAATAGGTTTTAAAAGATTTTAAATCATTTTCATTGCTATCTAAATTGCTAAAGGAAAATATCATGTCATAGATAGCTGTCTTTTTGTAAACAGCATCTTTATCATGATCCACCTCTGAACTACCGACATTCATAAATGTTTCCATCAAAGTAGAAAGATCAACAGAAGATTCTTCTATTCTCAATGGATAAGATGATAGGGCATCTTCTTGTACTGTATTTATATAATTTGTCGTACCTTGAGAAACCGCTAATATTAAAGCGATTCCCATAATTCCTATACTGCCTGCAAAAGCTGTTAAGGTTGTTCGGCCTTTTTTGGTGAATAAATTTTTTAAAGACAACATAAAGGCTGTCGCAAAAGACATGGAAGGTTTTTTTACTGCTTTTTGATTTGTGTCTTGTTCTTCAATTTTTTCTAAAGGTTTTGAATCATCTATTATTTTTCCATCTAGCATTTGAACGATTCTAGTGGAGAACATATGTGCCAATTCTGCATTATGAGTGACCATAATAACAAGACGATCTTTGGCGACTTCTTTTAAAATCTCCATGACCTGCACACCTGTTTCGGAATCTAAGGCGCCTGTTGGTTCATCGGCTAGAATAATATCCGGATTATTTACCAATGCTCGAGCGATGGCTACTCTTTGCATCTGACCACCAGAGATTTGATTTGGTCTTTTATTTAATTGATCACCCAGACCAACTTGCTCTAAAGCATCAATAGCCATTTTTCTACGTGTTTTTTTAGATACACCAGAAACAGTAAGTGCAATTTCCACATTTTGTAATACAGTTTGATGGGGAATTAAATTGTAGCTTTGAAAAACAAATCCAATCGAATGATTTCTATAAGTGTCCCAATCTCTATCCTTAAAGCCTTTTGTCGATTTACCATTGATAATTAAATCACCACTAGTGTATTGATCTAAGCCTCCAATAATATTAAGCAAAGTTGTTTTCCCGCAACCAGATGGTCCGAGTATGGATACAAATTCACTTTTTCTAAATTTCATACTGACGCCTTTTAAGGCTTCTACTGGCTTATCTCCTGCGGGATATTCTTTTACGATGTTTTTTAATTCAAGCATGGATGTATTTTCCTTCAAAGTTTATTAATAATATATTTTTTTATTCATACCAATATATAAGATTGGCATTGCTTTTTAATTGTTTTTTGTTACTATTCTGCTGTTTTCAATAAGCAAAAAAACAATATTTTTTATTTAGGCACATTCCATTGTTGATGCAATATCAAGAATTTTGTTCATTATTCTTATAAATTCTTCTGCATCTTTTTCACCCAAAAGTTCAAACATTTTGCTAATTTGATTGATAACTACATGATAATGTTTATCTGAATTTTCTTTTCCCAAAGGTGTGAGTGAAACTAAAATCCTTCGTCTATCCATTTTATCGATTTGTCGCTCTATCAACCCTTTATTTTCTAAATTGTTTAATATGGTTGCAACTCTAGCTGAACTGATTTGCATAATTTCGCTAATCTCGCCTGGTAAAACAAAATCATCTCGATTACGTAAATATAATAGAGTAAAAATTTCTCCCTTTAGGCTTTCATCAATGATTTGTTGATGATTAATTTTTTTCATTTGATAATTTGTTTGAAAAAATTGTTCAGCAAGATTTTTATAGGACAATTAAGTTGCTCCTTAATAGCATGTTTTAAATAAAAGTATATTTGCTAGTTTTGTAAGAAGTTAACACCGTTAGATAATTATGTCAATACTAGGCTTTAATCTGTGTCTTTTCACCATAGATGAATTTATTGTAGGCATATGAAAGTGCATTTTGGTTTTGCCTTTTTTCTTATTTAGGAAAATCTGACTAAAATTAGTAGCTATTTATTATTAATTCTCAGTAATTGCATTTTTTATAAATAAAATGCTTGACAAAAGTTTGCAGTTGAAGTGTACTAGGTAAGTATTCATAAAATTGCTTTGTTTCTCATATTTTGTGAATCATTGAATGTCGATAATTTTTAAGCATTTTTTGTTTTTTAGTGGATACGTAATATTAATTGAAGGGGGTACACAAATGAATAGTGGAACAACCAAATGGTTTAATAATGATAAAGGCTACGGATTCATCGCCAATGATGACGGCGGAGATGATCTGTTTGTACATTTTTCAGCTATCGTATCTGACGGCCACAAAACGCTTTCCGAGGGACAGAGGGTCACTTTTGACATCGAAAAAGATCCAAAGAACAATAAGATGAGAGCAACTAATGTTCGTTTAGCATAAAGATAATTTTGAGGGGCCGCCAAAAGCGGTGCTTCTTTGAAGAATAATTTATACAGAACATTTAAAGGACTATGTAATTCAGAAATGAATCGCATCAGTCCTTTATTTTTTTGTCAACAATTATTAGTTTTTGCTTACTTTTGTTAGCTGAACTACTCCTCTTGCTTCGTCGTAGGAGAATCCTATTATAAAATCGACTGAACTTATCACATAAAAAAACTCTAGTATTGAAACAA
>DIRG01000082.1:3285-11082 GCA_002427475.1 Mageeibacillus sp. UBA5442
TTTACCGTAATCAACGACTGTACTATTTTATCAGTCAATTCTAACTGTTGTGTCCCTGTTAAGTATCTCGATGTTCTAATCAGTAACGTTCCATATATATAATGAGAACCCGAGCTAAAAATTGTGCCATCAAAACCACCAAGATATGTATTTCGTGTTTCTGCTTCTTCTTGTGTTTTATAAATTTCTACGGCTCCGCCTCCATCAGTACCAACATCTATAATCCCCTCTTGCCCAGATTCTATGTACAATTCATCTCGATTAACTTGTGTGTCTGTAAAGTATATACAACCTATATAACCACCTTGTTTATTGAGCTGTCCATTTGGATCATTATTTTCAGAAACGGCTTCTATACCAGTAATAGTATCAACGAGTTGCAATCTTTCTATAACAAACTCATCTGAAGAAGCAGTAATTTGTTTCATTCCTTGAACACTTTCTTGATATGCCAATAGAGCAACATCAAGATTTTCAATTTCAGTTGAATAATCTGGAACAGAAGGAATTTCAGGAATCGTAAAATTATCCAGTTCTTCAATCTTTAGATTCACATCTTCAATCAAAGATTGTAATTCCCTTTTTTTAGCATCTTGATCAACACTTAGCACCTCATATTCATCAATTTTTTCTGGAAGCGTTACTTTGCTCTGACTCGCTTTAGAGATTTTTTCTTTTAAAACGACCAAAGTATTTTCATCATAAGGAGTTTCATTTTTGTTTAGAATTTCCTGTCCATTATTAATACAAGCCTCCAATTTTTTATTTTCAGTCTGTATTTCATCAACAGTCATATTGTACGGAACAATCATCTCATTTATTTCTTTAACTTCATCGTTATATGTTTTGATTACAGTGTTCGCTTCTTCAAGTTGTTTGTTACTGCAACCAGATATCAAAATTAGAGATATCATTATGCCTAACATTGATATTCTTTTTTGCTTCATATTTTTCTCCTTTTATTTCTTATTTGCTTTCCTATTTTCTATTATTGTTTAATTTTAGCACTAAATATTGGTCTAGACTGCCGATATTTTTTTCAAAGTGAAAAAGAACGTGCTCAATCTGAAGAAAAAAACATGGAAAAATATTTACACAAAAAAAGACTCTAGTATTGAAACAATACTAGAGTCTTGATTTGGCATCCTACAACAAAACGAATACAATCCACTCGGAAATATCGCTTGGGTGCATTTGGGTGCAAAGTCAGAGATTGGGTGCATGTGAACCCTTGGGTGCATAATAACAATCAGCACTAAAAAAGATACCTACCTCTAGTGTTCAGGTAACTCTTCAAAAATTGAACCACTTAACGCCCTTGTACTGCTCTGTTACGTCTTTACCATTCTGAAAAATCTTATCCGGACTACCACTATAGTTTCCTACTACAGGAGAACATCAACGCTGCCCATGCTTAATGAAATCAAAAGTATAGAGTCCAATGCTAAAAAATTAGCTGCCATCGATGACAGTGATGTGCCTCTCCTCTTTTTCGTTTCCAAGGGTGAGGTAACAGGCTTTGACAAAAATGAGTGGAGAACCTATGTCATTGACTATATCAGCAAGAAAGCAAACGGAGAATATCTACTCCTAGACTGCGCTCATTCCGTCCATAATATCGAGCCCGCACTAATTCATGCGGAAAGCATTAAGTTTATTGAAAGCCTTCGCTAGTAACGCTAGGCGTCGCGTGTGTAGCACTCTGATCTCATGTTGACGTCTGTGCTCACAGAGACTCTAGTCAGCTACTTGGAAGTTATAGAGCCGGCGGCCAAGAAAAAACCCGGGTGACAGCGCACCCGGGTTTTGTTTTTTGCTAAAACTGAGCTAGATTCTGCTTCTTATCTTGCTAAACAGGCTCTACTTCAGCTTTACTATCTAGGCCTCGCGGCTATGTCTTCTGCGACGCTGGATCAGTGTTAGCACGCCCAGTCCGAGCAGCACTGCGCCCAATGTTTGCACAGTTGAAATGTTCTCACCTGTAGCAGCCAAGGAGTCAGAGTAAGCATTGCTAAACAAGACAGCTCCGTCAGTCAGCCTGATGTCAGTACTGAATGTGCCGTCACCGTTGTCTTTTACTACAACCGTGACCCGATACTCTGTCTCATCGTAGATAAAGCCGGCTGCCTTGCCTTTGACTTCGCGCATGCTGTAATTGTACTCACCGGCAGCGCTGTACTCAATGGCACTAAAGACGATGCTACCGTCCGCAGCGTTGGTCACAGTTTCCAGAACCTGACCGTCTTCATCCAGCAGTTCAAACTCAAACTGCTCATCAACTAAGTCCATGCCCTTGAGTTCTTTTTCTGCCTCTAGAACTACTTCAATCGGAGCTACCGTGTATTTATTCGTAAAGGTAGCGGCATCAGTATAGGAGCCGCTTATGGCCAATTCTCCGTTACCGGCATCAGCTATGCTCACTGTCAGAACAATCTCTTGCGTCGAGTATTCTACTCCACCAAGCTCACCCTTAACTTCAGTAATAATATAGTTGTAAGTCCGCCCTATGTCTGTTTCACTGAAGCTAATAGCGTCAAAGATAACCTTACCGTCAGCAGCGTTCGTTGCTGTCGATGAACTCACAGCTTCTTCGTCGCCAGCGAGAGGCATGGGGGCCCCGTCTACAGGTATCAGAGTAAACTCGAATTCAGCGGCGGCAAGATCCCTGCCGAGCAGGTCTTTCTTCACCTCCGGCACGAAAGTGCCAGCCGCTTCATAGCTGTTGTTGAACACTCTTTCTTCGGAGTATTCAGTAGTAATTTCCAGCTCGCCAACTAGCTCGCTGTCTTCGACTGTAACGACTATTTCAACTTCTAGCTTGTCGTAGGTCATGCCGATTTCGCCGCCATTGCGCTCAACAATTTTGTAAGTATATACCTGCCCTGTGTCAACTTCGGTATAGTTTATAGCTTCAAAGGTAACGCCACCGTCAGCTGCATTAAGAGCTGTCTGTTGGAGTAGCCAGGTTTCGCCATCCTCTGCCAGCAGGTAAAGGTCAAAACTGAACTCATCTGCCAGGAGCTGGCGTCCGCCTGCAGTCAAGACCTTGCTGACTGTTGGCACCCAGGAGCCGTCGGCGTCGTATTGGTTATTGAAGGTTGTGTCAGCTTCCTCAGCATCTTCAGGGATCAGATAGCTGGTCTCGATGGCCAAGTCACCATCACCGTTGTCAGTGATAACTACTATCAGTGTTATTACGAGCGGATCATATGTAATGCTGCCCTCAGTGCCTGCTACTTCCGTAATGGTGTAGTAATAAGTACTGCCGATATCCTCTTGGGTATAGGTCAATTCAGCAAACTCTACCTTGCCGTCCGCTGTATTTGTTGCTGAGAGTTCGCTTAAACTTTCACCACTGTCGCCGTCTTCGGGCATTGTAGCACCTTCCACCGGCGTCAGCTTAAAGTTGAACTCTTCGGCAAAGAGCTCGCGTCCGCTGAGTTCTTTCCCAACTTCTACGACATAGCTGCCACTGGCGACGTAAGTATTATTGAACTCCGTGTCGGCTTCAGCGTCTCCGCCTGTTTCGACCGTAGTCACTACATTCAGAACACCGTTGCCGGCATCCGTAATCTCAACTTTGAAGCGCACTGTCATGCCATCATAGGTCATACCTATTTCGCTACCTGCTTCTTCTACAACTTCGTAGTAGTAAGTTTTGCCAATGTCTGCTTCGGTATAAGGAATGGTAGTGAATTCTACTTTACCGTCTAGATCATTGCCGGCTTCAAGCTCTGTTAAACCAGACGGCATGGTGGCATCATCCACCGGTGTCAGTTTGAAGTTGAACTCGCTATTCGCCAAATCGCGTCCACCTGCGTCTAAGTGCTTGCTGACTTCAGGCGTCCACTCGCCACTGGCTTCGTATGTATTGTTAAACTCCGAGTCGGCTTCTTCGCCTTGCTCAGCTTGAACTGTTGGTACAATGCTTAAAGTACCATCACGATTATCCGCAATGTCGACTCTTATCGTCACTTTCATCTCATCGTAAGTCATGCCTGTTTCAGTACCAGCTACTTCAACAACGTCGTAGTAGTAGGTCTGACCGCTGTCAGCCTGGGTGTAGGGAATGCTCGCAAACACTACTTTGCCATTGGCAGCGTTCTTGGCGGATAGCTCCGTTAAGGCAGCACTCTCGCCTTGCGGCATGGGTGCGCCAGCGACTGGCGTTAATTTGAAATTAAATTCGTCGGCTGTAAGTACGCGGCCGCCTGCATCTAAGGCTTTGCTGACTTCAGGCGTCCAAGCACCGCTGGCAATGTAAGTATTATAAAACTCAGGCTGCTCAACTGCGGTTGATTGGGAGTCGGTATAAGTGACATCAGCCACCAAGCCTTCTGCACCTTCACTCACTTCAACTGAAACATTGAACACGGCAGGATCGTAGGTCATGCCGCCCTGACTGCCAGCGAGTTCACGCACCGTATAAGTATATTTACCCGTATTGTTAAAAGTTTGTGCTGGGAAGCTGACTGCACCGTCGACATTATTTTGACTTGTAGCAACTCTCTGCTCGTCCTCATTAAACAAGCCGAAGCTGAATTGGTTATTTCTTAACTCTTGACCTGTCAGCATCTTGCCTGCCGTAAAGGATACGGATACGGGATTGTAGTCATTTACCAGTGTCAGCTCATTAGCTTCTGCACTGGCGTGTGAATGCGTAGCTGCATCCCAATTGCTATTCGTAATGATTACGGTATAGGGGTTGAGTAATTCTTCCTCTTCATATTCGTAATCAGCAGGATCGGTATAGCCGATTAGGAAAAAGACGGGACTTGTCATTAACTGATATAAAGCAGGTGTTGCTGTCTCCGTCAACTTATAGCGACCAGCACGGATATCTCCCTTGGTGAAGACACCTTTTTCATTGGTTTTGATCTCGGCGTCTACTAACGTCGTAGAACCGTTTAGATTAACGCGTTCCAGTTTGAAAACTGCGTTTTTAATCGGTCCCGGATTGTTAACTTGGTTGTTGATCTTATTTATTTGCAACTCGACGGTACGGCCTTCACCGCCGCCGCCATAGAACCACTGCTGGGCAGTAGTGTAGGTCGAGCTTTTGTTGAGCTCCGTGCTGTCTGTGCCACCGGTGAGAACGATATTGTTAACTACCCTAAAGTTACCCACCAGATTCGGCTTTAAGCGTGTTGAATATTGGATCGTATACTTTGAATTGATCGTGCCTGTTCCGCCAAAAGTAATCTCAAAACTCATCTTATCCGGAGCAACAGCTAGGGCAAAGCCTTCCGTGATTTCTTTATCATTAGCATCGAAAAGTTTAATCGAACCGTCTACATACTCATGATGTTTATTGCGATCTGTTGTATATAAGCTATCAGTGATTTTTGCATTGTGTATGGTCAAGCCCTCAGGATTGATAGTGACGGTATAATCAATGTTTTCCGTATCGGGGTTTTGCTGACCGCTCTTGCCTGTCAGATCATTTGCCTTGTTGGCATAGTAGCGAATCCAAGCAGATGCATCATCTTCTTGCTTTAAGACTTCATCATTACTTTGGTTTGTCAGTACTACAGTATTGTTATATTTGTCAAAGACTGTCGCATCCTCTGAAGGCAGGTAAAGAATCTCACTCTGATATGTAATCGTCCATTGGTAGGGACCGTTAGGCAGCGAAATTGTGAACCCATTGTCTGACTCAGCAATGTCCGTCGCATCGACGCTGATTGCCTCGTTATCCGAACGGTAGGCGCTTACGGAACCTGATACCAAGCGTTGATCCGCTGGGATCGTATCTGCCAATACGGCGTCTACGAGGCTGATGAATTTATTAGCTGAGTCAGTATTGGCAAAAATAGTCCAATTAATACGCGGGTTTTCCCAATTGCTGCTGTTTGCGATGTTGTTCGCCCGCTTTTCCACCTGCAAGCTGGGGCTGGACAGTGGCTCTTCTATACTGTCCGAGCCACCAGTGTAAGTGATGGAAGCAGTATTTTTTATCTCCTGCTGCTCCTCGGCCGGTGACAGCGTTGTTTTATAGGTCAGAGTATATTCCTTAGCATCTAGCTTAGTTTTGCTAACTGTAAAGGAACCACCCGTCCCCGGATTGTTAATAGTAAAATCAGCGGTAACGTCCGCACCGCCGCTCATTATTTTAATGTCGCTGACGCTAACAGTAGTAGGTGTGTACGTATCGGTTAAGACAAAGTTGTGAATGACATTTTTCTGAGTATTAAAGGATACCGTCCATTTCACTGTCTTGCTACCGTCATCGTTTATGACAACTTCACCCCACTTAGAGATGCCGGCGTCGCGCTTGGGTACGGTTTTTTCGCCTGTTTCTTCCCCGCCCTGCCAATTGAGAGTGGCCTTGTTTTTATGATCCAGGTTAGTTGTGTCGTCTACCGTTGTTCTGAAACGCAGGGTGAGCTCAGCGTTTGTCGCTTTAATTAGTGTGAGCACAAAACCTTTACTGTCGTTATCGATAGCTAAAGAATAGTCTTCGCCTTCTTCAAGAACATTCTTTGCGGCGTCCGTGAGTGTCAGCGAGCCTGCTAAGTATGTGTAATTTTCGCTCACGAATTCTTCTGTCAGCGTGGAATTGGCGTTTAGCAGCACTTCGCTTTGGTTAAAGACTACAGTCCATTCAATTTCCTGATTACCGTCTGCATTGACAATGTAACTGCCGTCTTTATGAATGCCGGCTTTCGGCCCTTCAATTTTAGCATCAGGCAGGGGTTGCGGTTCACCAATACCGGTGCCGCCTTCTCCTGTTAAGAAAACAAGTTCGGCATGGTTCGCCAATTCAGGTTGAGCCATACCGGCTTGAGTGTAGTAAGTTCTGTAAACGAACTTATAAGTATGAGGACCGGCATTAGTAATATCTAGTTTGAAACCTTCGCGTCCGTCCGGTTCTCCGTCAACTTCATGGATATATTCTTCGATCCTGAAGTTTGTTGCCTCTACATCATCTTTATATAGCTTATAGAGGCTGATATCGCTTACGTCAAAGTCTAAATATTCCGGTTTAAATACGTCCCTAATCGTGATGTGACCGACATTAACCTTATTCGAGTTCAAAGTGATCGTCCACTCGATGTAGGGATTGCCGTCTGCATCTACGTGCTGTTCACCGACTTTGCCGCCGGTAGGAATCGTGTTTACAAGTACGGAGTCAGTAGCTGTGTTAGGTTCTTTTAAATCATCACTGATGGTATTAGTTACGGTCACATCATTTAGACCTACCGGCACTGTGGATGAATAGCTGATGTAATAAGCTTGGCCGTTGGCATCTAGGTCTGGAATAGTCAGCTTACCGTCAACTAAGGTTGGTGTAACATCAACTGCTACCTTCGTGCCCGAGACTATATTGCCGTCAATGTCAACATCTACCTTGAAGACTTCTACGCTGTCCAAGATAACTTCACCATGAGTTAAGTTGTCGCTCAAACTGACAGTGCCTAAGTCAGCCTGTGCATAGTTATATTCTACTTCCCAGTCCAGTACGTGCGGATCTTCGGTCGCTTGTCCCTTCTTTTCAATGAGAGGCAGGTCAGTAGACCAAGTGGCAGTGATGCTGTCTTTAACCTCATTTTCAACTGAGTCTAAAATAATCGTTGCTTTGTTGTTAATCTGATGTGTACCGCCACCATCAGGACGGATCAGCGTGGTCGTATAGCTAATTTCATAGGCATCCTCTATAGAGCCGAGATTTAAGGTGAAGCCGCTGGTGCTTGCAGCAAGCAT
The DNA here is from genome assembly GCA_002427475.1 of Mageeibacillus sp. UBA5442. GTDB lineage: Bacteria > Bacillota > Clostridia > Saccharofermentanales > DTU023 > DTU032. The sequence continues at coordinate 10,990 of DIRG01000082.1, forward strand.
TTCTGGCGTTATTGTGACTTCTTCGCGGTCGATTTCTACATTCATATAATTGCGAATGATGCGATAAGCTTTGATGCTGCCGGGGACTAGTTC
>DIRG01000082.1:11301-15182 GCA_002427475.1 Mageeibacillus sp. UBA5442
ACAGTCCAGTCAATGTATTCCGGATTACGGTCGACTTTTTTCTTCTCGTCGCCGTCTAGGACATATTGGAAGCCCGCTTCTTTTTTATCTTCGCCCTTATAGTCGTCAGCTTTACCTCTGACGGTAGCCTCAAAACTACTTTCATCCTGGAAAGGCACCACTACCTTAATCTCCTCAACCGTTTCAAAGACCTCAGTGCTAAACTCCCCGGAGATATTGACATTCATCTTGAGATTATCAAATGTCGCGGCATTGGCGTTGAAAGTAAAAGTAATCTTCCCGTCTGCGATAGAGTAAGTACCTACCTCTTTTTCGTTAACAACAACAGGTTGAGCCGTTGCCGAGCCGTCAAAGAACGGCGGCAATTCTATAACGTAAGTGTCGCCGTCGAGTAATTCCACATTTTGGGGACGCGTTAGCTCGTACTTAAGTAAAACAGAATTCACATCCGAAAGATCGACTTCAATATCGCCACCGTTATTGATAGTCGTCCAATCTCCATCTTTGTTGTTATAGCTCATCTCAAAGGCAGACAGCAGGTTAGCTTGCACTTCCGCCTGCGGAGTCATGTCGCTGTTGCCGATAGCACTGATCGGTGCAGCAAAGATGGATAACACCAGGCTCAAGGCCATTAGGATAGACAGTAGTGGTTGTATCGTTCTTTTTTTCATAACTAATACTCCTTAGAAAAAGGTGACATGCCGTTCAAACTGCATTAACCGCAATTATCGTGAGATGTCCGGTTCTCTTATAACTTCAGCACAAAAGCATATGGTTAGGCTCAATCTAAAGCAATGTAACAGCTATTATATAACAAATATTTAAAATATTCTCCAATTATAAGGCGAGTGTAAGTAAATAATGATATTTTTCGGCAGAAAATTACCAATACTGTAAATTAGCACTCTGAAGTTACAATTTAGTATAACTATATAGCAGTTTTATATAATAACCCTGTAATAGTTGGGATGACAATGAAGATTATTAATGCGGCACAACAAGGAAAATAAGCTGTGAACAGTATTTTACCATATATTGTTTTGAACTATAGGCGTAATCCTATTCGATATATAAAACTTTATATATATTCTTTATTTACCTGCTACATGCATCGAAGATAATTTCAACAAAGTTGTACATTCTCTTTGCGCTGCACTCAACTGGCACAAATTGTCGTCATTTAGCTTGTAATGCGGTAACGTGATTATGACAACATTACTTCATAAAAAAACTCAAAGTTTCTGATTATCTTTAACTTTTGTTATGTTCTGGCGCAGAAAAGCTCTTAACTTGCCACATGCTGCTACAGCAAATTTTCCTATTTACATTACTCTGGCTCGAACGACCTGGCGCCAAGTAGCTTGGAACTTCCTGCTTGGCTGATAATAGAAGTGAGTTAAAAGCTGGGATCAAAGCTCGCTAGAGTCTCAGGCGCTTGGAGTTGATCTGAAGATCTATATATATGGTTAGGATGGAACACGCTGATGCAAGGCTACACAGAGCAGCTGTTCAGATAAGTAGCGGGCTAAAACTGCAAGCAAACTACACCCTCTGAGACTAAAACTGCAAGCAAACTACACCCTCTGAGACTAAAACTGCAGCCAAACTGCAACCCTAGAAATGGAGAAAGCCCTGTAACGCAGTGTTATCAGGGCTTTCAGCTGATACATATAAGCATCCTCCTTATGGGGCAACCGGCGTAAAGACCGGCTCATAGACGGATGTGTACCAGCCTGTGATGACTTCGGGGGCTACCCCCTCATCGCCTTCCGTCACTTCCGCCTTCCAAGGGTGTCTTCCTTCAGCGTCCGCCTTGTTTCTTCGCATGATCGTGCCTTCAATGGTCGGTGTGGAAAAGGTGATCGAGTCGCCCTTCGTTTCAAGGTTTGTAGCGGGTATGCCGAATTTCACTCGGTAAAGCCAGAAATAACGATAATTGCCGTTTGATTTCTTTGCACGAAAACCGATAGCGACAGGAAGACCCCCGTCTTCAGACGAGGAAATCAGGACTTTGTTTGTGTCGATAACAGCTCCCGTAAGATCGGATGCCGCCTGACTTCCAATATCGTCCACACCGAGGGAGAGCGTCCCTGTTTTAAACTCTTTTACAATCTCCGATGCACCGTCATCGGCGTAAAGGATCGCTTCCGCAAGTTCCACCGACAGCTCCGCCGTGATGGCTTTTGCCAGCTGAACGGGCGTGTCGTAGGTTTCCATGCCGGAAGCATCCTCCGTAATTTTTGCATAGTACAATTTATCCAGGCCTATTGTTGCCATAGTGATTCCTCCTTATCGGACGTATTCTTTCGCCACGTCCAGGCTGTAATGGTAGTATCCCGTGTCTTCTTCAAGGTCTAAAAACCTCCGTTCCGTGATGATAAAATCCTGCTCAAGCAAAGCGTCCGTCAGCTTCCTTTTCCAAAGAAGATAGTTTTCCTTGCAAAAAAGTGAGATACGGATTTCTTCCGTCTCCACCAGCGGTTTGTTGTCGGCATAGAAGAGTAAATCGTCATAAAGCGGTGTAAAGACCAGATAGGTTTCAGGAGCCTTCTTTTCAAAGGTCACGGCTCCCGAAGGAAGCCTTAAACCTTCCGCTATTTGTTTTAGTTCTGCCAATGCACTCATAGATCAAGCTCCTTTTTCAGTATTTCCTCCATCGCTTGAACGGCAGGCTTTCTCGCTTTCCTTCGTGCCGGCTTCATCCAGGGCTTTGCTTTCTGACCGGATTTTCCGTACTCCAAGACCTGAGCTTTCAGTGCATTCGGCACGCCTTCCCGGTCAATAGAGTCTCCGACACCTACCCGGATATTCCACTCGCCGTTTCGATCCTGCAAAGCCGGGGTGATGCCAAGGCTTCTTAAAAGATCGCCCTTGGAGCGGGAAGGGTACTTGGTATCTTTTCCGATCCGGCCTTCAAGGTTTGCTTTCATCGCCGAGAGCACGACCTTGCCGCCGCTTTGTAAAATCTTAGGAGCGGCTTTATCAAAACGGTCACCGAGTTTTGAGAGCTTATCCAAGAACTCATTCGGCATTTTCATTTCGCATTTAGCCATCCTTTACCACCCCTTCCGTATCGACTCTTTCAGCCAAAATCTCCCAATAGAGCCCTTTTCTTCGGATGTCTTCCACGGAGAGAATGTTGTGCCTGCCGTCTTCCGTCACCACGACGCATCGGGTATCGAGTGTGATACCGGGAATTCGCCTGATTCTAAAAAGCGTCGTTGCTGTCGAAAAAAGACTTCGATTCTTCCAGGTCTCACTCCCGTAGCGGTCTTCCCGGTAAGCTCTGACACTTGCAAGAAAGACGTCTCGCTCCACCGGAAAGCCGTCCGGATCCGTTTCCTGCTCCACACGAAAAAGCTCAATAAAGTGATTTAGTTTAATGCTCATAGGATCACATCCTTATCGCCCTGAAGAAGAGTTTTAACCGTCTCCCAGACCTGCCGTGCGGCTTCAGGAGAATCGGAAAAGAAGCCGGCCGTTGAACCGTCTCTTGATTCATAGAAGAAACTTGCAAGGACGATCACAGCCTGCTTGGTACTCTCCGTCATTGGGTGTGTAAGATAATAATCCGGCCCTTTTTTCTGGTATCCCTCTGCATAGGAAATCGCAGAGGAGAGGCAGCGGAGCATGAGGGGATCGTCCGCATCATGCTCCACCACCAGATTTTCTTTTAACGGATAAAGAAGATCCTCTGCGTTCATCTATATCCTCCTTATACGCCGGCTTTCATCTGCAAAAGCTTCACGCTCTCAGGCAGGATGAGTTTTCCGTCCACGCGCTGTGTTGCCTTAAAGCCGACTTGACCCGTCGCGGCAAAAAGCTCGTTTAATCTTTGGAAAGACCTGCCTTGACGATCGGCAATCCAGTAATAGGAGAAG
>DIRG01000082.1:15344-16768 GCA_002427475.1 Mageeibacillus sp. UBA5442
GGCAATCCAGTAATAGGAGAAGTCGCCGAACGCAATCGCAAGAGCTCCAGCTTCCGCCAAGGGCGCAAAGCTTGACGTATAGACCGGACGATTGAGGATGGTATCCGGCGTACCTGCCGTGAGTGCCGGCTGCCAGAGATACTGACCCGTCGTGTCTTTTAGCTTTCGAATGAGTTTCACCGTCGCATCGTTCATGATGAAGACGGCATTTTTCCTGTACGGTGCACGAAGCGAATAGAAGAGGTCAATCAGCTCATCGGCTGTCACTGCCTTGTCCGAAGCGGCTGTAACGCCCACTTCACCTCCGCCCGTAGTTTGGAAAACGCCTACAGGTTTGCCCACACCGTCACCGATGAGGAAGGCTTCCTCTTCTTTAGAACCCATGCGTCTTCCGAACTCTTTCGCAATATAGCTTTCAAGGTCAAAGACCGAATCGTTTAAGAGCTCTTCGGAGACTTTCAGCATGGTCGCCAGCTTATAGGCGCCGATGGAGACCTGACCGAAGGCGGGATCGGATTCCGGGATAGCCGCTTCCTCATCCACCCAGCTGGCCGTGCCTTTCGTCGCAACAACAGGGATTTTGCGGTCACCGGAAGAAGTCTGGATGACATGAGCGAGCTGTCTGAAGATGTTTTCTTCTTCCAGGGCTTCTACCAGAGTCCTTTCAAACTCATCCGGAGCCAGATAGCCGCCCTCGGAGTCGGTGCCGACCTGCAGGGCATTGGTAACAGGGGCATTCTTCTTTCGCATAAGGTTCCAGAAGTCCCTTTGATAAGTGTCACTTCCTCTGCCGGTCTTGTCTTCCTTGTCCTGCATGGGGTTTCCCACCACCGGACGGCTGATCGCTTCACTAAGCTTCATGTCCATGTCTCTTTGGCGTTCAAGCCTGTCGATTTCCTTTCCGAGGTCTACAACTTCCTCTTCCATCTTTTCGTAAGCCGCCGTGTCTTCTGCTGAGACGATGCCTTTCTCGTCTCGCTTGTCCTCTAAAAAGGTCTTGGCCTTTTTCCAGGTTTCAAGGCGCTTGTTTCTCAGTTCCTGAATTTTGTTCATTTCTTCGTCCTCCTTAATGCGGGATACACTCCATCCCTTGTATTTTCTCCTGCACGACAGCCCCAATCCGGAAATGACATCCTTCATCTTCCGGGAAACCCTGATGACCCATCTTCTTTTATGGGGCAATGCCTATGCCCAGATTGTAAGAAACGGGCACGGCGAAATCATCGGGCTTTATCCTCTAATGCCGGACAAGATGCAGGTCAGCCGGGCGGAGACCGACGAACTCATCTACCTTTACCAAAGCGGGATGAGTAATATTGCTTTTCGAAGAGAAGAAATTCTCCATATCCCCGGGCTTGGCTTTGACGGACTGGTGGGCTACTCACCGATTGCGATGGCACGAAACGCTATCGGCATGTCGATGG
>DIRG01000110.1 GCA_002427475.1 Mageeibacillus sp. UBA5442
TATAAAAAGATGACATACTATTCAGCATTTCCGAAAACTCAGCTTCGCCCATGATTTCGTAAATGGTCGGCTCATCCGAATACAAATTGGTGCCGTATGCTAAGCGTTCACCTTCAATTTCAACTCCCATGGCTGCCAAAGTTGTCGGATAAAAATCCATCACCGTATACAAGCGTTGATACTGCCTCTGCAGCGGTACATCTTGTGCTGAATTGAGAATCACGTTATACATGCGCCTCTGGTAATCCTTCTGAATATCGTTAAAGAAATTTTTATCCATCGAAAGATGGTCGCCGATTAGAATAATGGTCGTGTTCTCTGCAAAATCTTGATTCAGGCACCAGTCGACAAACACTGCCACATCACGATCTGACCACATTATGCTATTAGCATAATTATTCTGCTGGAGTCTTTCTCTATCCTTATATTGATACCCATCTGGGAAGTGCGTATCCACTGTGAGAATGGAGAAGAAAAAAGGTTCATCCTGCTTCGAAATTTCCAAAAGACGTTCCTTGGCAATCGTAAATAATTTTTCGTCGTTTATGCCCCAGAACTCAAATTCATACTTGCCATTTACGATGGGAATATAGCCGTCTTGAGCCAACTTTCTGTAATCTGTCATGACAAAATCACCATGCATGGAGTAAAGGTCATCCCTTGACGCAAAACGAGCACTCGACCCCATCATCATTTCCAAATAATAGCCCTCTTCTTTTAAAATATCGCCGATCATAATCGAGCCGGGCAAGTACTCATTGTTGCTGGTATCGAAGGCATTAGGGTCAGCAACGGGTAATTTCAGGGGAATTCCACCCATTTGTCCAACCAAACTGGCAGCAGTCCATCCTAAGGGGGCAAACTGATTGGCTCCACCAATACGTTTATTGTGAGAAAAAGAAATACTGTCGTCGTGCAAGACCAGTTCTGTTAAATTCGGGATTAAGTTCTGCTCCATGGCACCGCCATTAGCTTTATCTGCATAGGTCGCTTCCAGAGATTCCAAATTAATATAAATAACATTCTGCTTTTCTTCAGGGAAAGTGAGCTTCACGTTTTCGGGCTCTGTATAATATTCTATCCAGGCAGGAGATTCGTGAAAAACACCTTTGATATATTTGTATAAGCCAAGCTGTCCCAAGCCAAACACGATGACTGTGACTAATATGCCTCCCGTTACTAAGAGTACGGTTCGGACTTTAGCATGATTTTTTATTAGCACAAATTTTGCCAAAAAATAATAAATGGCAGCAGCTACAAGACCTGCGAGCGTAGCTTGCAGCCCGAAACTCAGTATGGGATTGAAGCCGGTAGTTTCGATCGGAACTTTGATATGAAACAATAGCTGCTCAAAACTGACATCACCGATATTTGACATATACCAGAGCGTGGCAGCGAGGAAGAATGCACTAAAGAAGATAAATATGATGCCCCAGGGCCAACGCTGCAAGCGTTTCCTGATTTTGGGCTTTCTCATCTCATGCACAGGCTTCTGATTTTGTATGTGTTTACGCTTTGAGTCTTTAGTTTGACGTATTTCTTCGTCTCCAAGTTCTTCTCTAAAATTCATATTTGATCAATTCAACAAAACGAACTTGTGTTCGCTTTATCCTTCTTGTGTTATTTTTTCTATTAGACGTTCTAATTCATCCGGTGAAGAGTATGAGATGTGGATGGTTCCGGCCTGGCCACGCGACTTAATTCGGACCTTTGCTCCCATTGCTCGCGTCATCTCATCTTCAATCTTCTTTGTATGTAGATTGTAAGCATTGTTGACCCTTTGCTTTGTCTTCTTTTTCTGCGGTGGGTTCAAAATATTCTTAACGAGTTCTTCCGTCTCTCGTACCGAAAGTCGTTTATCTTTAATTAAAAGGGCAGTTGTCTCTTGCTCTTGCGGTGACAGCGGTAATAGGGTGCGTCCATGACCTGCAGATAAATCTCCCTTTCTTACATAGTCCTGTACTGTGTCAGGAAGCTGTAGCAGGCGTATGGTATTGCTGATAGCAGATCTGCTCTTGCCCAATGCTCGGGCGAGGATGTCCTGAGTAATACCGTATTCTTTGGCCAACTCCTCATACGCTACGGCCTCCTCAATTGGATTTAGATCTTCTCTTACAATATTTTCAATCAGAGCTTGCTGCTGCATAGCCAAATCATCAAGCTGTCTGATGAGACAGGGGACCTCGGCCAATCCCGCTATCCGAGAAGCGCGCCAGCGTCTTTCACCGGCAACAATAGTATATGGAGGTTTGCCACTTTGGTCAGCAGCAACAATCAGTGGTTGAATCACTCCTTGGTCTCTGATTGACTCCGCTAATTCTGCCAGCTTATCAGGATCAAAGTCTTTACGCGGCTGAGCTCTGTTTGGCACTAGGTCATTAATATCAACCATAAGAACTTGCTGCTCTTTGAGCTCTTCAGCAGTATTTAGCTGAGGGGATTCCGCTTCAAATAAGGCGTCAAGGCCTCGTCCTAAACCTCTACCTTTGCGTTTAGGCTTTTCTTCGGTTTTTTGTGGTCTTTTATTCGCTGCTTCAGTCATACATTACCTCGTTTATTCTTAATGACTACCTTGTGAAGGGAATCTATCTTAATCAAACTGTCCAATTTCTTCGTTTTTCCAAGCTTCACTTTCTAATTTCGACATTAATTCGTTAGCAAGCTTTGCGTAGGCTTTTGCTCCCTTAGATCTCTTGTCGTATTCAAAGATTGTTTGGCTGTGACTTGGCGCCTCGCTGAGGCGAACATTTCGTGGTACAACTGTTTGAAGAAAATTATCTCCAAAATACCAAGCGACTTCATCTCTTACTTGCTGCGATAATTGTGTTCGAACGTCGAACATCGTTACAAACACACCCGCCAGTCTTAGCTTAGGATTATGAGTCTTACGGACAATATCCAAGGTGGAGAAAAGTTGCATTAATCCTTCTAAGGCATAGTATTCAGCTTGTACAGGTACCAGAACAGCTTCTGCTGCAAGTAGTCCGTTTAATGTTAGAAGACCCAGTGAAGGTGGGCAATCTAAGAGAATGTAATCATATTTATCGTGGACTGCAGCGAGCGACTGTCGCAGCTTGTGTTCACGTTGCAAAAGGGGCACTAGCTCAATTTCGGCTCCGGCAAGATCAATAGTTGCTGGAATTAGGTCAAACTTCGGTCTGACATTACGCACGACATCTTGTGCATCAATGGAATCGTCCATCAATAAATCGTAAGTTGATAATTCTATGGAATTTCTTTTTACTCCGACACCAGAAGTTGTGTTGCTTTGTGGATCAACATCGACTAGTAATACAGAGCGCCTCTTTTGGGCTAGAGCGGCAGCAAGATTAATGCAACTGGTGGTCTTGCCCACGCCTCCTTTTTGATTAGCGACAGCAATAACT
>DIRG01000018.1 GCA_002427475.1 Mageeibacillus sp. UBA5442
TCATTGAATGCTTCTGCCATCTTGTTCTTGTCCCGCTCACGCTCATGCATCTCGCGGACCATTTCTTCTTCGTCAATCACTTCAATGCCGGCACGAATTAAGATGCTGATAACGTCGTCCAGCAAATCTTCGTCCAGCTGTATTTTTTCAAGATAATCAAGAACTTCTTCTTGCTTCAGTTCATTGTCGTTATCATAGCCACGAGAAATCAGGGGCAACAAGAGTTCTACATTAAAATCGAAATCGTGACCGATACTTTCGATGAACTTTTCTTCGTCAACGATTTCGCCGATGTCGTCGTCACCGCTGTCCGCAAAGAGATCTGCGTCAACAACTTCTTCATCCTCATCGCTCAAGTCGATTGCTGCGTCGATGTCTTCATCCAAGTCCAGCTCATCATCATCCAACTCTTGAATAATCACATCTTCTTTCTTCGCAGCGGACACCTTGACCGGTCGGCTCGTTACGACACTTGGCGTCAACAGCAAACCACCTTTGCCAAGTTCTTCTTCATCTTTTTCATCCGGCGATTGCACATCAAGTGTGACGGTCTTCAGCTTTTTATTTATCTTTACTTTTTTCGCTGCAGTAGTTATGCCGGGGTCTTCATCGTCAAACTTCAGTTCTGCATTTACTGAAAGAATGAGCGCGGACAAATCCGACAAGATGTCTACTTTTTCCATTTCTTCACTATTTTCTTTCTTAGCCATAATTGATTCTCCTGCTCTATCTGCTATGTCTGACAAGAGCGGCAGCTTGCGTGTATACACTTGCTTTTCGCTTCGCCTCTTCGGCTTTGTCAGATTCATGTCGTTCGTTATAGTAATTGTATATAGCTACTTGCTGGTCTCGCTTCCAAGACAGGCGTTCACTGCGTACTGACCGTAACAGTTGATCGTAACTTTTCTCCCTCAAATGCGCGCTCACATCCTGTGTAGAGTTGGCCATGTTTTCTACTAAACTCTCGCGGATCTGAGTCAGGTCGTCGCGAAACTCATCGATCAAATGTTGTTCAATTGCGACGTCCTCGCTGGACTCGCTTTCATCCAGACTGGCCTCGAGTTGCTGAGATCTTGCCAAGAGCGCTGCTAGCGAAAGCGTCCCTGCTGCGGCATCGCGTAAGGCTAGTTTAGCCAGCTCTCTGATAGCTCCGGAGCGAAAGTCCTCACTGGTGACAGCAGATTCTAGATTCAAGGCCTTCAGTGCTTTCTCTGTCAGGGGGTCTCGACCTGTGTCTGCAATCGTGATGTCGAGTCCTCGTGTAATCAGCATAGGGGCTTCGGCCAGTAAACGTAGCAATTTCAGATCATTGCTGTTTTTGGCCTGAACTCTCGGCGGCCTGATCTGCCGCGGTTTGTTAAAGTTCTCACTTTGAATATTCCGATCTCGCGTTTGCCCGTCTCCTTGTTGGCGTTGTCGCCTGTCCACTTCCTGGATGATCCTTTCGGTGCCGGTGCCGAGCTTCTTTGCCAATTGAGCTGCATACAGTTCTGCCAACACCCCGTTCTCTTCTCCGGCGAGGATATCTAGTGCCACATCTTGATATTCAAGCAAACGCAGAGATCCGGTTTCCGGGTCGCGTGCATTGCGTTCTGCCAGTGCCAAGAGATAACTGCTGCGGTCTAATGAATTATCGAGCAGCGAAGCCATGCGTTCGGCTCCCTTGTTTTTAATATAATCATCAGGATCCTGACCTTGTGGCAAGAGAACAAAACTGGCTTTTACACCGATATCCGTAAAGATTTCATAAGTCCGCATTGCGGCGCTTTCTCCAGCGCTGTCAGAATCAAAAAGAAGCAAGGCTTCTTTGCTGTGGCGCTGAACCAAGCGGGCTTGTTGCAGTGTCAGAGCCGTTCCCAGAGGAGCGACTACATTCTCAAAGCCGGCTTTACTTAGAGCCAGAACATCCATATAACCTTCAACGATGATCAACTGCTCCGACCTGGCTTTAAGAGCCTGGGGTAAGCCGAAAAGATAAGATCCTTTATGAAAAACTGCCGTTTCCGACGTATTGATATACTTCGCACCTTGATCTTGCATGGCACGTCCGCCAAAACCGAGCACATTACCACTTAAATCAATAATGGGAAAGATGACGCGGTCGCGAAAAAAATCGATCCAATTATTCTTGCTACTACGGATGATTAATCCCGCCTTGGACATGGCAGAATCGGACACGCCTTTGGAGCTCAAATATTGATACAAAGCATCCCACTTGTTGGGCGCATAACCGAGCCCGAATTTACGCCACTCTTTATTGCTCATTCCGCGGCGAGTCAAGTAGGCACGAGCTGACTCTCCACCTTTGCCGATTAAAGATTTATGGAAAAAACCTGCTGCCTCCAACAAGCTGTGATAAATTAGTTTTTGCTCCTCGCGCTTCTGGCGCCAGCGATCGTCTTCGTCTTCTTCAATCTCTATGCCTGCTCGCTTAGCCAAAAAATGTATTGCTTCAGGAAAATTGAGGTGTTCGATTTCCTGCACGAAACTAATGACATTGCCACCCTTATGACAACCGAAACAATAATAAATTTGCTTGAGCGGGGTTACGCTGAAGGAGGGGGTTTTTTCCGCATGAAAAGGACAGAGCCCAAACAGATTGTGGCTTGATTTCTTATCTAGATCTACATAGGAAGAAACCAGCTCAACAATATCGTTGGCGGCTATTACGTGATCAATAGATTCTTGGGAGATTCTGCCCATCTAACCTGCCCCTTCGAACTAGCAAAAAATGTCCAATTTACTCTCTATTAGTATCTTTCGTCAGATGGAGTGTTTTCTCCTACCCACGCTTGTACGAAAGCCAGAGGGCACATTCCAGCCTCTTTTGGAGCATTTGACAATAAATGGGGTCAACAGCATCCAGATCGCCCTGACTGTGCCAATGATTGGCAGCACAACCGCCGCCACAATGATAGCGAGCCCAACAGGAATTGCAGGGTTCACGACTGGGCATAAGGTATTCGCTGAACGCGGATTGACGCTCGGGGTCGTTTTCAAAACCCGAGTCTGTCAAGCAACCGATACGATGTACCGTCTCACCTACCAATTGATGGCAGGGATAAATATCTCCCTCAGGTGTCACTGCACAATATTCAGAGCCGGCTCCGCAGCCTTTCAGCCTTTTATAGATACAAGGGCCGTTATCAGTTTGCAGATTAAAATGGAAAAAATTAATATCCGAAGCGATTTCATCTGAAGATAGAACTTGAGCTAGCTTCTCGTAAGAATTAAGCACTTGGGCTAAGTCTTCTTCACGAATTGAATACTCGGCTTCGGGTGGGGCCACTACAGGTTCGATGGAGACGTTTTTGCCCAAGGAAGCAAGAGCCAAGACATCATCTACAAAATCCAGATTATGTCTGGTAAAGGTGCCGCGGATGTAATACTCGCGTTCGCCACGCAGTTCCACGAACTTTTTAATGTTGGCAGCGATACGTTCATAAGTCTTATTACCGCCTGCGTCACGACGCATATGATCGTGGTTCTCGGCCGTACCGTCACAAGAAAGAACTACGTTCTTAAAGTGCTCGTTTATATACGCAATTTTCTCATCGTTCAACAAAAGGGCGTTTGTTGTAATCGTAAGCCTGATATCCTTGCCGTGTGCCGGACCTTGTTCTTCGCAATAAGCGACCAATTCCTTCACGACAGACCAATTCATCAAGGGTTCACCGCCGAAGAAGTCGATGTCCAGATTGCGCCGCGGACCGGAGGCTTCAATCAGAAAATCAATAGCCCTCTTCCCTGTTTCTACAGACATACTACTGCGCAGCTCGGATCCGTATTGACCCGTCTCTGCAAAACAATACGCACAGCGCATATTACAGTCGTGGCAGATATTCAGGCACATGGCTTTGAAATTTGGCTCTTCCGGATAAAGCTGTTCAAACCTGACTTCGGGGCGCGCAGCAAAGAGCTGCGATTGAGCAATCATTTGATCAAGCGCATCTGCTATCTCGACGCCATCCGTAAGCTTCTCCAGTTCAGCGGCGTCCGGTCTTTGGCCTTGACGCGCCTGATAAAGTTGCAGAATGGAAAGAGCCTCGTCATCAAATAAATGCAAGGCTCCACTTTCCGAGTCGTATACTAAATTGTCCCCATTTAGAGTAAAACTATGGATCAATCACGATCCTCCACTTCACGTTCACAAGGCTGATTCGCCACAGTGCAGCTGGTCTTACAAGCTGACTGGCAGGATGTTTGACATTCAGAGCAGGCTGAGCCGCTCTCGCTGGCTGAAATTGTTGGATTAATAATCGTTCTAATGTGTTTCACAACATAGCCCCTTTCCGAGGAAATTAAATTCGAGATTAGTCTCCGCTTTCGTCGAAGGCATCCGTCGGTGCCAAAACAACGCTGATAGCATTTTTCTTAAATGTCATCATGGTGTTGGAGACACTGGTGTAAATGGTTACTTCGTCGCCCGTAATATTTGCCACACGGCCAATAATTCCGCCTATGGTCATGACTCTGTCGCCGGGGCGCATTGCTTCTAGTTTAGCTTTCAGTTCTTTTTCCTTCTTCTTCTGTGGACGGATTGAGAAAAAGTACATGAAGCCGATAATTAAAGCAAAAGGCAGCAACATGGCCAACATGCCCTGGACGCCGCCTGCTTCTCCCTCTGCTGCGCCTGCGGCAGCTAACAGATAAGTGGGAACAAGGTTAAAAAATAGATTCATTATGATCCTCCGTAAAGATCTTAGCTTTTTTAGCTAATTAATTTGACTTATTTGTAAGATTATAAATTTTATACTTACCTGCTAGAGTGTACCACAAATCACCTAAAAATATAAAATTCTTTTAGAAATTCGGGATATTCATCAACTTGGATTGCCTGACGAGCTTTTTTCATTAAATCAATCAGATAATAAAGGTTATGCCAGGACAAAAGTCGCATCCCTAAAATTTCATTCGCCTTAATTAAATGGCGCAAATAGGCTCTACTGTAGTTTTTGCAGACATAGCATTCGCAGTCCGGATCGATCGGCCTGAAGTCCTTGGAGTAAACAGCGTTACGAATGACAACGCGACCTTTACTGGTAATTGCTGTGCCGTTTCTTCCGACCCTAGTCGGATAGACGCAGTCGAACATATCGACTCCACGCAAAACAGATTCCACCATATAGGTCGGTGTTCCAACACCCATCAGATACCGCGGTTTATCTTGAGGCATGACGTCTTTAATGGCATCCAGCATCTCCAGCATCAGATCCATCGGTTCGCCGACCGACAATCCACCAATGCCGAAGCCGGGCAAATCGAAAGATGTTATCTCCTGAGCGCTTTGCACCCGCAAATCGGCATACATCCCGCCTTGTACAATACCGAAGAGGGCCTGTTTGTCAGGGTTTTCCCAGACATCAATAGCCCGTTCCAGCCATCTAGTCGTCCGTTCCAACCAATTCTTCGAATACTCATAAGTCTCAGGCCAAGGAGAACATTAATCCAATTGCATCATGATGTCAGAACCCA
>DIRG01000051.1 GCA_002427475.1 Mageeibacillus sp. UBA5442
ATTTCGGTGGTCGTGTAATGGCTGGCCGGGAAGATCGCCTCGTAAGAACGCCCTCTGATCGTGCGCCCTGTAATGGCGTCAACATCACGAATTTCCTCAATTTCATCGCCGAAGAAAATAACTCGTGTGAGCGTGTTTTCTGATGCGCTGGGGAAAATATCCAGTGTGTCGCCTCGAACCCGGAATGTACCACGTTTGCTTTCGTAATCGTTGCGCTGATACTGGATGCGTACCAGTTCGGAAATTACTTCATCGCGATCGATCCGCATTCCCGGTCGTAAGGCTATCATCATCTCTTTATAGTCAACTGGATCGCCTAAGCCGTAGATACAGGAAACAGAGGCCACGACGATGACATCGCGTCGCTCCAGTAAAGAAGATGTCGCCTTGTGTCGCAGACGGTCAATTTCATCATTGATGGCAGAGTCCTTCTCGATATAGATATCTCGAGAAGGAATATAGGCTTCAGGCTGATAATAATCGTAATAGGAGACAAAGTATTCTACAGCATTGTCCGGGAACAAGGCTGTGAACTCTGCCGCCAGTTGGCCTGCCAAGGTCTTATTGTGAGCAATAACGAGTGCCGGGCGCTGCGTCTCTTCGATGACTTTCGCCATGGTGAACGTCTTGCCGGATCCGGTCACACCAAGAAGAGTCTGGGCTTTCATTCCTTCTTGAAGACCGGACACGATCTTGTTGATAGCTTCCGGCTGATCACCCTGCGGAACCATTGGCGATTGCAATACAAATTTTTGATTATATGTTTCAGGAAAATTTATATTTGACATGACTTATTTCCCCCTCAAATGATTTTGCGGCGGCGCGGAGATTTTTTCTGTAACGGATTCATTATTCCTGAGATAAAGCTTCTTTCAGGCCAAGTTCTGTCAGCTTTTGTCTGACAGCGTACACATCCTGCCATAGTTCGGGTTTGCGTCTGTTATCGCGCAGAATATAAGCGGGATGATAAGTGGGCATCACGTAATAATCGTTGCTTTCAATCCACTTGCCGCGTACTTTTGTAATGCCTTCCGTGTCGCTGGTGAAATAACGATAGGCGGTAGCGCCCATCAAGAGAAACACCTTCGGCTTGACCAAGCGGATTTGCGCGCTGAGCAGACGGCGGCACGCTGTCGCTTCCGCCTGGCTGGGGTTTCTGTTTCCCGGCGGACGACATTTCACAATATTGCAGATGTGGTAATCATCCTCAGTCAGCTCCAGGCTCTTCAAGAGCGTATCAAGCAATTCACCGGAACGACCGACAAAGGGCAGCCCCTGTTCATCTTCATTTGCTCCGGGACCTTCGCCCACTATCATCAACGGAGCTTTGATCGAGCCGCGCCAGATGACTACATTCTGTCTGCTTTGGTGCAATTCACACTCCTGACAGGCGAGACAGCTATCAATAAAACCTTGCCAAGCAGAGTCTATGTTCTTAAGATTTTCAGTATTTTTCATAACTAGTCAATTATACCCTAATCTGCTGTAAAAAATAGAAATATTTTTGAGCAAAAAATATTGTTAAAAATGTATCCTGTGACTTGTTGATAATAGTACATATATGTAAAATTTACTTTATTCATATAATAGTAAGGAGAAAAAATTAATATGAACAGAAGAAAACTAAGCATAGTTTTTCTGTCACTGATACTAGTATTGGCCCTGGTCCTTTCAGCTTGTAACGGTGACAACGATAGTCAACCGACAGGCGCCAATGGGGCTACTCGTTATGAGTATAAAGGCGAACTGGATGAAAATGGCTGGGCCGTTGAAGCCTGGATTGATGTTAAAGATGGCGCAGTAGTTGATGCATTCTTCGATTATGTTGACGAAGAAGGCGGGTTGAAGTCAGAGGATCAAGAATATATTGATACCATGCGCGACCTGTCCGAGGTAGGTGCTGATATTTCCGTAATCATTAATTACCTAGAGAACTATCTGGAAAATAATACTGATGTTGATAGCGTTGACGCTGATGCCGTTTCCGGCGCGACTTCGACCTACAACAACTTTCTTACAGCCGCGGAAGATCTATACAAACAAGCCGGCCTAACTGAATAGCCTTAGCGCATCAGTAAAAAAGTTTTCAAAAAGTAAAGACCACACTTGAGTTTCCTTGGGTGTGGTCTATTTTTTCGTCTTAATCCTGAGCTTGTCTTGCTCACGAGTTCTCTAATTCAAGGGGCGCATGGTCGGGAAAAGCAAAACATCGCGTATCGAGGCCGAATCTGTCAGCAACATGACCAGTCGATCGATGCCGATCCCTAAGCCACCGGTAGGAGGCATGCCGTATTCTAAAGCTTCAACGAAATCCTCATCTAAAAGCTGAGCTTCTTCGTCACCGGCTTCGTGCTTCTTCATCTGATCTGCGAAACGCTCCATCTGGTCGATGGGGTCGTTAAGTTCAGAGTAAGCATTGCCGTACTCGCGTCCGCCGATAAAGAGCTCAAATCTTTCCACCAAACCGTCGCTATCGGGTTTTTTCTTGGTCAGAGGTGAGATCTCGATCGGATAGTCGATCAAGAAAGTCGGCTGAATTAATTTTTCTTCAGCGTAAAGTTCAAAGCAGTGGTTAAGGAGCTCACCCTTTGTCATCTGAGACTCAACTTCAGGCACCTGACGCTCCGCCATCAGGCGATGAGCTGCCGCATCATCTTCAATCTCGCTAAAATCAATTCCTGCGTACTCTTTGACTGCATCGAGCATAGTCAGACGGCGGAAAGGCGGATTCAGGTCAATTTCAACACCTTGATACGTGATCTTTAAATCGTCGCAGACCGCGCGTGCTGAACTTACGACCAGATCTTCAGTCAGTTCCATCATGCCATGATAATCCGTGAAAGCCTGATAAAGTTCCATCATCGTGAATTCGGGATTATGTTTAGTGCTCATACCTTCGTTGCGGAAGTTGCGTCCAATTTCAAAGACGCGTTCAAAGCCGCCGACAATCAGTCTTTTCAGATACAACTCCGGGGAAATGCGCAGGTAAAGATCCAGATCCAGTGCGTTGTGATGCGTCACGAAAGGTTTCGCTGCAGCCCCGCCGGGGATGGTGTTGAGCTGAGGCGTTTCCACCTCGAGAAAGCCACGATCCATCAACTCCTGACGGATAGTTTGAATGATCATGCTGCGCTTGACGAAGGTGTCGCGAACATCAGGATTCATAATCAGATCGAGATAGCGCTTACGATAGCGTGTATCTGTGTCGCGCAAACCGTGAAACTTCTCCGGCAGAGGGCGTAAAGACTTGCTCAGCAGCTTCCACTCAGCGTTGCGGATCGAAATCTCGCCGCGCTTGGTGCGGAAAACCTGACCTTCTATCCAGACCAAGTCACCGATATCCAGTGACTGCCACTTTTCATAATTTTCATCACCCAGAACGTCGATTTTGCTGAAGATCTGAATTCTACCTGTGGCATCCATTAGATCGCTAAAGGCGACTTTGCCCATGCCACGTTTGCTCATGAGACGTCCGGCGACAGTTACGGTTTCCTCTTCCAGCTCGTCAAACTTGTCTGTTATTTCTTGAGCGCGGTGTGAGGCTTCGCATTTCGTTATGAGATAGGGGTCTTCCCCTGAATTTTGTAAAGCTTTAAGTTTTTCTAGCCTTATCCGTTCTTGCTCGGATAAAGCCGAAGCTGCGTCCTGTGTCAGCTGATCATTTGTCATTATTATGTACTCCTTTGGGCAGCGAAATATCCATGATTTCATATTTAAGCATCCCCGCTGGAGTTTTCACTTCGACCACTTGGCCTTTTTGCTTGCCGATCAGAGTTGAACCCACTGGGGACTCATTGGACAATTTGCCGCTAAAAACATCTTCTTCCTGAGCACCGACGATTAGATAAGTTTCTTCATCACCGGTCTCTACGTCTCGAACACGCACCTGCCCGCCGAGACTTACGCGTGTCTTGCTGATGCCTTTTTCTTCGATAACAGTTGAGTTCTTAAGAATTCTTTCAATCTCATGGATGCGAATTTCATTATCCGCTTTAGCTTGGGTCGCTTCCTCAAACTCAGAGTTTTCCGAGATGTCGCCAAATTCGCGCGCACGTTTGAGACGTTCTGCGATTTCAGCAGCAACTCTTGTCTTGCGATCTTCAAGCTCCGCATGTAATTCATTCAGTCCGTTATAGGTAAGTTCGTATGCTTTTTCAGCCATAGATGCTCCCTCTGCTTATATCTTAATAATTGTGCTAATTTCTAGCCAATGCCCAATACTATTAGGGAAGGATAACACATTATCCCTTATCCTGCAGAATGCCAAGTTAATAGTTGTGCCTGGCACCAAAATTGACTTAATTTACTTGCGTTAGTCAAGATTCGTGCCTGGCACAAATCTTGACTAAAAAAATTATGGTGTGTCTTTGCGAATGACGTCGTGCGCTCCGCCTTCAACAATGCTGGTAGGCGAAACTATAACCAAGCGGGCCTTATGCTGGAACTCGTCAATTGTCTGAGACCCGCAAGAGACCATAGTGGCTTTGACTTTAGCCAAAGAGGTATCCACGTTATCCTTAAGTTTACCGGCGTAAGGAACGTAAGAGTCGACGCCTTCAGCAAACAACATTTGCCCATCATCACCGACATTCTCGTAGCGTTGCCAGTTTCTGGCTCGCTCCGACCCCTCACCCCAATATTCCTTAACATAGTTACCACTAACAGATAAGGTCCGTCCCGGGCTTTCATCAAAGCGAGCAAAATAGCGGCCCAGCATGACAAAGTCTGCGCCCATCGCTAAGGCCAGAGCCATATGATAGTCATATACAATACCGCCATCTGAACACAGAGGTATATAAACGCCCGTCTCTTCATAGTAGCGATCACGCTCGGCTGCTACTGCCAACAAAGCAGAAGCCTGCCCGCGTCCAATTCCTTTCTGCTCACGTGTGATACAGATAGAACCGCCACCGATACCTACTTTGATAAACGACGCTCCCGCTTCCGCCAAGTAACGGAAACCTTCCTTATCCACAACGTTGCCGCCGCCGACAGGAAAGTCCGGACCGTAATTTTCACGCACGAAATCCAGTGTATCTTTTTGCCACTCGCTAAAGCCGTCAGACGAGTCGATGCAAAGCACATCTGCCCCGGCCTCGATCAGTGCAGGTACGCGGTCTTTGTAATCGTGAGTGTTAATGCCGGCACCCACCATAAGGCGCTTGTGTGAGTCCAGAAGTTCTTCCGGATTTTCCTTATGGCGATCGTAGTCCTTGCGGAAAACAAAAGCCACCATATTGCCCTCTTTGTCTAGAATCGGCAATTGATTAATTTTGTGATCCCAGATAATATTATTCGCTTCAGAAAGGCTGATGCCTTCTTCACCGTAAACAACATCGGAAATGGGTGTCATGAACTCTGCTATCGGAGTTTCACGCGACAGTCGGGACACTCGATAATCACGGCTGGTGACTATCCCCAGCAGCTTACCGTTCGCACTACCGTCGTCAGTGATCGCCACGGTTGAATGACCGGTTCGCTCCTTCATCCGTAAAATATCCTTGAGTTTATCATCAGGTTTTAGATTGCTGTCGCTGGTAACAAAGCCGGCTTTATACTTCTTAGCCCGGATTACCATTTCGCACTGCGATTCAATCGGCTGCGAGCTGAAAACAAAAGCCAAACCTCCGGATCGAGCGAGCGCTATGGCCATGCGGTCACCGGAAACTGACTGCATGATGGCGGAGACCATCGGGATGTTCAGTTGCAGCGGACATTCCTCTTCACCTTTGCGGTATTTAACCAGAGGGGTGATCAAGGACACGTTGTCTGAGCTCGTCTCACGTGTAGTGAGATTCGGCAGCAGGAGATACTCACTAAAAGTTCTTGATAATTCAGAATCTATTATTGTCACTTTATTCTCCTTTACTATGCTTTAATGCACTGCGCAAGAACGCTTGGAATAATGGGTGCGGTCTTGTCGGTCTTGATTTAAATTCCGGATGGAAAATCGTACCTATATAAAACGGATGATCAGGGAATTCAACCACTGCAACCCTCTTGGAATCGCTGTTGATGCCGCTCATTTTCAGACCGGTCTGAGCTAGAGGTGTCATATAGGCAGGATTGAATTCACGTCGGTGATGATGTCTTTCGGAGGCCTTCTCGCTGCCATAAATAGATTCCAGCAAACTCCCCGCCTCTATATCGAAATCGCGCGCTCCGCTTACCATCGGTAGATCTCCGTAATTAAGCTCATCGATCTGTTCACGTTTTTCCTCAGTCAGGTTGTCGAAAAAGAAAACGTCCTGGCATTCTACTTCAGCCTCATCGGTATGGGCATTATCCAAACCACCTAGATTGCGAGCGATTTCCACCACGCCCATCTGCATCCCTAGTCCAATGCCGAAAAACGGAATGTTCTCTTCCCTGGCATACTTTGCGGCCCGGATCATGCCTTCCATATCGCGAGGTCCGAAACCACCCGGTATGATAATGCCGGCAGGGTTACCTAAGTGTCGAGCCACTTCTTCATCTGATGCACCCTCGAGTCTTTCACTCTCTACCCAGTTAATTTTCACTTCTAAGCCTAAATCGACACCGGAGTGCTCCATCGCTTCCAGAATGCTGTAGTAGGCATCTTGCAAGGCAGTGTATTTACCAACTAAAGTAATCTTAATAGGTGTACGCTTAGCCAGCGTTAATTCAACCAAGCGGTTCCAATCTGTCAGGTCCGGCTCCACGCCTTCAGCTATCTGCAAGCGCTCACAGACTACTTTGGCCAAACCTTCATTTTCCAGAACCAAGGGGAGCTCATAAACAGAACCGCAGTCAATGTTTTGAATGACAGAATCGAAGCGGACATTACAAAAACGCGCCAGTTTGTTGCGAATTTCTTTAGTCATAACCTTCTCTGTACGACAGACGAGAATGTCCGGCTGAACTCCATAAGAGAGAAGTTTCTGAACGCTGTGCTGAGTGGGCTTTGTCTTGAGTTCACCCGGCTTATTTAAATACGGTAGTAAAGTTACATGAATAAAGAGACAATTTTCACGCCCGACATCATAGGAGACTTGACGGATGGCTTCAATGAAGGAGTGTCCTTCCATATCGCCGACAGTGCCGCCGATTTCAGAAATGACTACATCTACATCGTCCTCTTCACCAACTTTATAAATATGGTCCTTGATCTCGTCGATGACATGGGGAACTACCTGCACAGTACCTCCTCCATAGGCTCCGGAACGCTCGCGCTTTATTACGCTAAGATAAACCTGACCGGAAGTAATGTCGCTTTCCGCAGTCAAATTGACATCGGTAAAACGCTCGTAATGCCCGATATCAAGATCGTTTTCCGCGCCATCCTCGGTAATGAAAATCTCACCGTGTTGAATCGGACTCATCAAGGAAGGATCTACATTGATGTAGGGGTCAAATTTCTGATTGCGGATATTCAAACCTCGCGCTTTGAGAAGGCGTCCTAAAGCAGCCGCCGTTATCCCCTTTCCCAATCCTGATACAACGCCACCTGTTACAAAAATGTACTTTGTCTTCTTCAAAATATGTCTCCTTAATTCAACTGAATTATGTCTCGCTTCTATCGAATAATGCATCTGCAGGTGTCTTTACAGACAAATAAATAAATAAAACTTCTAGTCATTGTATGCACCTGAATGCAGGGTGTCAATTCTTATTTGTTCCAAGCAAAGGTGTGCCAATCGTACTTCGCCGACAGCTCACTCAGGACCTTGATCGCGCCGATACTGTTTCCGTAAATATCAAGCGAAGGACCAAAAGCCCCAATCCCGAAACGCTGATGTGCAGCGGCCAAAATCCCGCCACCTACGCCACTTTTCGCCGGCAGGCCGATGCGAACCGCAAATTCACCTGTTCCATTATACAGACCGCAGGTGAACAAGAGTGTCAGCGTAGTCTTGACAACATCCGGATCCACTTTCTGCTCTCCGCTCAGCGGGTCAAAACCACCATTGGCCAAAATTACTGCAAAGCGCGAGAGCTCTCGCGCTGTCAGCTCTACCGCACAGCCGCGCGTGTAGAAAAGCAGAGTATCCTCCAAACTGTTCGTCAAAAGGTGCAAGCGCTTCAACTCCCAGGACAAGGCATGATTGCGCTCACTATGATTCAATTCGGAATCAAAAACGGCCTCATTCACCTTGAGACCGTCGCTGGCACAGAGGCCGCTGATATAATCCAAAAATTGCTGAAAATCAATGTCCTGTGAAATCATGGATGCAATTACCAAAGCTCCCGCATTAATCAGAGGGTTGCTCGGTTTGTTAGAAAAATCCGACAAGGTGGTCATTTCCATAAATGACGCTCCTGAAGGTTCCATGCCGACCTTTTCAAAAACCACATCCTCACCGAGAGTTTCCAAGGCATAGATAAGAGCAAAAACCTTAACTATGCTCTGCATCGTAAATGCTTGCTCCGTATCACCACTGGCAAAGATATTACCATCCAGATCTGTCAGCACGATGCCGAGCTGATCGGACTTAGCCTTTTTTAATTCAGGAATATAATCCGCCACCTTGCCCTGCGGCAGGATAGCGCGAGCTTCCTTAACACTATGATCAAGCAGCGCCTGAAACTCTTCCTTCGTCACTTCCTCGGCTCTCCTTCTATAAATCTCGCAAAATTCTAATCATTGAATTGACCCGCAGTCTCATCTCTTCTTCACCCATAAATTGAATCATGGTGTGCAGGTCAGGCGTATTAAGCGCATGTGCAATGGCAAAACGGATATAAGACGAAACATGCACTATGGAACCCTTGTACTGATCGGGATTCTTCTTGAAATCTTTAGGTTTAGCTGCATAGTTGAAACGAGTCGCAATCTCGCGCACCTTAGCAAACCAAGTACTGTTGTCATCACTATGCAGATAAGAATCTAGGTAGGCCTCTAAGACGGCGATGATGTCGTCTTTTTGAGCTTCAAAATCCGCGGGCACATCCACTGTACGCTCGCTGAAAGCCGCGTCGTATAAATACGGATAGTTCTCGTAGATATCGCTCCACTTGGCCACGTCGAGGCGCCCTTCATGCCAGATGGGAATAGAGCGCGCAAAGTCTTCTCCCCGCCCTTCCAGCCAACTGCGCATCGCTAGACGAGCTTCACGATTTTCATCGCGATCCAGCGCCGGCTCCAGCCACTCACTATAAGCCGCAACAATCTCGCCATCCGTCATCCTGCCAATATGCTTTTTCGCAATATTATCCAGCTTATCAAAATCGAAAAGCGCACCCGAAATACTGCTCTTATAAATATCAAAAGGAAATTCATCGATCCCTTTGTCAGGATTACTTTGACGCCAATCCTCGAAATTTGAGTTGGCGATATTCATCAGATAATCCTTCACAGCTGCCAGCGGATAGCCTACTTCAATGTAGTAACTAGCTTTGGCTTCAGGATCCAGCCGCTTGCTTAGCTTGCGGCGCGAGTTCCCTTCCTGTTTCATGATCGGGCTGAGATGGATAAATTCCGGAAGCTCAAAGCCCTGCATTTCAAACAGTTCAACATGGATCGGCAAAGAAGAGACCCACTCGTCCGCTCGAATTACGTGCGAGGTACGCATAAGGTGATCATCCACCGAATGAGCAAAATGGTAAGTCGGCAAGCCGTCCGCCTTGATGATAACAATATCTTGATTGTTCACCGGCATTTCCAGCTCTCCACGTAAACCGTCCTTGAAGACGCGCGTCTGATCGTGCGTGCCCCGAGAGCGCAGACGGATAATATAATCGTCTCCTCGTTCGATCCGGGCGATCTGTTCTTCCACAGTCATGTCACGACAAATAGCATCGGCTTCTGCGTAACCCACAACGACGCTCTTTTCATCCATTTGTCTTTGCCGCAGCTGCTCTAGTTCTTCAGCGCTGCAAAAGCAGGGGTAAGCATCACCGCGCGCCAGCAGTTCCTTGGCGAAGCTATCATAAATCTCGCGTCTTCTTGACTGGAAATAGGGGCCGTACTCACCGACAGAGCTGTCGGAAGAAAAAGCTCCCTCGTCGATTTTTATATCAAATAAGTCAAAAGCGGACACTATTTCCTCAACTGCTCCGGGAACCGACCTCTTTTGGTCCGTATCCTCTATGCGCAGAATGAAAACTCCATCTTTCTGATCTGCAAACAGGCGGTTGATTAGTGCTGTATAAATAGCTCCAATATGTAAAAAGCCGGTCGGGCTGGGCGCAAAGCGCACGCAGTATTTCTCATTCCTCTGCGAATCAAGGCGTCGCGGATACGCTTCCTCGTAATCCGCAGTTGATTTCGAAATTTCCGGAAAAACCAATTCAGCAAGGTCTCTACTCATTCTTACCTCCTATATCTTAACTAACCCCTCTGATTATATACGCTTAATATCATAACCAATAATCGTCCGGCGTGTAGCACAAAATTCATTTTAGTATCAAAAAAAGAACCTCCGGCGAAGCGAAGGTTCTCTTGAGACGTATAACGTCGTTTTAGCGATTTCTGGGTCTGTAGCAATCTCTGCAGTATACCGGTCGGTTATCGCTGGGTTGGAAGGGGACTTCTGTGTCCACACCACATTCTGCACACACTGCGGGGTACATGGTACGGGGACCACGGTTACTCACTCTGTCACGTTTTCTTGACTGGCGGCAGCTTTGACAACGAACCGGTTCATTTTCGAAACCCTTTTCGCGGTAAAAATCTTGCTCCGCCTCTGTGAACACAAAATCTGAGCCACAGTCTTTGCATGTAATTGATTTGTCTGCCATCTTGATGGACCTCTTTCGTTTCTTCCGAAACATTGATATTTCTTAGAAATCGACGTTTTACTGCAGATTTTTAAGCTACTAAATACTAGCACAATTTTGCTAAATCAACAATCAAATTGTAACCGTCGTTCAATTCCTTATATTACTCTGCCTACAGCCCTCATTTCGGAAGAGGACAGACGCCTGCCGCCGTTCCTTCCGTCCATTCTGTATGGAAAAACTCCCCTCGCGGCCGATCATTTCTCTCATAGGTATGGGCACCGAAATAATCACGCAGCGCTTGTATGAGATTTGCCGGCAGACGCTCCGTACGGTAGCCGTCATAATAATTTAAAGCCGAGCTCATAGCCGGAGTCGTTATACCATGCACAATGGCAGCCGCCAAAATCCGCCGCCACGCAGTCTGTGCTTCGTGCAGTTTTTCCTTGAAATAATCGTCCAGCATCAGATTGGCTAAATTGGGGTTTTTCTCATAAGCCTGATTGATTGCCTCCAGAAAGCTACTGCGAATGATACAGCCACTACGCCAATTGAGAGCAATCTCACCGTAGTTCAGGGTCCAGCCGTATTTTTCGGCTCCGGCTTTCAAAAGAGCGAATCCTTGGGCATAGGAGATTATTTTCGAAGCAAAAAGCGCATGCTTCAAATCAGCCAGCATTTCGTCTTTTTCGCCATGGCAACCCAAGTCCGGTCCCTCGAGCACTTGTGAAGCCGCGACTCTTTCTTCCTTCAGCGCTGATAAAAACCTGCTGTAGACTGCTTCTGTGATCAACGTCAAAGGCACAGCCTCATCCAGGGCCGTACTTGCTGACCAAGCCCCGGTACCTTTCTGCCCCGCACTGTCGAGAATATTGTCTATGAGATAGGAGCCGTCCGCCTCCTTATAAGCGAAAATATCAGCTGTAATCTCGATCAAATACGACGCCAATTCCGTCTTATTCCACTCTAGAAATGCTTGGTGAATTTCCTCATTATTCAGACCGATCATATCTTTCATGAGATGATAGGCCTCTGCGATGAGTTGCATGTCACCGTATTCGATACCGTTGTGCACCATCTTGACAAAGTGTCCGGAACCGCCAGGACTCAGCAATTGGCACGTCGGCTCCCCCATTTCCACACGTGCACTGATCGTTTGAAAAATATCCTTGACCAAGTCCCACGCTTCCTCAGATCCTCCAGGCATCAGAGCAGGGCCGTTCAAAGCCCCCTCCTCACCTCCTGAGATGCCCATTCCCATATAGTGGACACCCATATTTTCGACATGGTCTGTACGGCGCATCGTATCCTGACAGAGAGAATTTCCACCGTCGATAATGATGTCACCTTCATCCAACAAGGGGATTAATGCATCGATCAGATCATCTACGGGTCGCCCCGCCTTGACCATCAGCATCACTTTCCTCGGTCGCTTTAGTTGCTCTATCAATTCTTCTAGACTGTAGGCGCCACTGATATTCTTGTCCGCAGCTCGTCCGTTAATGAAGAGATCCACTTTAAGGGTACTGCGGTTATAAACACTTACATGAAAGCCTTTACTCTCCATGTTTAAAACCAGATTTTCGCCCATGACTCCTAGTCCTATTAAAGCTATATCAGATTTACTCACTCGAATCACCTCACAGTTTTTCGAAATTCAAAAAAGCCCGCAGATATACTACGGGCTTAGCTTATACTATTTATGAGCATTCTTCCGTGTCATCTATTGCAGTTCTGCTCTAGCCTCTTCCTTCCCTTTTTCTTCGGCCTTTTTAAAAGGTTCATAAGCCGCCTCGAGCTGTTCTTTGCCCAGGTGCTCCCGAGCTATTCTGAAGAGTTCGCCTTCTTCCTGCTGCATGTGCCTTTCGACAATTTCCATGATCATCATAAAATCACTTTGGTTGAAATCCTGATCATCGATCATGTCCATAATTGTCTCATCCGCCTGCTCATGCTCATCTATGAGTTTCTCTACGAGCTCTTCTGTTTGATAATTGAACGGCTTGACCGCTGGAAACACAACCTCTTCTTCTGCATAATGATGTCCTTTTAAGCTAATATAGAGCTCTTTTACATCATCCCAGTTCACAGATTCGGCTTGATCAATTTTGGCAAAAAGGTCGCGCGCCTTGTCATGGTCTTTCTTAATTTCTGACAGGACTGTTTCTGTTCTAGACATTGTTGTATCCATTTCCATTCTCCTTTCTTGAAGAATACTTAAATTATGGCAGAGCAGCTCAGAGGAATATTTCCACTTTGGAAACCGCCACCTGTGTTACGAA
>DIRG01000088.1:0-1958 GCA_002427475.1 Mageeibacillus sp. UBA5442
CCTAATACAAGATTGACCAATCGTTGAGGAACTACAATCCACTTGCGTATAGTTTTTCCATCAATCCATTCTTCAAAAGCATCCAGCGAGCGGACTAGCTCTTTGATTTCTTCTTCATTGGCTCCGCTGGGAACTTGGATGCGCTCTTTGATGCGGCCATTTATCTGGATTGCAATTTCGACTGTATCCAGCTCCAAGGCGGCTTCATCATGCTCCGGCCATGTGGAGAGGAAAATTGACTCGTCGTGACCCAGTCGCTGCCAGAGTTCCTCTGCGAAATGAGGCGCGAAGGGAGCAATGAGTTTCACGAAATCCGTTAAAACATGAAGAGTCAGCTCAGGTTTGGGTTGTGAGCTTTTTACGTATTTCTGCAAGGCGTTCAGCAACTCCATCAGGCGGGCAACAGAGGTATTGAATTGGAAACGCTCGGCGTCTTTGCTCACTTCCTTGATGCTGTTGTGGCGGGCGCGGTTTAGTTCTTTATCATCTGCATTGAGCTCAGTAGGTAGACGCAGTGGGCGTTGGAGAAGTCCGCTTTTTTCTGCGGCTGCCAGCTCTTCGTCAGCGAAGGTTTCAATGCGCTGGACGAAGCGGGCGATGGCGCGGATGCCCTCGTCGCTCCAGGGACCGCCGTCAGTGTAAGCGAAACCGAAAGCGAGGTAGAGGCGGAAAACGTCGGAGCCGTAAGCTTCAATATAAGGATCGGGTGAAATAGTGTTGCCGAGGGATTTGGACATTTTATTGCCATCGGGCCCCAAGATTACACCCTGATGCACTAGGCGAGTGAAGGGTTCGCCAAAATTGAGATAGCCCAGATCGCGCAGTACTTTGGTGATAAAGCGGGCGTAAAGCAGGTGCATGGCTGCGTGTTCGGAGCCGCCGATGTAGATATCCACGGGGCACATGAGGTTAACCTTCTCGCTGTCGAAAGGAGCCTCTTCGTTCTTGTTGTCGACGAAGCGGAACATATACCAAGAAGAGCAGACAAAGGTATCTAATGTGTCGGCATCGCGTCGCGCGGGACCGCCGCAGCTGGGGCAGGTGGTGTTGATGAAGCTTTCGGTTTTTGCCAGTGGAGATTGTCCGTCGGGTTTGAATTCCACATCGTAGGGGAGTTCAACCGGCAGCTGATCTTCAGGTACGGGCACGGTGCCACATTTGTCGCAGTAAACGATCGGTATGGGAGTGCCCCAGTAGCGCTGACGGGAAACCAGCCAGTCGCGCAGGCGGTATTGAATCGTCTCTTCGCCGCACTCGCTCTCGCTGAGATCTGCCACGATGGCTTTCCTGGCTGTGGCGGAGTCAAGGCCGCTATGGTTTCCGCTGTTGATTAGGATACCGTCATCAACAAAGGCGGCTGCGTCGACTTGCCACTGATCATCTTCAGTTTCCGGCCTGATAACGGTGGGAATTGGCAGATTGAATAGGCTAGCGAATTCAAAGTCACGCTCATCGTGGGCCGGTACTGCCATCACAATGCCGGTACCGTATTGGGCGATGACGTAATCTGCTGTCCAGAGTTCGACCTTTTCGCCGCTTAAGGGGTGGACTGCATAAGAACCGGTGAAAACACCGCTCTTTTCTCTGTTCACCGACTGGCGTTCAATTTCGCTCAGGTGTGAGCTTTTTGTGCGATAGCTTTCCACCGCTTCGCTTTGCTCCTCAGTGATGAGAGAGTCTAGCAGCTCGTGCTCGGGAGCGATGACCAGATAGCTGACACCGTAGAGCGTGTCGGCGCGCGTAGTGAAAACGCTAAGGCTCAATTCTTCGCCTTCAACGTAGACTTTTTTGCCGTCCTTTTCTACGCCGAATTTAATCGTTGCTCCTTCGGAACGGCCGATCCAGTTTGTCTGAATTTTTTTGGTCTTCTCCGGCCAGTCCAGGCCGTCTAAGTCTTGCAGCAATTCATCGACATAATCGGTGATGCGGAAAAACCACTGCGTCAAATTGCGTTTGAC
>DIRG01000088.1:2218-5105 GCA_002427475.1 Mageeibacillus sp. UBA5442
GGGGCCTTTTTGCGATAGGCAAGATTGTTTTTGTAGAGCTGAAGGAAGAGCCACTGATTCCAGCGGTAATAGTCGGATTCGCAGGTGGAAAGCTCGGCGTCCCAATTGAAGAGTGCACCGATCTCCTTGAGCTGCTCCCGCATGCTTTCAATGTTTTGTCGGGTGCTGTCCTGAGGATGGATCCCTGTGGCAATGGCGTAGTTTTCCGCCGGCAGACCAAAGGAATCAAAACCCATAGGTTGGAATATTTCGAAGCCCTGCATTTTTTTCATGCGGGCGTAGGAATCAGATAAGGAATAATTATACCAATGACCGACGTGTAATTTGGCCGCAGACGGGTAGGAGAACATTTCTAGGACATAAAGCTTGTCTGCGATGCGCTTTTCATCGAAGCTCGCTAAATCCATTTCGTCCCAAATTTTTTGCCATTTACGATCGACTTTCTTGGAATAAGACATAATATTTCCTCTTTTCATTAGTAAAAAAATCAAGCCACATTCAGCTTAAGATTTTACGACACTGTTCAGGATAGCACAAGCAAATAGCGTAAGGCTGCCAGAACTAAAAGCATGAGCGGGAAGGTGGCATAGTGGAGGATGCGTGTCTTCGTGCTGTGATCGGGCGTCCGTCGCGGGAGTAAAACCGCCGGGATGAAGACTAAGAAGGAGAAAAAATAGTTTGGATTAGCGGTGCTGCGATATAGGGAAAACTCAATCAAATAAAAGACTGTGTTAAAGCCAAGCAGGAGAAGGAAAGCGCGAGCAAAATGTTTTTCATGATAAAAAATAGATCTGCGGATCAACTTGACAAGTAGGGGGCGTTTGCTGAAATATTTTTCTTCTGCCACATCCTCGAGAGGATCAATCAAGGCCAAGAAAAAACAGGCGACCAGTAAAATGCCATAAATGGATAAGTTAAAATCCATCCTCCAGCTGGCGTAGAGCGACAAGAGCATGGTGGCGGCTCCCAGTGCTAGTCCTAGCCAAGGAGGCAGATTGTAGCTTCCCGGTTGAATGGATTTGTTGAAGGGGCGCGAATCTCTTGAGTTTGCGCCTTCGTTTGTCTGGAGACGCATCACTAGCATGTAGGAACTATTGAGAGCGAGATTCAGGCCGACGATAAAGCCCAGCGCTGCGGCATAGGTGAAGACAATATTTAAACCGGCGAAATTGATTTCGAGAAAGCATTCGGCTAAGATCAGCAAGAGTTCCACGCCAAAGGCGGTTATAGCCAAACGCAGGAAATATTTGAAGACATTCTGTGTGTAGGTTAACCCGCGGGCTAGCAGCAGAGCGAAGATGGCGAAAGCCACTATCCCCGCAATGTCCGCAATGTATAAAAAGGTTGAGGGCAGGAGTGAACTAAGGAAGATTGCCAAGAAAAATATGAATGTAAAGATGTGGCCTATGACACGAAGCACTTTTTTCCTCAATCATAACTTGTTTAACGTTTGGATAAGCTCTAGAATGTTATAGTATTCCTTGCTCTAAGCTGCGATTTATTGTATCATGACGCTGCTAGAATCACAATTTAGAGCAGTATCTGAAGTTTCGTTTTTTTAACAATTCCGCGGATATTATGATTTTTTCAAAAATGGAAATTTAAAAACAGTAGCATAATGATTAGTGTAGTGCGTCATCAGGAGCAAAAATGGGTCTTGGACTTAATATAGGTATTGATCTCGGTACGGCAACAGTTTTAGTGTATGTAGAAGGCCGAGGCATAGTTTTGCGGGAACCCGCAGTAGTAGCAATTAATACAAAAACAGGACGAGTGCTGGCAATCGGTGAAGAGGCCAGCCTGATGCTAGGGCGGACCCCTGACATTGTTCAGGCTATTCGACCGCTACGTGACGGAGTTATTTCAGATTTCCGCATAACGGAACTGATGCTTAAAGAATTTATCGGACGTGTCAACACAGGATTTTTGGCTCGCTATTTCAAACCTACAATTGTAGTCTGTGTTCCCAGCGTAATTACGCCGGTCGAACAAAAAGCAGTCGAAGATGCCTGCCGCCACGCAGGAGCCAAGGAAGTCTATCTCATTAGAGAACCTGTAGCAGCAGCTATCGGTGCGGGCATAGATGTCACCCAGGCCAGTGGCAGTATGGTCATTGATATCGGTGGCGGAACCACAGACATTGCAGTTATTTCCATGTGCCGACCCGTAGTTGACGAATCGATAAAAATTGCCGGCGATAAGTTTGATGAAGCGATCATCAAGTATATTCGCCGCAAACATAATGTGTTAATTGGCGAGCAGACAGCTGAAGAATTGAAAATCAATATCGGCTGTGCGTACCCCCGTGAAGAGGAACTATCAATGGAAGTTAGGGGACGCAATCTGGTTACAGGTATGCCGTCAATCTTAACGATAAGCTCCACAGACATGTTGGAGGCGTTGGAGGAACCTGTTAGCTCAATTTTTGAAGCTGTACATTCAGTATTAGAGAGCACGCCACCCGAATTGATGGCGGACGTATCTCAGCGCGGCATAGTGATGACCGGCGGCGGATCCCTGCTTTATGGCTTGGATCGCATGTTGGCGACGCGTGTCGGCATAGAGGTTTTGGTAGCAGAGGATCCGGTATCCTGTGTTGCTGTAGGCACCGGCCTAGCTCTTAATATCATGGATCGTTTCAGTGAGTTGGCAGACAGTTAGAAACTTGTTTTCTCAATTATAAAAAAAGTGAATACTAGGAGCATTTATGTCCCAAATTGATTTCAAGGGTAAAACGAAACAAGACCTTGTTACCATAGCGCACTTGTCTAATCTGCTGACACCACGTGATACCAGCAGAATGACAAAGCAGCAGCTAGTTGATTTTTTAACTGCTGTTGCAGATGAAGCTGAGGTAGCAGAACTAAATAAGGCTTCCGAGGAAGTC
>DIRG01000088.1:5377-7270 GCA_002427475.1 Mageeibacillus sp. UBA5442
CTGAACCTGAAGCGGAAGCTGAGGCTGAAGTTGAAGAGGCTGATGCCGATTTAGCCGTTGAGGCTGAATCAGAGGCAGAAGTTGAAGAGCTTGAGGCCGATTCTACCGTTGAGGCTGAGGCTGAGGAAGCTAAAGCCGAGGAGAAAGAAGTGGAAAGAAAAGCTAGGCGCAGTCGCAAAACAGGCAGTAAAACAAGCACAAGGCGCCAGAAAACAAGCGGCAAGGAAGAAGCTGATAAGCCGAAGCAGAACAGCCGTGATATAGTCCCTGCTCAGGAGCAGGAAAGAGGAAAAGAAGCGACGAGTGAAGAAGAGCAAAACGATACTAATGTATCTGTTGAAGATTCGAAAGAAACCGTGGCCGGTGTTCTGGAAATTATGCCTGAAGGATATGGTTTCTTACGTGTAGAAAATTATTTACAAAGTAATTTTGATATTTATATATCGCCCCAGTTCATTCGCAGGTTTCATCTGCGCACCGGCGATTTAGTTAAAGGTCCGGCACGTCCGCAAAGAGATAACGAACGCTATCGGGCTTTATCTTTTATAGATTCCGTTAACGATCTGCCACCCGAACAAATGAAAAACCGACCCAATTTTGATCGCCTGACGCCTATTTATCCTAACGAGCGTTTACAGCTTGAGACGGATCGCAATGAGTTGTCGACGCGAATTATTGATTTAATTTCTCCTATCGGAAAAGGACAGCGCGGCATGATCGTCTCGCCACCCAAGGCCGGTAAGACGATGCTGCTGCAGAAGATCGCCAATGCGATTTCAGTGCGCAATCCTGAAGTTAAGTTGATGGTGCTGCTGATTGACGAACGTCCTGAAGAAGTTACAGATATGCAGCGCTCGATCGAAGGGGAGGTTGCTTACTCGACCTTTGACCGCACGCCGGAGAATCATGTCAAAATCACGGAGCTGGTTCTGGAACGAGCCATGCGCCTAGTAGAGTTAGGATTTGATGTGGTGATACTGCTGGACAGCATTACCCGCATGGGCCGTGCCTATAACTTGACAATTAATCCTACCGGTCGCACCCTTTCAGGTGGTCTGGATCCGGGAGCACTCTATGGTCCCAAGCGCTTTTTTGGAGCAGCCAGAAAAATCGAGTTTGGCGGCAGTCTGACCATCATTGCTACTGCGCTGATCGATACAGGCTCACGCATGGACGAGGTTATCTTCGAAGAGTTTAAGGGTACAGGTAATATGGAGGTAGTCCTCGATCGCAAGTTGGCGGATAAGAGAATTTTCCCGGCTATTGATATCGTGAAATCCAGCACCAGGCGCGAAGAACTCCTACTCTCGTCTCGTGAATTGGATGCAGTTTGGTCTTTGCGTAAGGCTTTTGGACAGCTGGAAACAACTGCTGTGACTGAGACCTTGATTAATCTCCTCATGAAGACACGCGACAATGATCAGTTTATTTCTTCAATTAATGTTTCCTTTAGTGACCGTTCACTCTTTGAAGCCATGCGAGGCACAGGTAAGAATGGTAACTCGAATGGGAATAACAGATCTCTATAGCAGAAATTACTGCAATAGATTGTAAAAACAACTTTCTATGATATTTGCTACACTGATGAGGAAACGGATATTCTAATGGGTATCCCATTCTAGAAGCTGCAGCTCTCGGCTGGATGGCTTTTGAGCAGAAAGGATGGCTACAGGTGTCGATTTTTAAACGTAGGAATAAAGTTGATTCTTTCGGGCTTTTGCTTAATTTGTGCGAGTATTCCATTCGCGCGGCAAATTACCTCGAAGAAAAGCTGACTGATTACAATCATTCTGTATTGGGTGAAGCATTGGTTGAGTTGCATGAGATCGAGCATACCGCTGATCTGATGCTCCATGACCTAAATCATAAACTGGCACACGGTAGTTCGCACCC
>DIRG01000088.1:7584-11826 GCA_002427475.1 Mageeibacillus sp. UBA5442
CTGATTTCGCGCGGTAGTGTTACCTTGGCCAATATGGTCAAAGAGTTCAGAAACTTCAAGACTTCCCTTCGGGTGAGAGAATACATTGTAGAGATCAATAGCATTGAAGAAGAAGGCGATAGATTGTACGCTAGATCGGTGCGGAGGCTTTATGCTGAAAGCACTGATCCTGTGGAGATTATTGCTTGGACGGAGATTTTTTATCGCTTCGAAAGATGTTGTGATAGTATGGAAGACGTAGCACAGCGGGTGGAGAGCGTAATCATAAAGAATACCTAAGCTCATGGAGCTTAGGTGTCAAAGCTCGGAGTTTTGCCGGGCTAGAATACAAAAGATACCAAAGTGCTGACTGTTTTGTAGCACGTGGGTTTCTGTAATATCATGTAAATGTCAGGGGAGTCGCGAAGCGGCTGAGAGGACTGAGAGTCGACCCTAGAACCTGATCCGGATAATACCGGCGGAGGGAGTACGAAAAGTGTTTTTTCCGACAAAATTTAAATCTATTTTGCATCGTGTAGCGAATGCGCTTAAGTCGGTCTTAGCGCCGCTGCTTTTTCTTGCTGCTTTACTCGTGATTCTACAATTGCTGGCCAATAGCGGTATGTTGAAAAGCTTCGTTTTGCCGGCTCCTACTGATGTGTTCGCATCATTGCTGCGCGACCTGCCACTTTTCACACCCCATCTCCTGCAAAGCTTGAAGATAGCAGCTGTGGGCTTTTTGCTCAGCATTATTGTTGGGGTTCTCTTCGCTCTGCTTATTTACCGTTTCAAGGCGATGTATCGGATCTTCTATCCGCTGGTGGTAGCTTCTCAAACTATTCCTACGATGGTGATAACACCGGTGATAGTGCTGATCTTCGGTTATAGCGATTTGCCGCGTTTGTTTGTGGTAGTTTTAACCTGCTTTTTCCCGATTACGATCAGCCTCTTTAGGGGCTTGCGTTCAGTGGATCGCGACCTGCTGAGGCTAATGCAGACTATGGGGGCTAGCAATTGGGAAACGATGCGGCATGTGCTTTTGCCTGCGAGTCTGCCGCAATTTTTCTCGGGTCTGCGAATCTCTGCCACGTACAGTGTGATGGCGGCCGTGCTGGCTGAATGGTCCGGAGGCGGAGAGGGTCTGGGGATACTTATGCTGCGCAGCAAAAGGTCCTTTCGCTTCGACCGCATGTTTGCGGCTGTAATACTGATTATAGTATTGAGCTTGGTGTTCTATGGGGTCGTCCTCCTGCTCGAGAAAATCGCCATGCCGTGGCAGAAGTCGCTGAAACAGAAAGATTAAGTTGATTTTCGTGCCAGGCACGAAATGTGAAATGTAAAGGAGTTTATTTAATGAAAGCATTTAGTAGAGTTTTAGTTTTAATGATAATTGCCGTTTTGCTGCTTGGGACAGCTTGTGCTCCGGCGCCTGATGGGGAGGATGAACTCTTGGAATTGTCCTTCGCCTTGGACTGGACACCGAATACCAATCACAGTGGTTTGTATTTAGCTCAGGAACGTGGCTACTACGCGGAGGAAGGTCTCAACATCACTTTTCGCGAGTCAGACATGAATTTTATCGAGATGGTTGCTAACGGCAGCGCTGCATTTGGCATCGCTTCTCAGGAACAGGTTTTACAGGCCAGAGCTTCCGGCGCACAGATTCCTGTTGTAGCGATCGCAGCCCTCTTGCAACACAATACTTCCGGCTTTGCCTCTCCGGTCGACCGTGGCATCGAAGCAGCCAGCGATTTTGAAGAACACACTTACAGCGGTTGGGGAACGGAATTGGAGCTAGCTTTTATCCGTAGCTTGATGGAAAAGGAAGGCGCCGATTACGACAAAGTCAATATTATCAACCAGTCGGCCTCGAACTTTATTGCCAGCATGGAAACGGAAGCTGATTTTGCTTGGATCTATTATGCCTGGGACGGTGTGAACTGCGAGTTGATGGATTATCCGATCAATTTCATTTTGATGCGCGACATCGACGAGCGACTGGATTTTTATTCACCGGTCTTAATCACAAGAGATGAGCTTCTGGAGGAAGACCCCGAGCTGGTGCAGAAATTCTTGCGCGCCACCGCAAAAGGTTATGCCGACGCAATTTCCGACGCCGATGCGGCAGTAGAAGCCCTAATGGAAGCTGCCCCGGAGTTGGATCGTGAACTGCTCGCAGCCAGTCAGGAATGGCTCAATAACGAAAGCAAAAAAACCAACGAAACTTGGGGCTCCATGACAGCTGAACGCTGGGAGAACTTTGCCCTCTGGATGAGCGAGAACGGACTTTTGGAAGAGGAAATTAACGTTGACTCAGCCTTCACAAGTGACTTTTTGCCGAAAGAATAAAAGGAAAAAACTATGAGCGATCTGATCCTTTCCTGCAAAAACCTAAATAAAGCCTATGACGGCATGCCTGTAATTGAGGATGTTTCGCTCGAACTGTTCCGCGGTGAAATTGTGGCGATTCTGGGCAAAAGCGGTAGCGGCAAGTCAACTCTCTTTAACGTGCTAGCCGGCTTAGACTCTGCGGATAGCGGCGAGGTCGAGCGTCACGCCCGAGTCGGCTACATGATGCAAAAGGACCTGCTGCTGGACTGGAAGACAGTTCTAGACAATATCGCCTTGCCTTTAATCCTGCGCTCCGCCTCCAAGCAAGAAGCCAGAGACAAGGCCGGAGAGTTCTTACCGATCTTTGGCTTGTCAGGACTTGAAAACCGCTGGCCGGCAACCCTCTCGGGAGGTCAGCGTCAGCGCTGCGCCCTCCTACGTACCTGGCTTTACTCGCAAGAACTTATGCTTTTAGATGAGCCCTTCTCCGGCTTGGACGCCTTGACGCGCGAAGGCCTCTACGAATGGCTCTTGGACCATAAAGAAGAGTTGGGCCTTTCAATTCTCCTGATCACGCACAGTATCGAAGAAGCCCTCTCGCTCGCCAATCGCATCTACGTCCTACAGGGCGAGCTCCCCGCGCGCTTATTAGCCTCCATCGATATCCCCCAGGTAGAAGGCAGCTCGGATGTCGATCACATCATGGAGAGGGAAAAACTGCGCCAGCAGATCAGCTCCGCTCTACACAGCTGAATAAGCAGCCGCAGTCGCAGCCTTTTGAAAGATGCAAAAATATAAGGTAATGTTTACGTAGCAGGAGGTGTTGAGCTTTTATGATTTTTACTCTATCAATCTTTAACGGACAAGTGGAATGGCTATTGGAAGTTATCATTATCGTACTAATCGGGCTAATCGTTCTTCTTTTTCACCGCCAAATCAGCAAAGGGATTTGGCACTTGGTGCTTGCCCGCTTTCGCCACAAGGATCGACCAACCTATTTGGCCATGCGCCAACCACTGATTCGCCCTTTAGGTCTACTACTAGCAGCGATTTTCTTCAACACTGCTCTACATCAGGTAGAGGCCATTCCTGACCCCTACTTCTCCTTCCTCTTAAAGCTAGCCGATACAGTCACAGCTATGCTCGCCTTCTGGCTCCTGATCTGCGTCGTTTCTGCCTTCGGCATCGCCTTAGTCAAGGAGAGCGATGAGCAGAAGCCTCGGATTTCCCCCAGCGCTGTCAGCTTGTTGGCGTCGACGGTGAGAGTTGTGGTAATAGTTGTAGCGATTTTTGTCATACTCTCTTTTTGGGTTGATAACCTCTCCGGTATCATCGCAGGTGTCGGCATCGGCGGCCTCGCCATTGCTCTAGCGGCACAAGACACGCTAGCTAATGCCTTCGCCAGTCTGATGATCCTTTTTGATCAGCCCTTCGAAGTAGGGGATTGGATTGAAACGCCGGACGTCACCGGCTCAGTCATATCAATCGGTCTTCGCTCAACGAGGATTCGACCTATCGATCAATCCATCGTAACGATTCCCAACAGCAAACTGGCAGCAAACGTAATCTCCAACGGCACCTTGCGCGAGAAGCGCCGCGTAGATTTGAATATGACACTCTCGTGGACGCTCTCTTTTGAACAAATGGAAAATTTCCGCCAGGGCGTTCTTCACATCCTAGCCGAACATGAAGCAATCGAAGCAGATACATACGAGGTGAATTTTGCGGAGCTAGCCGGCGATGGCGCACGTCTCTCGATCTATTTCTATGGACCGGCCGATTACAGTGGAGTGTTGAAAACTCAAAATGATGTCAACATGTCAATACTAGAGCTCGCAGAAGAATACCAGATTATTTTCCATTCCCCGACTCTGTATCGAAATATTGATGAGCCAAAAGATAGTCCCATGTCGTAGCAGGCACTATAGCCCT
>DIRG01000088.1:12120-16689 GCA_002427475.1 Mageeibacillus sp. UBA5442
CTGATTGTAAAAATTGGTGATCCCGGAAGTGGGCTCGCTGCCCACAAAGCGTTTGCCTATCTCCAAGTATTCAGCTATACGCGCGAAGAGCGCGGCGTCCAGCCCTGCTTCATCATTAAGCTGCAGAGAACTCTCATCGACTTCTCTCGGCGGATAAAAATATGAAGGAAAACTGGCGGTGGAAACGGCATACGGCCCACTCGGTGCTACTAAGACTCGGGCGAGGTCGGCGCAGCCGCGCCTGACCATCGCAAAGCGCTGCTCAAAAGTGAAGCCCTCTTCAGGATCGTCAGACAGCACTAGGACCAGAAGCTGATCCGACTCCTTTAAAGCCGTTTCAACAAGATAGCGGTGACCTTTAGTAAAAGGATTCGCGTTCATGACGATGGCGGCACGTCGCGGCTTGCCCACCTCTACTCCGGGTAGCTGATCCAAGTCGGCTTCCAGCTTTTCCAAAAAATCCTGAAAATGACTGGCGCTATTTTCCATCAGACTCACGCCACGACTATTGGAGACCAGCTTGGTAAAACCTACGGCGGAGAATAGTTTCCTGTCTGTAGGTTGGGAGATGAGTAGCAGTCGTTTCAGCCCGCGCTTGGCGGCTTCCTTTTCGACGGCCGTGATCAACTGGGCCATGAGACCGATTCCGCGGCGTTCCGGCGACACGGCTATTGAGCGGAGCGTGTAGCGGAAACAGGAGGCCGTGGCCAGCATTTCATCTTCTTCATACAGAGCTATAGACCAGTCGATCAGAGGGTCAAGACGAATACCCGCCTCGGCCAATAATCGCTGCTGCGCTTTTTTCTGCTCTGCGTCTTTCGGATCAATCAGTCTGGAATATACTTGCATGACAACACCTTTCACTATTTCCTTATAAAGTTTAGAATAACAGAAGAGAAATCAAAATCTTTAACAGATGTTCAAATGTAGCTTATGTTTTATTAGCTCTCGTTGATTGCAGATACGTAGGGAGGCGGATAATGCAAATCGTTATTGCTGGAGCCGGCAAATATGGACGCAGTATTGCTGGTGAGTTGGTGGCTGAAGGTCATGACCTGACTTTTATCGAAACAAAGCCAGAAGTGCAGGAAGCTGTTATGGAGGAGTTTGACCTTTCCGCCATCGTGGGCAACGCGGCTAATTATGTGACGCAGCTGGAGGCGGGAGTCGACAGGTGTGACGCCTTCTTGTCCATGACCGGCTCGGATGAGGTCAATCTTATTTCAGCTATTTTGGCGCAAAGGCTCGGCGCGAAAAAGACCTTCGCCCGCGTTGTCGATCACGACTACTCCCCGGAGGTACCCTTAGTCAGGCAAGCTCTAGGCATAAGTGGTCTTATTAACCCCGATCTTGAATCCGCACATAAAATCATGCGCATGTTGCGCTATCCCTCGGCGATCAGTGTAGAGAGTTTTTTCGGCGGTAAAGTGCATATAGTTGCGCTGCGTGTGCCGAAAGAAAGCTTGCTCAGTGACCTGAGCCTGCTAGACTTCAGACGCGTCTGCGGCAGCAATCTTATGGTCTGTGTTATCCAACGAGATGATGAAGTCTTTATTCCTGACGGCAGCAGCGTGATCAAAGCCGGAGACACCATTCACGTAACCGGCGAAGTTAATGCTCTGCAAGATTTTTACTTAAAAACCAACACCAAAGCGCCCAGCATCAAGAACGTCATGATCGTCGGCGGAGGCGCTATTTCCTCTTGGCTTTTGGGCCTGATGAATAAGCAGAAGTTTTTCGTCAAGATTATCGAACGAGATAAAGATATTGCCGAGCTCGTGTACAAGAGTTACCCCTGGGTGGATGTGATCCGAGCCGACGGGACGGACCATCAGGTTTTGGAAGAATGCAGCATAGAGAGATTTGATGCGTTTTTATCCATGACCGGCATCGACGAAGAAAATGTTCTCGCGTCGATTTTCGCTTCACGCAGCGGCGTGAACAAAACGATAACAAAAATTAATCGCACACGCCTTTTGGAAATTCTTGACGATGAATATTTGCAAAACGTCCTTACCCCGCATCACATCGTATCGAACGAGGTAGTTCGTGACATCAGGACGATGGCAAACACACAAGGATCTGCGGTTGAAGCGCTCTATCGTCTTGCCGACGGCAGGGTAGAGGCGCTGGAATTTATCGCCGGACCAAAGAGTAAAGTTTTAGGAAAAACAATGATCGACCTGGATCTGAGGCCTTCGTTGCGCTTGGTTAGCATCATGCGCGGTCATGAAATTATTTTCCCGGCAGGTCAGGATATGGTCCTGGCAGGAGATCGCGTCATAGTGGTTACCAGTGGCAAGCGCTTGACAGATCTGGATGACATTCTGGGAGGACGAGATTGAATTACAGTTCTGTTCGTTTCGCCTTGGGGCGTATTCTTCAGATTTGTGCAGCTCTCTTTCTGCTCCCGCTAATTGTTGCCCTCTTTTATGGTGAAACCAAGTCCGCTCTCCGCAGCTTTGCCGTAGTAGCGCTTGTCTTTTTTCTACTAGCCAGTTTAATGACCTTGAAAAAGCCTAAGCACCTGCGTTTACGCGCGAGCGAAGGCATGATCATTACTTTGCTTACTTGGTTGATAATATCGATTGCTAGCGCTTTTGCCTTTATGCTGGCAGGCGAGATCACTAATTTCGTGGA
Source organism: Mageeibacillus sp. UBA5442 (assembly GCA_002427475.1). Lineage (GTDB taxonomy): Bacteria > Bacillota > Clostridia > Saccharofermentanales > DTU023 > DTU032. The sequence goes on from DIRG01000088.1 coordinate 14,761, forward strand.
TGCCTTCTTCGAGTCAGCTTCCGGCTTCACTACCACAGGATCAACGATCTTGAGCGATATCGAAGCAATGTCACATTACTGTCTCTTCTGGCGTAGCTTCACTCACTTCGTCGGCGGTATGGGCGTGTTAGTCTTTGCCTTCATCATCTCTTCCGGCTCAGCAGATTCAGTAAATATTATGAAAGCCGAAATGCCGGGACCCCGCTTCGGTAAATTGACCGCGCGCCTGCGCACAATGGCGCTCGTTCTCTACGGTATTTATTTTGCGATGACGCTGGTCACTATCCTTCTGCTCTATTTGGGAGACATGTCGTTGTTCGATGCGATTATTCATGGTTTGGGCACTGCCGGTACCGGAGGTTTCTCCAACAAAAATGCAAGTATCGGCTATTACAACAGCTCGTACATTAACTGGGTGCTGACCATAGCCATGTTCCTCTTCGGTGTCAATTTTCAGGTCTATTTTGTCAGCATCAGTAGGGGATTGAAGGAGGCCTTCAAGAGCGAAGAATTGCGCTGGTATCTGGCCATATATTTGTTCGTATCTGCCCTAGTCTTCTTTGGTAATTTCCGCATCTATGGTTCAGTAGGTTTTTCCTTCGAACATTCTTTTTTCGCGATAAGCTCACTTATGAGCACCACGGGCTACTCCACTGTGGATTTTACTTTGTGGCCTCTGGTAAGCCAGATGTTATTGATTTTAGTCATGGTGATAGGTGGCTCAGCAGGCTCCACCGCCGGCGGACTCAAGGTTTCGCGTGTAGTAGTTTACCTTAAGTCTATTCGCGAAGAAGTGATTAAAACACGAGAACCTCGCCAAATATCTGCTGTCCGCATGGACGGCGAGATCCTGCCCGATAGCACTAAGCAATCCGTCCTGCGTTACCTTGTTATCTACCTGATGTTCTTAGGTGTAGGAACTGTACTCGTTTCCTTCGACAGCAACGACCTAATGACGTCCTTTTCGGTAACGGTCACAGCCTTAAACAATGTCGGCCCCGGCTTAGGTAGAGCAGGACCTGCCAGCAATTTTTCAAGTTTTTCTGATTTCACGAAAATTGTGCTTACCTTCTTGATGATTGCGGGACGTCTGGAGTTCATGCCGCTACTTTTATTCTTTTCGCCCAAAACCTGGAAACGAACTTCGTAAGCGTCAAGTCGTTTGTCTGCATAAAACTGCGGTTTTTTCACAGATTTGACTGCTAACCGTGTGGTATGATTATTCATAATTCAGCAATCAGCTTTACCTTAGTGAGGAGTGTAGAGAGATGAGTCAGTCGCGCGATCCCCAAAGAAAGGGAAAAGACTCGAAGGTCAAAACTCAGTCGAAGAATCAATCGAGGAATCTTATGGCGCAAAAAGGCGGCACGAAGCCATCCGCTTCCGCTAAAAATGCGAAGCCCAGTCCTCAGGAATCACCACAAGTCGTTGAAATGCGCAGAAAAGTTAATCTCGTCTACCTGCTGATACTTGCGACCTGCGGCGTTGTAATTGTTGTTTTCGCCCTACTCGTCGCCAATAAACTGAGCACTGCCGGCATCATCGCCGACCCGGAAGAGAGTGGTCTACTCCAAGCGACACTGCCCGGCGAAACTAAAATTGGCGAAACTGCTACTGGAACAATAACAACACCGATTTCAACTGAACTCGAAACAGGGGAGACCGATCCCACTGAGAGTGATGCCAGCGATGCCTCTGGCACAACATCGAAAACGGCTCCGGTAAAAGTCGGCGGCCCGGTTACTCGCAGAACTTATAGCTACGGCAATGTCAATATTGAGGGTGGTTTGAATGTTGTCACCACTACGACGACTCCGACAACAAACGATAGTGATAACGAAGACGGGGAGGGTGATACCGATGCGACCGATCCTGCGGAAGTGGAGCCGACATCAGATCCTAATTCGACAGAACCCCCAGCAGCAACCG
>DIRG01000088.1:16894-45130 GCA_002427475.1 Mageeibacillus sp. UBA5442
CAACCGACCCCCCTGCTCCTCCAGCTGATACAGGCGGTGACTCCGCAGGTGGTGGCGACGACGGCAGCGCAGGCGACGACGGTAGCGGCGAATAGCCTTATCCAATCATTTTCAAGATAATATTTTTTACAGCTAAGATTTAGAAAGGACGAATCTGTGGCCACAATTTCTGAACTAATAATATTAACAGTCGACGACCTCGAAGATCAGTTGGGTAGCAGTAAATACCCCAAGTTCGTCCGCGAATCTGAGCAATTATTTTCTGATCAGGTAGATATTTTTGCCGAAAAAGTATTAGCTGACAAGAATATCCGCGCAATCTTTGTCTCCGGACCAACTTCCTCCGGGAAAACCACTTCCTCCAGACTCTTGTCGCAGAAACTAATTCAAAACGGCAGGCACACTGTAGCGATTGAACTAGATGATTTCTACCGAGAGCAGGACCTGCGCTACGATGAAGAAGGTCGTCCTGATTACGAAAGTATCGATACGCTCGATCTGGAATTGTTAGGCGAAACTCTCGAACGTCTCTTTCAGGTCGGCGAAGCTCCTATTCCGACATTTCACTTCGCAGCTAGACGCAGACAGTATGAGGAACACAAGCGAATCAAGCTGAATCAAGGAGATGTGGTGATCATTGAAGGTCTGCACGGTCTCAGTGAAACGGTTACTTCGCATGTGCCGGAGGAGGCTCGCTTAAGCTACTTCATTATGCCGCACGGACGCGTTTTATCAGACGCCAGAATGATTTCTAACAGCGATATTCGTCTCTTGCGTCGGATCAGCCGTGACGTTAATCAACGCGGTTCCTCTGCCATGGATACCATCGATTACTGGCCCATGGTCGAACGGGCTGAGAAAGACTTTATCCCCCGCTATTTGGCCGCTGCCGATTACTACATCAATTCACTATTGCCCTACGAGTTTACCGTGATCGCCCCGTTAGCACGCCAGAAAATTAACGAATCACTGGAACGTTTCTTTGACGGCACCTTAGGCTCGTCATCATATACCAGAAGTACTGACGGGCACTCCAATCTGCGTGAGGCAGTCCAAGATGCGTCGCGCCTAGTCTGGATCTGCGAGCAGCTTCCTGCCGTGTCGCCATCAGTAGTGCCCCCGGGCTCGCTTTTGCAAGAATTTATCTAAGCAAAATCTACAATTTTTCGTGACGCAAAATAGACAAGGCGCAGAGCGAATTTTTGGGTATATTTTTGTCCGGAAATTTTGAAGGTAACTTTAGACACTAAATTGTGAAAAGTACGAATAAATTATTATCATGTATTGGAAAAAAGCGAAGTAATTTACTTAAAAGTAATCGCAGTTATTTCAAAAGTGAAGGAGAATCATTATGACACTAACATTGACAAAATCTAATTTCAAAGAAACCGTTCTGGAAAATGAGCAGCCTGTATTGGTTGATTTCTGGGCTAGCTGGTGTGGACCCTGTCGCATGGTGGGACCGATCGTAGAAGCCTTGGCTGAAGATTTCGAAGGACGTGCCGGAGTCGGCAAAGTCAACGTCGACGAGGAGCAAGATTTAGCACAGCAATACGGGATTATGAGTATCCCCACTCTAGTCATTTTTAAAAATGGCGCAGTGGTTGAGCGCGTAGTCGGAGCCCGTTCTCAAGGCGAACTGGCCGAGTTACTCGACAAACACATTTAAGCAAAACATAAGCAAATAACAATCGTATACAGCAGCATTTATTGAACATTTCGGAGGTGGGCAAATGCAGGGCGCATATCGTTTAGTGACAAGAGCTGAACAGCAGTTGCTGGACAGAGCTTATTCAAAAGTGACAGGCCTTCCCTCAATTGTTTTGATGGAAAACGCAGGCAAGGCGGTAGCAGATGCTGTCCTTAGCGTTGAAACGGAAATGCAGGCTGCTGTATACGATTGTTTAGTTTTTGCCGGAAAAGGTCAAAATGGCGGTGACGGCTATGTGGCCGCTCGCCATTTGTTGGCTGAAGGTCTGAAAGTCGCAGTTGTAGACAGTAGCTCCGGTGAAGCGCCTCAAGCTGATGCGGCAGTTAATGTAGCAGCTTGGACTGAACTGGGCGGAGAGACCATCAGAGACCTCACAACAGTCCCAACAGATTCCGTTCCTGTGATTGTGGATGCCGTCTTCGGCAGCGGCTTTGAGGCTCAGAGAGAATTGGATTCTGAAGTAGTTCACGTTTTTGCCCTAATGGCAGAACTACAGCAGGCCGGTTCCATTGTTGTCGCTTGTGATCTTCCTAGCGGCATGGTCGCTGATACCGGGCAAGTCATTTCCCTGACAATAGAAGCTGATCTGACTGTCACTTTCGGACGGGTGAAGCTGGGTTTGATTACGCATCCCGGCTGTCTTTATTCGGGAGAAATCTGGCTGGAAAGCCTCGGCATGAACGACGATTTTGTTGATCTGCAGCTTAAGGGAGATCCTGCTTACATCTTGGATGCCGGACTCGCTTCTTCTTTGGATCTAGAACCGGCGGAAGATGCCCATAAGGGGGACAACGGCAGAGCCCTCTTGATAGGAGGCTCGGAAAACATGCCCGGAGCTATGCTTTTATCTATCGAAGCCTGTGCCCGTTCAGGAGCAGGTTATACGATGGTGCGGGCACCTGAAGCCATTATCCCGCTGCTGGCCGAAGCCATTCCGTCCGCACTTTATTCGGCGGTACCTGAAGGGGAGTCGAGAAAACGCGACCTACCGGGACCGATGGACGCAATCGCTATTGGTATGGGAGCAGGAGATGCCCAATGGATCCCCAAAGCTCTCAAGAGCTTGATACCTAATGAACAAAGACTTCTGATCGATGCCGACGGCCTCAATACTTTGGCGAAGATGTCAGATCTGGACGACTTGCTGCGCAGAAGACAGGAGAATGCTCTGGAGCCGATCGTGCTGACACCGCACCCTGGAGAGTTCGAGCGTCTCGCTCCGGAGCTGAGTACAGTTCTACAAGAAGACCGAGTTAGTGCAGCCCGTAGCCTTGCTCGCAAGATGCCCGCTATCGTTGTTCTTAAGGGGACAGCTACAGTTGTGGCCTTCCCTGACGGCGCAGTCTTTATCAATGAATCAGGAAATGCAGGTATGGCCAAGGCCGGTTCCGGCGATGTCTTGAGCGGTATGATTGTCGGCAATATGGCTGTCCTCAGAGATAGCTATAAGGCAGTCTTGCTCTCAGTCTATCTACATGGTTTGGCTGCAGATATCGCCCTCGACGAGCGCGAGAATGCTCGCTCGCTCTTACCTGAAGACATTCTGGCGCACATATCAGTAGCCAGACACACTATTTAGTAGGCAACACACCGGCGCTGCTTGTTAGAAGCTATAGTCTGGTGTATAGTAATTTTTGTAAATATATTTTTCCGGGGCAGGGTGAGAGTCCCTACCGGCGGTGATGCTCTTTACGAGAGATGAGCCCGCGACCTTCGTGGATGATGGGGTGTGAACCCCCAGCCGACCGTATAGTCGGGATGTGAGGAAATTTGCTTTTAGCAAGGAAGCCCCATTTTTGGGGCGTTTTTTATGCCTCAAGAAGAGAGGTAGTAAAATGCAAAATTTAAGTAATGAGAAAGTAGCACTGGCGGAGAACGCTGCAGGTAAAAGGGAACTTGCGCGAAAGAAACACTCCGCTTCACACAGACGGATCGTATGGATCACAAAAATCGGCATACTGTCAGCAGTTGCCATTGTTCTGATGTATCTGGAATTTTCAGTTCCGATTTTCCCTGTATTTCTGAAGTTCGACTTTGGCGATATTCCGGCTTTATTGGGCGCATTTTCAATGGGACCCTTGGCCGGTATTCTGATTCAATTAATCAAAAACATTGCGCACCTTCCGGCAAGTCACACGATGATGGTCGGGGAGTTGGCCAATTTCCTGATGGGGAGCATCTTTGTCGCCACCGCAGGCTTGATTTACAAATATAGGAAGACGCGTGCAGGGGCCATCATTTCATTAGTTGCCGCTACTATAGCGCTGACCATATCTGGAGCCCTCATCAACTATTATTTTACGATCCCGTTCTATATCAGTGTGATGGGCTTCACTCAGGAAGGTTTAGTCGGCATGGCACGCGCCACCGGAAACACCTTCGTTACGGATCTGCGCAGCTTGATCGTTTTTGCCTTTGTACCCTTTAACATCTTGAAGGGTGCCGCAGTGTCATTGGTTGTCGGCATTCTTTACAAGCGGCTCAGCCCGATTCTGCATAAATAAACGCAGAGCAGTAAATAAAAGTTCAGTAATACTAGATCAGAGAATATATTGTCGCATGCGAAATGTTCTCTGATCTTTCTTACTGCGGCCAGCTTTGCTATAATGATTAACATTATATAAAAGGTGCTCGCCACCTGAATCTAATTAAACTTGGCGGGTGTCACAGCTCTTTAGGATGCGAGAGCATTATTGAGCACAGGGGGATTAATTGCCGAGCTTTTTTTCCGGAATAGGTGATTTCTTTAGCGGTCTCTGGCAGAGCATAGCTGATGGTCTGCTCTTTCTTGGTGGGCCGCTCGATATGTTTATTTCGGCTGTTGATATTTTGATTACCAGCCTCGTTTTTTACTTTATCCTTAAATTATTTCGTGATTCCAGAGCCTGGCAACTTTTAAGGGGTATTCTTCTTATTATCGCCTTTGCGATCGTGACCAGCATTCTCGGACTGAACACTATCAGCTTTATTTTTAACAATACTATCTCTATCTTGGCGATCGCCCTTTTGATTATCTTCCAGCCGGAGCTGCGTAAGACTTTAGAGAAGCTGGGGCGTAACCGCTTGGTCAAGGTTTTTTCGCCCAAGGATAGAGAGAACGCGGTTGATACTGCTACGCGGCAAATGATTGAGTCCATCGTATCTGCCTGTGAGTCAATGAGCAAAACCAGAACCGGCGCCCTTATCATAATCGAACGCACGACACGCATGGGCGAGCTACAAGCGCAAGAGAACGCAGTCAGGGTAGACTCTAACGTCTCTACTACTTTACTCAAGCAAATTTTTTATACGGGATCGCCCTTGCACGACGGAGCCGTTTTGATTCGGGAAGGACGCATAGCAGCAGCTCGCATTCACGTTCCGTTGTCGGATGCCTACCATCTGCGCCACGAATTTGGAACCAGACACCGTGCAGCTGTGGGAGCTAGTGAATTGGGGGATGCGATCGCTGTAGTGGTTTCTGAGGAAAGAGGCACCATTAGTCTGGCCGTTGACGGCCGCTTGTTCGAGCTGTCCAATGCGGATGCCCTACGTAGCCAACTGTATCGCCTGCTTCTGCCTGAAGGCAGCGGAGAGAAACGCAGTTTCAGAGAATGGCTCCATGATCTCTTTATCAAAGACAGTTCAGAAGAACAGAAAAGCCGTCCGCGCCGTAAGCTTTTCGGCCGCAGTGATTTGCCCAGACAACAGCGTTTTGGACTAGCAATATTTTCTTTTATCTTAGCTTTCTTCATCTGGCTCTATGTCCAGGTTACGATTGACCCGGTGACAAGCACTCAGTTCAGCGTCCCACTGACCTTCCATGGTGTCGAAACTGCCACAGAGCAAGGTTTCGGTATCCAAGGCTATCCGGTTAACGATATTCAACTTGTTTTACGAGGCCGTTCAGAGGTTTTGAATGATATTTCTGTTACGGATCTTACCGCTTATATAGACGTCAGCAATGTAAATCAGATAGGTGTGATAGAATTACCTGTCGAGATTGAAACTGATACTCTGTTATATACGCAAACTGAAACCGTATTGCCCGGTTCAGTGCGCGTCAATGTATATGAGCTTCAACCCTAAAATACAATTAAGAGGAAATAATGGCTAGATTATTTGGCACAGATGGTGTTCGTGGTGTTGCGAACAAAGACTTAACTCCGGATTTGGTTTTCAAATTGGGCTATGCAGCTGCCCATGTCCTTACGGACAGAAGTGCGGGCAGACCACGCGTAGTTGTTGGAGAGGATACCCGAGTATCCTGTGGCATGCTGGCTTCAGCTTTGGTTGCAGGACTTTGTTCTGCCGGAGCTGATGCGATAGAGTGTGGCGTCGTGCCTACTCCTGCCGTTGCCTGGCTAGTGCGACATTACGGCGCAGATGCCGGCGTCGTCATCTCTGCTTCTCATAACAGCTTTGAATTCAATGGTATTAAACTCTTCGGTGGCGACGGCTTCAAACTGGATGATGCGACGGAAGATCTCATAGAAAAATATGTAAAAAAATATCGCGAAAAAGGCCATTCGCGCCCCTGTGGCGAAGAAGTCGGTCGCAAAATCGAGGCAACGGATGCCCTTGATTTTTATCGCGAACATCTGGAAGAGATTTCCGGTCTGGATCTCAACGGCTTACGTGTGGGGCTGGATTGTGCTAATGGTGCCAGTTATGAAATTGCACCGCGCCTTTTCCGTGATTTGAATGCCGAAGTTCATGTAATCGGTGTGGAACCAGACGGCTACAATATCAATCGAGATTGCGGCTCGATGCACCTGGATAAACTGATTGAAATGGTCAAGGACAAGGAGCTGGATATTGGTTTCGCCTTTGACGGTGATGCGGATCGCGTTATGGCTGTCGATGCGCATGGGCATATTTGTGACGGCGACGTCATCATGGCCATCCTTGCTTTAGCTTTGAAAAAAGCCGGCAAGCTCAAGAAAAACACCGTCGTGGCCACAGTCATGAGTAATTTCGGTCTAGATCAGATGACCGAAGCTAGCGGCATAGTGCTCGAGCGCACTCAAGTGGGAGACCGCTATGTCATGGAGCGAATGGTTGAGGGTGATTTCAACCTTGGCGGCGAGCAAAGCGGCCACATCATATTATCGGATCACTCCAGTACCGGTGACGGCATCCTTTCAGCTTTGCAGCTACTCAAGGCTCTTCAGAAAAACGGACAAAAACTGGAAGAGGCCAGGCTGGCTGTGAAGATATGTCCTCAGGTTTTGAAAAACGCTACTGTAAGCAGCGAAGCAGCCAAGAAGAAAATCATGGCCCACAGCAAACTCAGCAAGAAAATTAAAGAAGTTGAAGATGCATTAGGAAAGGCAGGCCGCGTCCTAATCAGACCCTCCGGAACAGAGCCATTAGTTCGAGTCATGTTGGAAAGCGATGATATTGAAGAAATTAATCGCTACGCTGACGAGCTGCTTGCTCTGATCTATTCGCTGGATAAGGATAGCAAGGGGGACTGATCTGTGCGTCGCCAGCAAAGCGCTCGTATTGTCTTTGTTTTTGTTTTTATATCAGTATTTCTGCTGATATTGTCCTTTTTCGGTGTCTTGAACCCTCCGATCGGCGGAGCGGATCGCTTCGCACAGGAGCGAGAAGCGTCGCGTAATCTAGGAGCACCCAATCGCACTGATCCGGACGAGAAGGTGCCGGAAGAAAGCTCTCAGGATCAGGAAACAAAGCCTAGTCAATCTGAGGAAGCGGTCAAAGAACCGGAAATTACAGCTGAAGCAGCAAGTGAACCGCCCATTTTACCTTTACCCATCCAAGCAAACGACCCGGCCTTGCTTCCGGAGAGTGAAGAGCAGCAACTACGCTTGTGGCCTCAAGAATCAGCAGTTCCGGACTTGCATAGCGTGGATTTCGACTATTACGCTACACTCCAAAACGAAACCAAACCCCTAAACGGAATAACGGTCATATTAGATCCTTCGTTCGGAGGCAGCTCAACGGGCGCTACCTTTGTCACGGATAGCGGGGTGCTGGCGGAGAAAGATATTGTGCTCCAGATTGCCAAACTGGCAGAACGTTACCTAGTCGAAATGGGAGCCGAAGTGATTATGACGCGTAGCAGCGACACCGAGAATTCTTTCTTTTACGTGGCTGCACTGACTGCAGACACAGTGTTAGAACGCTATGCTCAAGAAGCTGAAGAAGCCAATTATGAGGTGCAACTGATAGAGGATCTGCGTCTACAAATGGCGGATGTCATGCGTATAAACCAAAACAACGCTGATTCAGGCGGACGCGGTTTATTTGGTGGAATCGGTACAGCAGCGCGTCTACGGCTGATCTACGATATCCAAGCTCAGTACGATGATATTGCTTTTATCAACATTTCACTTAATCATGATAATGATGTTAGTATGTCCGGAGCAGAGATCCGCATAATGGATCGGGATTTCGTAGCGGAAACCAACAACAGCTACGTAGAAGGCCTAGATCCGAATACGTTAGCACCGAATTATACGATGATCGACAGTCAGAGCCGGCAGGAGCTGGCTTGGCTGCTATACGGACATCTGCAGCATCAGACGCCTGGGTTGGCCGCTGATGCGGAACCGCGCATTGAGCAGATGGACATGGCCGTATTGCGTTTGAATAATCTGACCTCCGTATCTGTTGTTCCGGGCTATCTCAGCAACGAAGCAGATAGAAATGAAATCAGCTCAGCTGAGGGTCAGCAGAAGATTGCATTGGCACTTGCTTATGCTGTTCGTCAATATTATGTCGGGCCATAAGCCGGCTCTGCAGTTTCAGCTTTTTACTTAAAAAGGCTAGGATTTTGCTAGAGTTTCAAGAAAAATAACGTTAGAATGGTAACTCAATCGCGAACGACACAGTTGTTCGGAAGGTATCCTGTAAGATATAGGAGAAAAACCATTCTGATTTCGCGGTAAATTGCTGAGTCAAGAAGAATTTTTGCAGGACTGGAGACCTGAACAATTCTCGGTTAAGAGAGGAGAATGTTATGAGTCATGAGCCTATCAAAGGTGCTTCATCTGACGACAAACCTGAAGAATTTATATTGGAGGAATTGGAGATTTCTGCGCCTCCTCCTATTGAAGAGAAAGTGGTAGCGGAGAGCTCGCACAGTAATGGCTGGTCGTCGCTCGCCTACTTCACCCAAATCGGCTTCACGATAGCTGTTTCAGTGCTTTTGGGCGTGCTGATTGGAAGATTTCTTGACAGGCGGCTGGGAACTGATCCCTGGCTATTGCTCTTGTTTTCTCTTCTGGGAGTTTTAGTAGCGCTTTACTATATCTATAGAATTTCTAAAAGATTTAGTAAATAGGAAATTTAAAATCGACAATTTTGCTTGTTTTAGCTAGGATAGGATAATGGAATCTGACATTAGTAAAAAAATGATAATAATTATTTTGATTATCGCAATCTTAGCAATTGTAGGAGCTTTGATTTTTTATCGTTCGCTAGACTTTCTGCCCTTTGCGCTAGGTGTTCTAATCGGCACAGCGGGGAGTGTGGCTAGGGTATTACTAGTTAAACGCACAGTGACAAGAGCGCTGAAGATGGAAGCAAAAGATGTTGGCAGATATGTCAATGCTCAAGCCTTTATCAGGCTGGGGCTGGCAGTAGCTATACTACTTATCGCTGCCCTGGTGCCGCAGATTAATTTATGGGGAGCCGCTATAGGCATAATTGCCTTTCATCCCGCAATTTATATAGCGAACAAAACAGTTAAGAACCCTGAAGTGCAAGGAACAGAGGATAGTTAAACGTGATTAATATTCGTAATTATGGTGTCATAGAAATCGCAGGTATTGAGATCTGGATTACAGAGACAATTGTCAATACTTGGATCATCATGGCAATCCTGATAGCTGTTGCTGTTCTTGTGCGCATTAAATTACGAAAATTTCAGACTATACCCACAGGTTTCCAGAATGTTACTGAAGCGGCTGTAGAAATCTTTGATAACTTCGTTGTAAGTTCAATCGGCAAAAAGCATGCCAATTATGCTCCTTGGTTTTTCATGGTTTTTGTCCTCATCTTGTCTTCCAGTCTTTTCAGTGTCTTTGGTTTGCGAGCTCCGACGGCAGACTGGGCTACAACTTTTGCTTTGGCTCTAGCCAGCTTTTGTATCATGATTTATGCAGGCGTGAAAAACCGCAAAGCTGCGTATATTAAATCGCTATTTGAACCCATATTTATCTTTTTCCCGATGAACCTGATCGGAGAGTTGGCGAAACCCGTCGCTCTCAGTTTCCGTCTTTTTGGAAACGTCCTATCGGGGACTATAATCTTGACTCTTTATTACGCTTTGACACCGATCTTCGTGCAGTTTGGCGTTCCTGCCGTGCTCCACGCTTTCTTTGATGTAATCTTCGGTTTCATCCAAACATATATTTTCGTAATATTGAGTTTGATGTATGTGAAAATGGCGGCGGACGATTAGGTTTTTAATGTTGATTTTTAGAAAATAAATAAATTAAGCAATAACAATACATGGAGGTATGTATGAACGCAATAGAAGGATTATCAGTAATTATCAGTGTGGCCCATATCGCATCTGCGATCGCACTTCTGAACGGTCTGTTTACAACTTTTGGACAGGCGAAAATTGTTTCGCAAGCGATTGAATCTATCGCCAGACAACCGGAAGCTACAGGAGATATCCGTACAACAATGTTTGTCGGTTTGGCCATGGCTGAAACATCCGGTATCTACGGTCTTCTGATTTCAATTGTCATGCTCTTTGCCAACCCCTTGGTTGACATCTTCGTCAATTTTGTCAGCTAAGCAATGGCGGAGATCAGAAACATTGATGGCAGTTACTGAAAGGAGGTAGTAGCTTGTACAGTATTTTTACTATTATGGCTCAGACGGTTCCTGAGGGCAGATTGTTTGCTCTGGACCAACAAACTCTGATTCAGATTGCCATTCAACTTTTAAATGCAATTGTTTTGGCTGTGATCTTGGGCCGGCTTTTATATAAGCCCGTCAAGAACTTTATGGCCAAGCGCAGGGAGAAAATCAAGGAAAATATTGCCGCTGCGGATACCGAGATGGCTCGTGCTAATGAGCTGATAGCCGAATATGAGGCTAAAATCGACAATATCCAGCAGGAAGCAGAACAGATCTTTGCTGAAGCCCGAGCCAGAGCCGGCGAGAGAGAGGAACTGATCCTGCATGAGGCTAACGCAGAAGCACAGCGGATAAAGCAGAATGCTCTGGCCACGATTGAGTTGGACAAAGAACGTAATGAAATGGAAATCCGTTCCTATATCATCGAGATGGCTACGTTGATGGCTGAGAAATATCTAATCGGCACTATCGACGAAACGGAGCAGAATGAACTCTTCGAGCAGGTACGATCTCAGTTGGAGGAATCACAATGGCGCAGGTAAGTGAGCGCTATGCAAGAGCTCTTTTCCGAGTTTCTGAAGAAAACGATTCTTTGGAGCGGGATCTAGAGCAGGTCATCTTTGTGAGGGACGAGCTGGACAAGGACGACGTGCAGGCTTATCTGAATCATCCGGGAATTGAGAAGAGACAGAAAGAAGTATTTTTTCAGGAAGCCTTTCCGGAGATAGCTCCACGTCTCTTGGATTTTCTTTTCCTTATGCTACAGAAGAGACGCGAAAATATTATCGTTTCAGCTTTGTCTGATTATATTGAATTAGTTAACAGACATTTTGGCAGGATCAAAGCGAGGGTTGTTTCCGCTCTGGGCTTAGAGGAAGAACAGATCTCTTCGCTCGAGGTTTTGCTATCGAAACACCTTGATCTGGAGGTCAGCTTAGTCAGCGAGATCGACCCGGAGGTTATTGCCGGATTTTATGTTCTCGTGGAGGGACATATTTTTGACGGCACTGTCAGAACTCAGTTGAATGAAATGAAGAAACGTTTAAAGAGAGGGAATCTTTAATGCCAAAACCTGACGAAACAATTAATGTTATTAAACGACAGATTGAGTCGTTTTCGACCAAATTGGATTATGCTGAAGCCGGTACTGTCATACAGGTCGGTGACGGCATCGCCCAGGTGTATGGCCTACAAAACGCCAAAAGTGGCGAGTTGCTTGAATTTGCCAACGGCACTATTGGCATGGCTTTGAACCTGGAGGAAGACACCATAGGCGTTGTTATTATGGGATCGGATGCCGGGATAGTAGAAGGTGACCCGGTGCGCATGACAGGCCGAATGACGGCGGTCCCGGTAGGTGATTGCATGTTGGGCCGAGTTGTTAACGCCTTGGGAGAACCGATAGATAGCCTCGGAGAGATTGAAACTGACACATATCGTGACATTGAGAGTCCGGCTCCAAGCGTTATTATGCGCCAAGAAGTTAACCGTCCGCTTGAAACCGGAATCAAGGCTATTGACGCCCTAGTGCCGATTGGCAAAGGGCAAAGAGAGCTTATTATCGGTGATCGTCAGACGGGTAAAACTGCAATCGCCATCGACACATTCCTCAATCAAAAAGATAAGGATGTTTATTGTGTCTATGTCGGTATCGGTCAAAAAGCTTCTACTGTTGCTCGCATTGTTAAGGTGTTACAAGATTCCGGAGCTATGGATTACACCACAGTGGTCCTCTCTACCGCTAATGAATCCGCACCAATGCAATATATCGCTCCTTATGCAGGTTGTGCCATCGCTGAAGAGTGGATGTATCAAGGCAAGGATGTCTTGATTGTTTACGACGATTTGTCCAAGCATGCTGTTTCCTATCGCGCCATCAGTCTCCTTCTCGGACGTCCTCCGGGACGCGAAGCCTATCCGGGAGACGTCTTCTACCTGCACTCCAGATTGTTGGAGCGTGCGGCCAGCCTGAGCGAAGATTACGGCGGCGGAACTATAACCGCTTTGCCCATCGTGGAGACCCAAGAAGGAGATATTTCTGCATATATCCCGACGAACGTTATCTCCATAACCGACGGACAGATCTATCTGGAAACCGATCTGTTCAACAGTGGTATCCGTCCGGCTATTAACCCCGGCCTGTCAGTCTCTCGTGTCGGAGGATCAGCACAGGTAGCGGCTATGAAGAAGATTGCCGGACCTCTGAGAATTGAATACGCCCAGTACAAGGAAGTCGCAGCTTTCTCACAATTCGGTTCCGACTTAACTCAAGATACAATCGACCGTTTAGATCACGGTGACCGCATTACGGAAGTGCTGAAACAACCGCAGTATTCGCCCATATCGATAGAAGATCAAATTTTGATCCTCTTTGCTCTTAATCGCAGACATTTGACTGATGTCAGATTGGGACAGGTTAGAAATTTCCAAAGGGAATTCATCACTCACGTGGATGCTCATGCCCCTGATTTGAAGGCAGAGATCAGAGAAAGTGGTGAAATTTCCGAGGAGATGAGCGAACGTATTGAGCAATTGATTGATGAAGTCAAAGCCGAATTTGATCAGAATTAGGAGTTAGTGTGAGTTCACTCAGGAGCATAAAAGAAAGAATTGCGAATGTTACTTCCGTCGAGCAGTTGATCCGCGCCATGTATATGGTGTCGTCAACCAAGCTGCAGAAGGCGAGAGCTCAGCTGGAAGGATTGGTTCCGATGCAGGAGGGCCTGCAGAAAATTATCGATGATTTGGCCAGTAGAGAAGAGTCCAGATCGATTGAGGTTTTCAAAAAACGAGAAGTCCGCAATTCGCTTTACATGATTTTCACCAGTGACAGGGGACTGTCGGGTGGCTACAACTCAAATATTAATAAATTTGTCTTGGAGCATTTAAAGGATGTCGAGAACGAGAAGCTCTTGATCGTCGGCTCAATTGGTAACGAGTTTTTTAGGCGAAACGGGAAAAATATCATAAGAGCCGTTGTCGACGTTGCTGATGCCCAGATTTACTACGCTTCTCAGAGTTTGGCCGAATGGGCCACAGACTTGTATTTGGCTGGTGAAGTTGATGAAATTTGTGTGGGGTATACGGTTTTTAAAAATGTGCTCTCTTATGAACCGGTAATAAAAAAGGTACTCCCAATCAGCAACGGTGCTGAAGATGACGATGATTATTATTACGATAATTACCTTGATGAGAAGATCTACGAACCGGACCTTAAGACATACATTGAAGAGTTGATACCGCTGTACCTGCATATGTATATCTTTAGAGCTTTCTCGGAAGCTCATACCAGCGAACAAGCTGCGCGCATGGTCAGTATGGATGCTGCAGGCAAGAACGCTGATGAAATCATGGAAGACTTGACTCACAGTTACAATCGTCAACGTCAGGCTGAGATTACTCAAGAGCTGAATGAAATAGTAGGCAGCAGAACAATTATGACAAAGGAAAAATAAATGGCAGAGAAAAATATTGGAGCAATTATTCAGATAATCGGGTCGGTTATTGACGTCCGCTTTGAAGGTGACTTACCTCTTTTATACAATGCCCTAGAGGTAAAACTAGGCGACGACACTGTTGTGCTGGAAGTTATGCAGCATACCGGAGATAATACTGTACGCTGCGTGTCCATGCACCCGACGGAAGGACTCAAGCGAGGTGCCGAAGTTGTTGACACAGGTGCGCCGATTACAGTTCCGATTGGCCGCGAGGTTCTGGGCCGCATGGTCAATATTCTGGGTAAGCCTATCGATAATAAGCCGGAGATTGAAGCTGAAGAGTACTGGCCTATTCATCGGGATCCGCCGGCCTTTGTTGATCAACAGGCTGAGCCCGAAATGCTGGAGACAGGCATAAAAGCCATCGACCTGCTTTGCCCTTTCCCCAGAGGAGGAAAAATTGGCTTGTTCGGTGGTGCCGGTGTCGGCAAGACTGTCTTGATCATGGAGCTGATAGACAGCATAGCTCAGGAGCACGGAGGCTTCTCAGTCTTCGCCGGTGTAGGTGAAAGAACGCGTGAAGGTAACGATCTTTACTATGAGATGATGGAGTCAGGCGTTATCGACAAGACTGCTCTAGTTTTTGGGCAGATGAACGAGCCGCCGGGAGTCAGGATGCGTGTTGCTTTGACCGCTTTGACGATGGCGGAATATTTCCGCGACACCGAGCATCAAGATATTTTACTTTTTATTGATAATATTTATCGTTTTGTTCAAGCCGGATCTGAAGTTTCCGCTCTGCTCGGCCGTACGCCAAGTGCTGTCGGCTACCAACCAACGTTGGCTACAGAGATAGGAATGCTGGAGGAGCGGATCACATCTACAAAGACAGGTTCAATCACCTCAGTGCAGGCGGTCTATGTTCCCGCGGACGACCTCACGGACCCGGCGACAGCGACTGTATTCGCACACCTTGATGCGGTTACAATTTTGTCTCGCTCAATTGTTGAACAGGGAATCTATCCCGCAGTCGATCCTTTGGAATCCTCTTCGCGGATTTTGGAAGAAAGCGTCGTGGGACGTGAACACTACCGTGTGGCTCAGGCTGTGCAGAATATTTTGCAACGCTACAAGGACTTGCAAGACATCGTCTCTATTCTGGGTATCGATGAATTGTCCGAGGAAGATAAACAGGTCGTCGGCAGGGCTAGGAAAATCCAGCGTTTCCTGTCGCAACCTTTCATAGTTGCCGAGAAGTTTACCTCTATTCCCGGAAAACACGTGTCAATCGATGAGACAGTGCATGGCTTTAGGGAGATTCTTGAAGGTAAATATGATGACGTGCCGGAGGGCTTTTTCCTTAACGCAGGCTCGATTGAAGATGTGCTCGAACGATACAAAAAATCTTAAGGTTTAATATGGCTGAGAAGACAAAGAAAAAAGGCAAAAAGCTGACCATGACCATCACTACTCCTAGGGGAGTTAAATTTGTCGAGGATGCGGATATGCTCGTCATGGTAGCCAGCGACGGCAATATGGGTATCATGCCGGGACACGAACCGTTGTCTGTGACCTTAGGCGACGGCATTCTCCGGGTAATCAATAACGGCACGGAGAAGAAGCTCGCTGTCTTTGGCGGCATGGCCGAGATCGATCAGGATTCAGTCGATATTTTTACCACGATTGCTCAGATGCCCGAAGAGATTGATCGTGAACGCGCTGAAAGGGATCTCCGAGAAGCTGAAGAAGCTTTGAGTGAAAAGATGGACGACGCCCAACTCGGCCGACTCCAAATGCTCTTGCGCAGGTCCTTAGTGCGGATCGAAGTTAATCTGCAGATGGAAGAAGAAGGCTACTTCGACGAAGAAGATTAAGTTCATTTTCGTGCCAGGTTCATTTTCGTGCCAGGCACAGATCTTGACTTAGTCTGAAAATTTCTGGAAATTGATGGCGTCAGTTGCTGTTACAGATAGTGCGCACTCAGTGTCCGTCTCGTTTAAATCTCGCAAAGCACGGAGGATGGTCTGCTCTTGCTCTTCCTTTATTAGCATCAAAACTAAATTGCGTTCAACATCAAAACTTTCCTTGAAAAACACACTGCCGACTTTAGCTTTTTTGATGCCGCGACCGTGAATAATCGTGGCTCCCGCGCTGCTTGCGGCTTCGCAAGTCCTGATAAGCTTTTTGGTTTTGGGGCGATTTACCAAGATGAAAAGAGCAGTATGAGGACTGGGTGTGGGCGCGGTCCAGCTACCACCTAACAAAGCGGTTTCATCCCCTAATCCTTTGATACCAAGAGTTTCAGTCACGTTCAGCATAAAGCTTATGCCTCTGCCCGGGGTGCTGCTGCGCAGAGCGTCAAGGAGGACTTGCTGTATGGTTTCGGCTTTTTCCTTATCAGTCACCAGTAAAACCAAATCCTTGCGCGGATTAATCTCGAAATCGAAGACTTGTGCACTGTGATCGGCACTGCCCATAGCTTCTATAATCGTGGCTCCGACAGCTCCGTTTTGTCGGGCGATATCGACGACGGTTGTGCCTTCTCCTCTGTCTACTATTACTAGCAAGGAGCGGTAATCAGCTTTTGAAGGACTTATGTCTTGCTCAAGATTCAGCTGACCGTTTTCATTCAAATCCAATAGCGGCTGAATGAAAGCGATACTGAAAACATTTTTCTCCAAATGTCCTGCCAGCTTGATTTTTTCTAGAAGATCGGAGGCTGCTTCCAGTTCCGGAAGGATTATGACAACTAGTTCGCGGCGAACTTCGTCTAAACCTAAAGCGCGCAAAAGGCGCTTAGGCACTGTCCCGTGTCCGGGGAAGGCAGTGACTCCGGAAGCCCCTTCAGCCAGTGCGTAGTGGGCAATGTCTTCAGCCCTACCGTGGGGGACGATTAGAAGCAACATTGCTCTATTACTTAAGTCTAAAATGGAGTGCTTGGTCATAGAATCCTCCTGCATGCTGAAAAAACGAGAGCCTTAGTCGGCATCTTCATTGGAAGTAGCTTTCTGAACTTTTTTGTGTCTATGTTTATAAATCAGGCCCATAGTTTGGATTGTTATGAGGGGAGTCATGGCGACCAGAGCGACTACACCGAAACCGTCGATTAAGACGTTGGCCGTCGCATGAGAGCCCGCAGCTCCTTGAGCAAAAGCGAGTATAAATGTAGCTGCCATGGGACCGGAAGCTACACCACCGGCGTCGAAAGCTATGCCGATAAAAAGATCCGGTGTGAAATAACTCATGATCATGATAATAATGTAGGCGGGCAGAAGAATGTGCCAGAGCATCAGGCCATCTACATAAACTCTAATCATGGCGAGCGCGATAGAGAAAGCGACACCGATCGCGAGTGACAGTAAGGTCAGCTTTCTCGGAACAGTGCCGCCTGTGCTGTCTTCAACAGAATCAGCAAGCACGTGCACAGCAGGTTCAGCGATTACAGTAAGCATGCCTAGGAAAAACCCGGCCATAATCGTGACCAGGGGATGATGTTCCAAAACTAATTGAGAAGCGATATAGCGACCGACTCTCATAAAGCCGCCACTGGCGCCGATCATGAAAAGGCTGAGCCCGATGTAACAGTAAAGCAGTCCGATCATTATTCTGGAAGCGCTTCGACGCTTGAGCTTTAAGACTGCAAACTGAAAAATAATGAAAACAATTGCCAAAGGAGCAATGCTGAATAGAGAATCGAAGAGGACGCCGCCAATCGTTTCTGTAAAGGGTTGTAAAAAGGAAGCCGGAGCAAGATTTTGGGCTACCCCAATCTCTTGATAAGACGTTGGAGAGTTGATAACTCCTTGCAGCAACATCGCCAGAATGGCCCCGGCGGAAGCTAGACCAACCATGCCGTACCTGTCCCTGGCATCTTCGGCTTCGCCTTCATATAGGCCGGCGATACCAGCTGCCAGTGCCAGCAAGAACGGTGTGGTTATGGCTCCGGTTGTAGAACCTGAGGCATCGAAAGCAAAAGCGTGAAATTCAGGCGAGTTAAACAAGGCCAGCGAAAAGATCACGCCATACGTGATCCAGAGCACTGTTCGCAGGCGTATGCGCTTTACTAAACGCCAGAAGCCGACCATAACCATAGCCCCGACTCCCAGAGAAACAACTAAAACCATCTGCCACCTGCCAATGGCGTTTGCTGTAAATTGTTCTACTTGAATAGAAAGAACATGCAGGTCGGGTTCAGCAAAGGAGATAATGAAGCCCAACATAAGACCGCCGAATAATAGCAGCGGCATATTATTAGTTTTGACAAGAGCACTTCCGCTTTGATCTCCGATGGGTGTAGCTCCCAGATCCACGCCTACTAAGAAAATCCCTAAACCAACAATAATAAGAATGGCGCCTATGATAAAGCGCCATAAATCGTCAATTGGAACAGGGGTTAATGTAAAGTGTAAAAGGACAACGAAAAGGGTGATCGGTATAACCGATGCACCCATTTCTTTAAGTTTTTCAGTAAATAGTCCCAAAACATACCTCTATGTTTTAGGATAACTCTATTAAAAGAATGGCGCAAACACCATTGCTACAATTGTCATCAACTTGATCAAAATGTTGATTGAAGGTCCGGAGGTATCTTTGAAAGGATCGCCTACGGTGTCGCCGACAACAGCAGCTCTATGCGCGTCACTTCCGGGACCGCCACAGTGACCTTCCTCGATATGTTTCTTCGCATTGTCCCAAGCTCCACCCGAGTTAGATAAGGTAATGGCAAGAACAACACCTGTTACCAGAGCGCCGGCCAACATGCCACCTAAGGCTACCGGTCCTAAGAGAAGTCCAACTAGGATCGGTCCTAAGACGGCCAGTAGTCCAGGGAGAATCATTTCGCGGAGTGCGGAGTTCGTGCTGATTTCGATACAGCGATTGTAATCGGGCAATACCGTTCCAGCAATGATACCGGGTTCGTTCTTAAACTGACGTCTCACTTCCTCAATCATCTGGAAAGCTGCTCTGCCGACAGAGTTCATAGTCAAAGCGGAGAAGAGGAAGGGGAAGGCACCGCCAATAAAGAGACCGATGATGGAATAAGGATCCAGAAGGTCTATAACTGCTAAGCGTGAAACCTGAGCATAGGAGACAAATAAAGCCAGAGCTGTTAAAGTGGCTGAGCCGATGGCAAAGCCTTTTCCTATGGCTGCAGTTGTATTACCGACACTATCCAGCTTGTCCGTAATATCTCTAACTTCATGCGGCAGGTCGGACATCTGTGCGATACCGCCGGCGTTGTCTGCGATCGGGCCGTAAGCATCAACAGATATCGTCATACCGACTGTGGATAACATACCGACTGCGGCCAAAGCAACTCCGTAAAGACCAACTGCTCTATAGGAAGCAAAGATAGCTGCAGCGATTAATAAAATCGGAACGAAAGATGAACCCATGCCGATGGCAAAACCGTCAATGATCGTAGTGGCTGATCCGGTTCTGCAGGCTTTGGCTAGGTTTTTCACAGGTCTGTAATCTGCCGATGTGAAATACTCAGTTGTTGTACCGATCAAAACCCCAGCAATCAAGCCTGAGGTAATAGCGATAAAGTGCTGGTGTGTATCGAATAGCCAGTAGCTTAGTCCTAAAGCGGCTAAGGTAGTTAATAAACTGCTGATGTAAGTTCCTGCATTAAGGATTTTGGCAGGGTTTTTCATATTCAACTTACTGACGAATATGATTCCCAAAAGTGAGAAGAGGGCTCCGGCTCCACTCAATAAGAGAGGATAGGCCACTGCTGCGATTCTGTTTCCGACTAGGGCAACGGGTAAGGTAACGGCCAGCGTTATTGCGGAAACAATCGATCCGACATAAGACTCAAAAAGGTCACTGCCCATACCGGCGACATCACCGACATTGTCGCCGACGTTGTCAGCGATAACGGCCGGGTTGCGCGGGTCATCTTCAGGTATTCCTGCTTCCAGCTTGCCGACCAGATCGGCTCCGACGTCAGCCGCTTTAGTATAAATGCCGCCGCCGACACGACCGAATAAGGCCATTGAAGAAGCACCTAGGCTGAAGCCGGTGAGTGCTTCAACTACTATGCTGTCAGACGCAAATTGGACGATGCCGCTGATGCCGAGCAAGCCCAGTCCGACAACACACAGTCCCATGACTGAACCACCACCGAAGGCAATTCTTAGAGCAGCCAGCATACCTTTGCTACGAGCCGCTTCGGCGGTGCGGACGTTGGCTAAGGTAGCTGTACGCATTCCGAAAAAACCGGCCAATACTGAAAAGACACCACCAATGACGAAAGCGATAGCGGTGGGCCAACCTAACAAGGCCAGCAGTAGGATAAACATTGCTGCGATAAACAAAACTATGAATCGATATTCGCGGGAAAGAAAAACCATAGCTCCTTGACGGATGAAGGAGGCAATTTCCTCCATCCTTCCGCTGCCGCCTGGTTGACGTTTTACGACGCGATGAATAAGATACGCTGCAAGTAGTGTGACTAGTGCACTGATTGGTAAGACAACTCTGGAAAAAATCTCGTAGTTCAACTTCAAAGCCTCCACATAATAAATATTTATTGTTCTATTAAAAAACAATACGTTTTAATGGTTTGTCCCCCTCGATCAAACGTATTGTTTAATCCATAAATTATAAGTAGCACGTCTTCCTAAAAGACTATTTATTAAAAAGATTAAAAATAAAAGCTCCCTCTCTTCTCTGCAAGACAGGGAAAGTATTGGTGAAAAAGTGTATTAGGGCTGTTAAGCAGCTTTCAGAGCTGTCTCTGCTTCTTCTAAGGGCTCATGATTTACGTTATTAGTATATTGTATAAAATCTTAAAAAGCAAAATATCATTGTCAATATTATGAATTTGTCTGAATGTAGTCGTTGTAGTTTATGCAAGAAGCCAAGGGATGTGTCAGAAACGGATGCTTTGATAGAGTTTGTTATGATATATTTCTTTCCTTGCTGTGCTACAATCTAATAAATAATTCTCTGATTTAACACTTTCTGGAGGGGGTTCTGTGGATAGTAATAGAATATTGGAGCATCCTATACTGGAGTTTGATGAGGGCGAAAGTGTCGCTTTCACCTTCGACGGTCAGGAGCTCGTAGGTAAGTCCGGTGATACAATCGCCTCGGCTTTACATGCGGCCGGAGTACGTGTTTTAGGTCACCATTTTAAGAGCGCTCGTCCGCGTGGCTTTTATTGTGCGATTGGAAACTGTTCCTCATGTCTGATGATTGTGAACGGTGTGCCAAATGTGCGGGTATGTGTTGAGCCTTTGGAAGCCGGCATGGTTGTACGTTCGCAAAACGATAAGGGGGTGCTGCCATGATTTCAGTACCACTCTTAATCATCGGGGCAGGACCTGCCGGATTGTGCGCCGCCTACCGAGCTGCCGAGCTCGGTGTAGATGTACTGATCATGGAACGCGCACAAAAGACCGGCGGACAGCTCGTCAAGCAGACGCATAAATTTTTCGGCTCAGAGCAGCAGTTCGCATCTACTAGAGGTATTGAGATAAGTGATATCTTGACTTCTAGGCTAGAGGGACTTCCGGGACGCGTTGAAATTCAGACAGACGCAACAGTTCTCGGTTTCTACGAGGATGGCGTCATCACAGCCGAGGTGCAGGGCAAGTTTATGAAATATCGCCCGGAGGCTTGCATTGTGGCAACCGGTGCTTCAGAAAAAACTCTTCCCTTTATGGGTAACGATCTGCCCGGCGTGTACGGCGCCGGTGCTGTACAGACGCTGATGAATGAGTATGGCGTGCGTCCCGGCAAGAGAGTCTTGATGATTGGTGCCGGAAATATCGGTTTGATTGTCTCTTATCAATTGCTACAGGCCGGTGTAGAAGTGGCTGCGGTCTTGGATGCTGCGGAACACATAGGCGGTTATCTGGTGCATGCCAGTAAGATTCGTCGAGCGGGCGTGCCGATTTTGACCCGTCATACTTTGGAGCGTGCTTTTGGCGATGAAAAAGTTGAACACGTCATTATCCATGCGCTGGATGATGAGTGGAAGAAGGTTCCTGATAGCGAACGGCAGCTGGACGTAGATGTTGTCTGTGTAGCAGTCGGCCTTTCACCACTGACCGATCTGCTCTGGCAGGCTGCTGTCGATATGAAATATATCGGAGCTTTGGGGGGCTACGTTCCGCTAAGAGACGCCGACATGATGACCACGCGGAAGGGGCTGTATATTGCAGGTGATGTTGCCGGTATAGAAGAGGCCAGTTCTGCAATGGTTGAAGGCGAAATAGCAGGTATTGCTGTAGCTCAGCATCTAGGATTCTCTAACGAAGGAAGTGAAGCCCTCAAGAAGGAATGTCTTAGTCAGCTGCGTCAGCTGAGGGCTGGCCCCGGAAGCGAGAAAATAAGAACAGGGATGGCCCTGGCCGGAGCGTATTCATGAAGACTGATTTGACACAATTAAAACTTGAAGGTTTGGCCACGGAAGACAATCTCCAAGGTCGTCTGCCGAATGAAAGCGAAAAAAAGCGGGGACCTTACGCGGTCATCGAGTGTTTCGAAGAAATACCCTGTAATCCTTGCGTAGTATCTTGCCGCTTTAACGCTATTTATCCTTTTGAAAATATAAACGACTTACCGTTTGTTGACTTTTCTGAATGTACAGGCTGCGCTGTCTGCGCCAGAGTCTGCCCCGGTTTGGCTATTTTCATTATCGACGAGTCGATGGAGGGAGAGAAGGGCACAATCATGCTGCCGCATGAATATCTGCCTCTCCCTGAAAAAGGCGAGCAGGTAATGGCGAGAGGCCGAGATGGCAGCGAGCTCTTTCCGGCCACGGTGACACGCATCATGAAAGGCGGAAAAGGAAAGACACCGTTGATTACTCTCGAGGTGCCCAAAGAGCACTTACAGGATGTGCGCTCATTTTCCGTGATTAGCGAAGAAGTGACTTTGCTTAGCAGCTACGAGGCTCTTGAGCTGGAAGAAGAGGCTCCGGTAGTTTGTCGCTGTGAAGGCGTTGACTTAGATGAGATTCGCGATCTGATTGCACGCGGCTACAAAACGGTAGATGAGATCAAACACAGAAGTCGCGCAGGGATGGGACCTTGTCAGGGACGCAGTTGTCGTCAAGTGATTCTAAATGAGTTGGCTAGAGATGCCGGAGTTTCTTTGGAAGAATTTGAAGGCGGCAGTTTCCGGCCACCGGCTACTCCGGTTTCCATGGATATATTAGCGAAAGGGAGCGAAGAAGATGCAGAAAACATTTGATGTTGTAATCATAGGCGGCGGCATTTCAGGCCTCTCGATCGCTTTTCATCTGGCACGAGAAGGTGTCAAAAACATTGCTGTGATTGAGAAGAGTTTCCTTGGCAGTGGTGCTACCGGTCGTTGTGGAGCTGGAATCCGTATGCAATGGGGGACGGAGCTGAACTGCCTCTTGTCAAAATATTCCTGTGAGTTTTTTGAAAATGCGCAGGAGATTTTTCATAATGATATTGATATAGAGTTCGAGCAGGGAGGTTACCTGATTGCTGCCGGGACTGACGCAGAAGTGGAACAGTTCAGAAGGAACGTAAGTCTGCAGCACAGTTTGGGTATTGAATCTGTTTTCCTTAGCCCGGAAGAGGCCGGCGAAATTATGCCTCATCTGGATATATCGAAAATAAAGGCAGCAACTTTTTGCCAGAGGGACGGTCACCTGAATCCTTTCCGTACGACTGAGGCTTTCGCTGAAGCATCGCGTGCCTTGGGCGTGACTATTTATGAATATACCGAAGTTTGCGAGATTCTGCGGGACGGCGCTAAGGTCGCGGGTGTGCGGACAGACAAGGGCGATATCTCTGCTCCGGTCGTGGTCAATGCAGCTGGCGGTTATTCCAAATTAATCTCTGAAATGGCGGGCTCAGATTTGCCGGTATTTTCTCGACGACATCAGATCATGGTGACAGAACCGGTCGAGCCTATGCAAGACCCGATGTTTATGGGCTTTTCCCTGAATATCTATATTCAACAGGTGCCTCACGGCTCCTTTATCATGGGGCGGAGTGATGACAGCGAGCCTAGAGATTTGCGCTTGACATCGTCGTGGCAGTTTTTGGAAAAAATGAGCAAGACCTGCACCACGTTGATGCCGCGGCTCGGTCGCTTGAAGGTTGTTCGCCAGTGGGCCGGTCTTTATAACATGACTGCAGATGCACAACCGATCTACGATGAGGATCCCGAACTATCCGGCTTTTACATTGCCGCAGGATTCTCGGGACATGGTTTCATGTTGGCGCCTGTCACAGGTCATGTTATAGCTAAACAGATTTTGGGTGAGGAAGCAGATATTGACGTGACTTGTCTCAATGTCAGTCGCTTCAAAGACGGCGGTTTATTGCCGACGGAGAGCTCGGTAGTCTGATCTGTCGCAAGCAAATAAATACGAGATAACAAAAGAGCCGCTGATGAAAATTCTAATCAGCGGCTCTCCTTATTTCTTACTTACTTTGTCTCTGCCCTAACTTTCCTGCATGAAGGGATAGCTGATGTCTTCGGAGGGCAGGAGGTTTTCCTTGATGGTGCGCGGGCTGACCCAGCGCAGAAGGTTCAGGACACTGCCGGCTTTATCGTTAGTGCCGGAGGCTCTTGATCCACCGAAAGGTTGTTGCCCCACTACTGCGCCGGTGGGTTTGTCGTTAATATAAAAGTTGCCGGCTGCGCTACTTAGTGCAGCTTCCATGGCGACGATGGCAGCTCTGTCTTGTGCGAAGATTGCTCCGGTCAAAGCGTATGGTGAAGTTTCGTCACACAGAGTCAAGGTTTCTTCGAGTTTCTCGTCTTCGTAAATATAGACAGTCAGAACAGGGCCGAAAAGCTCCTCTTTCATGGTTGCGTAATCAGCTTTTTTGGCTAGGATTACTGTGGGAGAAATGAAATAACCGACACTATCATCGTAGCCGCCAATCAAAACTTCTGCGTCATCTGAGGCTTTTGCGTCGTCGATCGCCTGTGAGATCTTTGTGAATGCTTTGCGGTCGATGACAGCTGAGAGGAAATTTGTGAAATCGCGCACATCGCCCATTTTTAGATCCTTAGTTTTATCTAGCAACTTGTCTTTGACTTCCGGCCAAATGCTTCTGGGTATATAGGCTCGGGAAGCGGCAGAACATTTTTGTCCTTGATATTCGAAGGAGCCACGCACTAAGCCCGCTACCAGTGTGTCAATATCGGCTGTTGGATGGGCAAAGACAAAGTCTTTACCACCGGTTTCGCCAACGAGGCGCGGGTATTGCTTGTAAGAACTGATGTTTTCCCCGACAACTTTGAACACATTTTGGAAGACAGCGGTCGAGCCTGTGAAATGGAAACCTCCCAGATGGGGGTTTCTTAGGATATGTTGGTCAACATCTTTACCGCGTGAGGGTAAGAAGGAGATAACTCCCGCGGGAAGGCCAGCTTCCAGTAAAAGCTGATACACATAGTAGTTGGAGAGGGCGGCGGTGCGGGCAGGTTTCCAGATCACTGTATTGCCCATTAATGCGGGTGCGATAGCAAGGTTACCGCCGATGGAGGTGAAGTTAAAGGGAGAAATCGCCATGACGAAGCCGTCCAGAGGACGATACTCTTGACGATTCCAGACACCTGGAGTGCTCATAGGCTGCTGTTGATAAATTTCTTCAGCGCAGGCGACACCGAAGCGCAAAAAATCACAAAGCTCACAAGCAGCGTCGATCTCAGATTGGATCACTGTTTTGCTTTGGCCCAGCATAGTTGCTGCATTGATGCGATCTCGCCAAGGTCCGGCTAGCAGATCGGCTGCCTTGAGGAAGATGGCAGCTCTGTGTTCGAAAGGCATACGAGCCCATTCTTTTTTAGCTTCCAGTGCTGTCGCAATTGCCCGTTTCATTTCATTTTCGCTCGCCAAGTGCGTAGTAGCCAAGACGTGTTGATGTTCATGCGGCATTACAACTGATTCGCTGTCTCCGGTAAAGATTTCTTCTCCATTAATAATTACCGGGATCTCAACTGTCATCTTGCTTTGGCGTTCCAGTTCGAGCTTAAGGCTTTCCCTAGCTTTGCTGCCGGGTTCATAGCCTAAGATGGCTTCATTACGTGCTTCCGGTACTTTAAAAATTGCGTTGTTCATTTTTCCCTCCTGCGTTTTTTATGCTTGTCAATAAATATTACTTCATTGTGATAATGCTAACATTATACGTTGTAATTTAAGAGTAGATTTCGTCTATGCACGTGGAAATTGCTCTGTCGATTGCTGTGAGAAAATTGAGGTTACAGAGCAGCCGGATGCTTGACAGTCTTTTAATAGGGGTATACAATCTAATTCGGCTAAAAATAGCTAATTCTGGAATCGCATACGAGGCTAATTGTTTTCGCGCGATTGCCATGAGAGGTGAGAAGCATGAAAGATAATATTCATCCTGAATACAAAGATTGTACAGTACGCTGTGCCTGCGGTGAGACTTTTGAAACTAAGTCTGTTATTGATGAAATGAGAATTGACATTTGTTCCAAATGCCATCCTTTCTACACAGGCCGTCAGAAGCTCGTGGATACCGGTGGACGCGTAGACAAATTTAAAAAGCGCATGCAGCGCGGGGAATAAGAATTCTGGGAGGAGCTCGCAGCTCCTCCTTTTTCTAGGTGCCTAAATTGACTGAAACCAATAATTTCAATCTGAAAAACGATCCTGTTCCGGAAACGACTTTTGAAGATGCTGAACTTGCGGAGCTCAAGTCAGATGTAGCGGAGTTTGAAGCTGCGTCTGCTGATGCTGAGTCTGTGGACTTGGCCGATTTCGCAGTGGAAGACTCTGAAGTTGAATCTTCAGAGCCTGAAACTGAGAATGTAGCCGAAACAGCGGAGCTCGAAACAGAAGCTGAAGCGGAAGAGGATCCTGTTGATGTCGTTCCTGATGTCGCAGTGCAAAGAGCTGCCAAGAAAACCAGTATTGGCGGTCAGGCTTTAATTGAAGGATTGATGATGTTGGGCCCTGACAAACAAGCGATCGCTCTTCGTTTGGCTTCCGGCGAGATTGACTTGCAGGTGAAACCTAGAGCGCAACGTAGCAGTAAATTTAATGTGCCGTTTTTGCGTGGATCCGTGCGCTTGGTTACTCAGTTGCGCACCGGTGTCAACGCTTTAATGCGCTCAGCAGAACTCAGCTCGCCTGACGAAGAAGAGGCTGAGGAAACAAGTAAACTGGATAATTTCCTGGAACGACATCAAGGACTAGCCATGACTTTGACAGTCTTTGTATCCCTACTGCTTTCTGTAGCGGTTTTCGTCCTAACCCCTAGCTTGATCACTGATCTGATTCGATCTCTGACTGGCTTAGGACAAAGCGGAAATTTTGGCGGCGTCTTCTTACTGTCTCTGATCGAAGGCGTCTTGCGAATGACCATCTTCCTCTTATATGTCTGGTCCACATCCAAGATGAAAGAGATCAAACGCGTCTGGCAGTATCATGGAGCAGAGCATAAGACCATCGCCTGCTATGAAGCGGGCCTACCGCTGACGGTGGAAAATTGTCGTCAACAACCTAGACAACATCCGCGTTGCGGAACGTCATTTCTCTTTTTGTTTATGTTCATCAGCATTCTAGTCTTTGCGCTGATAGGTCGTTACTCTGTTTGGGTCAATGTGCTCTTGCGCCTCGTGCTGGTTCCTCTGGTAGCAGGCATCACTTATGAGATCACCCGTTTTGCTGGCAGCAGTGACAGTAAGCTGTCGCGGATTCTCTCTAAGCCGGGCTTAGCCTTACAGAATCTGACAACAGCAGAGCCCGATGATTCAATGTTGGAAGTTTCAATTGCCGCTATGGCAGCCGTCATTCCGGAAAATGACGGAGAAGATAACTGGTAGCCTGTCTGAATCTATTGTCATAGATTTTTTCTAAATTAATCGGTAAGCCAAATGACTAATAAATGTTCTATTAAGAATATTCACACTGAGATTGAGCAGGAATTGTCTTCCTGCGGAATTGAGGATGCTTCATTGGAGGCGGCTATCATGCTAGAGCATTTCACTGGCTGTGATCGGCTAGAGCAGTTGCGTCATCCGGAACGCGAAGTGAATGCACAGCAGCTTGAGGAAATCGATAAGGCAGTGCAGGAGAGATGCAGACGCAAACCTTTGTCACAGATACTGGGCGAAGTTTACTTTTATGGGCGGCCGTTCTATGTCACGGAAGACGTTTTGACTCCTCGTCCTGACACCGAAATTTTGGTGGAAGCAGTCTTGCAAGAAATAAGGGAGCGCTACTCGAGTTCCGGTAACGGCATTGCCGTCTTAGATAGCTGCACTGGCAGCGGCTGCATTGGTCTCAGT
>DIRG01000088.1:45306-55828 GCA_002427475.1 Mageeibacillus sp. UBA5442
GACCACATTATTAAACATTTGGACCTCTGTGACAATTCGCGGGAAGCCTTGGAGATAGCTCGGCGCAACGCTAAGAGGCATGCTGTAATGGGAAAGATTTCGTTATTTGATTGTGACCTGTGGCCGAATGCTGCCAAACGATATGATGTGATTACGTGCAATCCTCCTTACATAAACCGGGAAGATATGGAGCAATTGATGCCTGAAGTCGCCCAATTTGAGCCTTATCCGGCATTATATGGCGGTTCTGACGGTTTGGAATTTTACCGTAGACTAGCCGCTGAAACGGCCGAACACTCAAAGCCTGGAGCTATCTTGGCAGTCGAGCACGCCTATGATCAGAGAGCGGCCATCAAAGAAATATTTGCCGACTCACCGTTTGCTTTTGTACGTGAACTTGATGATTACGGCGGCAACGCGCGGGTACTTATCTTTGAGCTGAGAGAATTGAATCCCTTTGGCTGACGAAGAAGTCAAGAATCGTGCCTGGCACGATAATGAACTTAGCCTAGTATAGAGTAGAATATGTAGGGAGCAAGACAAGCCTCATGTCATAAAGTAAAATGGATCGGGTGCAAGCACACACAATTATTTGAGACTAAGCCGTTAAAGAGAGAGTATATGGAATTAAATATTGAAGAAAATAACATCACCGCTAGCGAACAGCGCTATGAGGAGCTGAATAAACTAATTGCAGATCCCGAAATCATGCGCGACCAACAGCTTTATAAAAAATATACACAGGAGCACGCAACACTAATGCCCCTGGTCAACAATATGCGTCGTTTGCGCGACGTCGAGGCGGAGTTAAAAGAAAACACGGAGCTTTTGCACGAAACTGATGAAGCTGATTTTCGTGACCTAATCCGCACAGAGATTGCCGACTTAGAAGCTGAGAAAGAAAAGCTGGACAGAGAAATTCTACTGGCAATTCAGCCCAAGGATCCTAACGACGATAAAAACGTTATCGTTGAAATCCGTGCCGGAGCCGGCGGCGACGAGGCAGGCTTATTTGCCGCTGAACTTTTCCGCATGTACACCGCCTACGCAGAGAACCGCTCTTGGACTACAGAAATTATTGACTCCCATGAAACCGGTATCGGCGGTTTTAAGGAAATAGTGTTCATGATCGAGGGCAAGGGTGCCTTCAGCCGTCTGAAATATGAAAGCGGCGTCCATCGTGTGCAACGCGTACCGGTCACAGAATCGGGAGGACGCATTCATACGTCCACGGTCACGGTGGCGGTTTTGCCAGAAGCAGAAGATGTTGACATTGAGATCGATCCGACCGATTTGCAGATCGATACTTATCGCGCTTCCGGCGCCGGCGGCCAGCACGTAAACGTAACGAGCTCCGCCATCCGTATTACGCACGTACCGACCGGAACCGTTGTTACTTGTCAGGATCAGCGTTCTCAGCACAAAAACCGCGACAAGGCTATGAAACACTTACGCACCAAGCTCTTAGACCTGAAGCAGGGCGAGCAAGCCGATGCCATCGCCTCCGAACGCCGCAGCCAAGTAGGAACCGGCGACCGCAGCGAGCGCATCCGTACCTATAATTATCCACAAGGTCGAGTCACCGATCACAGAATTGGTCTGACACTGTATCAGTTGGACGCCATCCTCATGGGTGACATCGATGAAATTATTGAGGCCTTGGTGACAGCCGAGCACGAAGAAGCTATGCGTGAAGCATAATCCCGAGCGCAAATGAAGACACAAGTAATCACAGCGGACACAAACGATTTGGAGCAGCTTCTGCAAGAGCCCGCTCAAGCTTTGCGAGCAGGTGAGATTGTGGCTTTCCCGACGGAAACGGTCTATGGTCTCGGTGCCAACGCCCTGAACGAAAAGGCAGTAGAGCAGATCTTTATCCTGAAGGGGAGACCGCAGGATAATCCACTTATAGTGCACCTGCCTGACAAAGCAAAAATCGAGCAGGTAGCAAAAAACATTCCTCAGGAATTTTATCAACTATACGAAGCCTTTTGTCCAGGCCCCTTAACTTTTGTCTTAGAAAAGTCAGATCTCATCCCCGACATTGTGTCCGCCGGACTCGACACCGTCGCAGTGCGCTTCCCTGATCAGGACATCAGCCAGACACTCCTACGCTTGGCTGATACTCCGGTAGTAGCGCCCTCCGCCAATCTTTCCGGCCGGCCCAGCGCAACACGCGCCTCCCACGTCTTAGACGATTTCAAAGACAAAATCCCTTACATCATCGACGGTGGCGCAACGGCCTTAGGGCTCGAGTCAACCGTTCTGGACTTACAGAGCCCGGAACCACGCATCTTGCGTCCGGGTATAATTACGGCTGCTGAAATTAAAGAGCGTAGCGGTATTGAAGTTCAGTCTTTTGCTGAGAGTTTGAAGACGGCTGATCTGGAACATCCGGCCTCGCCCGGTTTAAAGTATCGACACTACGCTCCTAACGCCAGAGTCGTTCAGCTATGCGGTGACAATGAAAACGATCTGCTCGCACATCTTATTCAGGTCCTTGACCAATTTGTAGATAAGCAAATAGGAGTTTTTATTAATGATAAAAGCTGGGAAGAACTGCAGCAGCTCTACGAGATAGATGAGAGCAGAATAAGTACTTATCTTTTTTCCGCAAAAAAACCACACGAGTCAGCCGCTCAAGAATTATTTGCCGCCTTACGAGCCTTGGACGCGGCCAGAGCGGATGTCATCTTGGCAGAGGCCCTGCCTGACGCCGAAGCATATATGAATCGACTCAGTAAAGCCTGCGCCCCTGACGACTCTGCGGAAGCAGAAGTCAAGACAATACTTTTTGTCTGCACGGGTAATACTTGCCGCAGCCCGATGGCCGCAGCCTTATTTAATACTTATGTAGAGCAAAAGCAGCCAGACTCGACGAGCAAATGGCAAGCTCTGTCAGCGGGACTATATACAATGGATGGACTTCCGGCATCTTCACATTCGATTAGTGTTTTACGTGAAGTAGGCATAGATATCGCGGGACATCGCTCCGTTCAGCTGACGGAAGAACTGCTGGAAGAGGCGGAAATCGTAGCCACCATGACGCGAAACCAACGTGATATGTTGCACACCATCGCTCCCCGGCAGAAAGAGAAAATTAAAACTCTCTCCGAGTGGGCAAGGGGCTTAGCTGCAGATGCAGCTGCTGACGTCATCGATCCTTACGCGCAAGCAGAAGCCGTTTATCGTGAGACGCGCGATCTCCTGCAAGAGCTGATTGTCGATCTGTGGCAAGAGCTCAACACAGACTCCCAAGCTTAAGCAAAATTTCGATCAGATCAAAACCGGTACCTGAGATACTTGATATACTTAATGTAGTGTGGAAATCTCAGTCGGCTTGACGATGCACTTAGATCATGCTAAATTAGTGAATGGATTTTTAATGCATCCTCGCTCTGCCTGCTGCAGAGCCAATAGACCGAGAGGAGGTGAACTAATGAAAAAGAAGTATGAATTGCTTTATGTTCTTAACGGGACATTGACAGAAGAAGCACTCGGCGAACAAATGACCCGCGTACAGGCTGTTGTTGAAGCCGCTGGTGAAATCGAAGAAGTCTTCGTCTGGGGCCGTCGCAAACTGGCTTACGAGATTCAGGATCTACGTGAAGGTTATTACGTTATCATCCATTTCCATGCTGAACCCGACCAACCACAAAACATAGAACGTCTGCTGAGAATTACCGATTTTGTATTACGCTATTTGATTACAGTATCGGAGAACGATTTCATGCCCTCAGTTAAGCAATTGACTGAGAAAGAGATCGATGAGCTTTCAGTCGATGATCCGGAAGAGCTGGTTGAACAGCTGATCATCGAGAGCGCTCAGGCAGAAGTCAGCGAAGAAGAGTCTGCAGAAAGTGTCGAAGAAAACGTTGAAGAAGCTTCTGAAGAAGTCGAGGCAGTCGAAACTGCTAACGCAGATGAAGACGCTGAGCAGACATCCGCAGAAAGGACTGCTGAATGAACAAGGCTATTTTAATGGGACGGCTAACGAAAGATCCCGAGATCAGAACAACGCAGAGCAACATATCAATGGCAAGTTTCACTCTTGCCTGTGACAGACGTTATAAATCTGCAGATGGCACAAGACAGACCGACTTTATTCCTTGTGTTGCCTGGCGTCAGACCGCGGACTTTGCCCATCGCTATTTCCACAAGGGAGATCGCATGCTGGTAGAAGGTACAATTCAGCCCCGTTCCTGGGAAGATCAGGACGGACAGCGTCGCTATATTACGGAAGTAATAGTCGACCAGATTTATTTCTGTGAATCAAAACGCTCTGACGACAGACAAGGCCAGAACAACGACTACGACAGCTATTCGAACAATTACTCGAGTGGACCTGCAAAAAGTAGTGGTGGCGATGGATTCCTACCTGATCCGGATGAAGACGAGACAGCCTTGCCGTTTGATATGACTTGATTAATAAGTTGAATTAAGGAGTAAACATGAGTAACAGAAGACGCCGCAGTTATGGTGGCGGCCGCGGGCGTAAGAAGTATTGCGCTTTCTGTGCAGAGCATGTCGTCGCAATCGATTATAAGGACGTCAACACTCTGGAAAGATATATTGCAGAAAGTAAGAAAATTATGCCTCGCAGAATGACAGGTGTCTGCGCCAAACATCAGCGTGCACTGACCAATGCCATTCGTCGCTCGCGTCACGTTGCCTTACTGCCATACACCGAAGAATAGTCCTTTTTTGGAGGACATCATAATGAACTTTGCTGTCATTAACGACAGTAATAATAACTTGGCTGCGATTATTTGAAATCGCGGCCAAGTTTTTTTATCAATTTATTGAAGCAGTCAAAGACTGCTGATCATGCTAGAATAATGATTCAGAAAGTTTTGATAATTAGATAGGAGGCAAGGGGATATATTTCCCAGAGATAGTCTATGAAAGTTATATTAACCGAAGGGGTTAAAAAGCTGGGCCACGCCGGTGAAGTGGTTGAGGTTAAAAGAGGTTATGCGGAGAATTTTCTCTTCAAGAAGGGTTTAGCCATTCCTGCCACAGCCGCCAACATGAATGAAGTTAAAGCAAAAGCTAAGGCTAAAGATGAACGTGAAGCACAGCTATTGGAAGAAGCTCAAAAGATTTCCGACGAACTGTCAGGAAAACACATGGAGATGGCTGTCAAGACCGGTTCGGGTGGACGCCTTTACGGCACTATTACAGCACAAAATATCGCGGACCTCTTGCAAAAAGACGGATATCAGGTGGATAAGCGTGATATCACTCTGTCCGAAACTGTTAAGACTGTTGGCACCTACGAATTTACAATCCGTCTGCATCCCAGCATATCGACCAAGCTTTTTGTTGTTGTAAAAACAGAAGAGTAAGTAATCTAAAGTAATAAGTGATCTAACGTAAGAGGAGGAAGTAAGTTGGAAAAGAGGCCGGCCAAGCTTTCCGCGCGCCTTCAGGGTCTGACATTACCGCACTCTATCCAGGCCGAGCAGTCGGTACTGGGTAGTGCGCTTTATGGCAGTGAGCAGCTGGCAGCAGCTGTGAGCGAATTGTCAGTTGAAGATTTTTATGATCCGAAGCATCGCTTGATCTATGATGCGATTTTGGCTCTGACGGACCGCAATGAAGTATGCGACATTTTAACAGTAACGGATTATCTGGAATCAAATAATCAGATCGGACAGGCCGGCGGTTACGAGTATATTGCGTCCTTGCCGGACAAGACTCCGATACTGGCCAATTATCCGCAGTACATTGAAGTTGTACTCAATCATTCCGAGAAGCGTCAGCTGATCTTCGCTCTGGATGAGATCATCAGCCTCTGCTATTCCTCGAATGAGGACGCTTCCACTCTGATTCAACTGGCTGCTCAGAAGATTTATCAGATCCGCGAAAATAATGACAATACAGGTTTCGAGCGTATTGGTGTAGTTTTAAGAGAGCGCATACGGGAACTGGAAGAGCGGGCCAGCGGTAAGGCGCCACGACAGCTGATGACCCACTACCCCAGCATCGACTCCATTATCGGGGGTTTGCGTAAGGGTGGACTGTATATCTTGGCTTCAAGACCGGGTATCGGTAAATCCTCTCTGGCGCTCAACATCGGACATAACGTGGCCAGTTTCGAGGATGCCACCGTAGCAATCTTCAGTTTGGAAATGAGCAAATCTGAAGTGGCCACACGTATCTTGATCTCTCGCTCCTTGATGCCGCTACAAAAGCTCGAAACTTTGCGCATGAAAGACGAAGCAAGCTGGCAGCAGATTGGGAAGGCCTTGGGTGACCTCTATAATCGTAAGATTTTTATCGATGATAGATCGGCAATCTCGGCGGTCGAGATTCACGCCCGTTGCCGTCAGCTGCAGCTGCAGCATTCATTAGATCTGGTAATTGTTGACTACCTGCAGCTCATGGGCAGCGCCAGTCGCCGCTCTTTGGCCGAGAATAGACAACAGCAAATAGCTGAGATTTCCCGGACATTGAAGGTAATGGCACGTGAACTGGATGTGCCGGTTATAGCTTTGTCCCAGCTGAACCGTGAAATCGACAAGAGCGGACGTCAGCCCCGTCTGGCAGACCTGCGTGAATCAGGATCGATTGAGCAGGATGCCGACGTAGTAATGTTTTTACATAAGCCGGTCGACGAAGAAGAAGATTTCACAGAAGAAGTTATTGATGTTGATTTCATAGTTGAGAAAAACCGTCAAGGACAGACGCGCAAGACTATCCTGGAATTCAACCCTGCGCTGATGACCTTTTATGAAAGTGAAGACACACTACCGGAGGTACCCTTCTAGTAAGAAGCATGCATTCATATTCAAGAACTACCTACAATTTCCTTCAGACGCTACGTGAAACAGTTGAACGAAACAGTTTGATTTCTTCTTCTGATCATATTATCTGCGCCCTTTCCGGCGGTCTGGATTCCGTAATGCTTTTTTATTTTCTGCTCTATTACCGCAAAGAACTGGATTTCGAACTTTCAGCCTGCCACTTACACCATGGTATTCGTGAACAGACAGCAGATGAGGACGAAGCTTTCGTCAGGAAACTCTGCGCCGAGGCTCAGGTAGAACTCTCTGTCCGGCATGTTGACGTGCCGGCGCTGGCTACAAGAAGGAAGCTGAGTCTGGAAGCAGCCGGCCGCGAGGCGCGACAAGAATTCTTCCGCGACCTGATGGATGAAAAGCGCCCACACACGAATGGCTCCTGCCGCGTTGCCCTAGCGCATCATGCTGATGACGCAGTTGAAACGTTTTTGCTGAATTTGGGTCGCGGCTCCGGTAGCAGGGGAGTGGGCGCAATGCGCATCTCTGACGGTGACGTTATTCGCCCCCTCTTAGAAACTCGCGTGAGCGAACTTGAAGAAGTCGCTGTGGCGGAGAAGATCGACTGGCGGGAAGATGAAACAAATTTATCATCTGAATTTTTGCGCAACCGTATCCGACATCAGCTGCTCCCACTCTGGTCTGAATTGTTGGACTATGACGTGAGGCCGGTTTTGCTGCGATACATTAATTCAGCCCGAGAGGATGAAGATTTCCTTAATACTTCAGCTGAAAAACTTATAAAAAGCGCACTACTTCCCGACGGCAGTCTTTCTACCGTCATCATGGCGGAGCTGGATCCGCCGCTACAGAAGCGTGTGCTCAGAATATATCTGGAAAATTATTACAGGGAAAAACTTGACACCGAGCAAGCCGAATTGAGCCATGCTCACTTGACGATTCTCTCCGCCTCCATCGCTGAAGCGGTGCACGGAGATAAGAAACAACGCCGTCACCATTTGCCGCAGAGTCTTGTGGCGCAGGTTTCAGAAAGTCGCATATTACTATTAAACAATGAGGAGCTGTGATAGAATACCTCACGTAAACCACGGCTATTCTAGATCAGGCTTTTTACAAATTGCCATAGCATCAGGAGGTTCCTAATGGACAAGGTTATCGACCATTTACTTGTATCAAAAGAAGAAATTGAAGAGTTTTGCGAGCGCATCGGAAAGCAAATAACTGCTGACTACGCCGGACACGAGGTTTATTTTGTCTGTGTATTGAAAGGATCCTTCATGTTTATGGCGGATTTGGTACGTCATGTCGACCTACCGTGTATGTTGGATTTTATGGCCGTCTCCAGTTACAAAGGCGAAAAGAGCACAGGTGTGGTAAAGATCCACAAAGACCTGGATTATGACATTTCCGGTAAAAATGTCATAATTGTTGAAGATATTGTTGATACAGGACTTACTTTGAGCCATCTGAAGAGCATGCTGACAACCCGTAATCCCGCCAGCATACGTATTTGCACGGCTTTTGACAAACCTTCAAGACGCATTGTCCCTATTCATATTGACTATATCGGGAAGGAAATTCCCGATGAGTTTATCGTCGGCTACGGGCTGGATTTGAATGGACGTTACCGCAATTTATCTGATGTAGTAGTATTAAGAGATAGCGATGAATCTTAAGGATAAGATTTGTCGGGAATTATTTGTGATTATATAAGGGATATATAGAATAGATTAATTAGTAAAAGGAATTAGTAAGGATAAACATGAAAAGAAGATCAAGGGGGACGTCGTTTTATTTGATTCTGATGGTCGGAATCTTACTTCTGACGGTCTACATGTCAAATCAAACGCGTGAACCAGCGGTCACCCTCTTTGAGGTTGAAGAATATATTGAAAATGGAGACGTCGAAAGTATCTTGCTCGACGGCACTACACTAAAGTTAACCATGACAGAAGCAGCTGTTGCAGACGGCAAGCCTGCCCAAATTGAGAAAGCCATCCCCG
Organism: Mageeibacillus sp. UBA5442; assembly: GCA_002427475.1. Taxonomy (GTDB): domain Bacteria; phylum Bacillota; class Clostridia; order Saccharofermentanales; family DTU023; genus DTU032. Next base: position 54,074 of record DIRG01000088.1, read on the forward strand.
CGACGGCTTTAGATATGTATTTGGAGAAATTCTTAGCTGCTGCCCAGGATGGGAAAATCGAGTCTTTTGACTATAATCAGCCAACAGATGTCGGCGGCATTATTAATCTGGTCTTTCTTGTGCTCCTGATGGTGTCTATCGGTGCGTTTATATACGTATCCTATTCGCGTCAGTCCGGAGACGGCAAGTCAGCGATGTCTTTTGGCAGAAGCCGAGCCAAACTTAACGATCCCGGCAAGAACAAGGTAACCTTTGAAGATGTAGCAGGCGCAGAAGAAGAAAAAGCCGAGTTGCAGGAGGTTGTCGATTTCCTACGTAACCCCAAAAAATATACCGAGCTGGGGGCGAAAATCCCTAGAGGTATTCTTTTGGTCGGTGCACCCGGAACCGGTAAGACCCTTCTGGCAAGAGCTGTCGCAGGAGAAGCAAAGGTGCCTTTCTTTTCCATCAGCGGCTCTGATTTCGTAGAGATGTTTGTTGGTGTCGGTGCCTCTAGAGTGCGTGATCTTTTTAATAACGCCAAAAAGCAAGCACCTAGCATCGTTTTCATTGATGAGATCGATGCTGTCGGTCGACAGCGCGGAGCCGGTCTCGGCGGCGGTCACGACGAGCGCGAACAGACCTTGAACCAGTTGCTGGTCGAGATGGACGGTTTCGGTCCTAACGAAGGTGTTATTGTTCTAGCGGCAACCAACCGTCCGGACATTCTGGACCAGGCTTTGCTGCGTCCGGGACGTTTTGACAGGCAAATCATGATTATGCGTCCTGACATAAAGGGACGTGAAGCAATTTTGCAGGTCCATGCGCGCGAAAAACCTCTAGCCGACGACGTCGACCTGAGCGAGATCGCCAGGATTACATCCGGCTTCACCGGGGCCGATCTGGCCAACCTGCTTAACGAAGGCGCCTTGATGGCAGCCCGGAAAAAGCAAAGCGTCATAACCTACGACGACATCAGCGAAGCAGTCTTCAAGGTTATGGTCGGACCGGAAAAGAAGAGCCGCGTGGTCAGCGAACGCGAACGCAAAAGTACCGCCTATCACGAAGCAGGGCATGCCATTATTTTACGAGCAGTCTCAGAAACGGATCGTGTCGAGCGTGTCTCGATCATTCCCGCAGGTGCTGCCGGCGGCTATACCGCTTGGCGCCCCAATGAGGATCTATATTTCAAAACGCGGCGCCAGCTGATCGGAGAAATCATGACAGGCTTGGGTGGCCGCGCTGCTGAGATGCTTGTTTATAATGAGATGAGCACGGGCGCAGGTCAGGACTTGAAGCAATGTAACGCTATCGCCCGCAACATGGTCACGAAATACGGTATGAGTGAGCGTCTCGGAAACGTAATCATTGGCGACGACGATGAGGTTTTCCTCGGCCGCGACTACGGTCACACCCGCAGCCACAGCGAGAGCTTGCAGTCCGTTATCGACGAAGAAGTTGCCCGCATTTTGGAAGAATCATATAACAAGACTATCGCTTTGTTAGAGAAAAACCGAGTTCTCTTGGACGAATTGTGTGAAGCTCTCTTAGAGAAAGAAAAGATTGACTCCGAAGAGTTTGAAGATATCTACAAGCGTTATGCGGTTGACTACAAGCCGCCTCCAGGAGATAAAGAGGTAGAGCAGGAACATATCTTTAGTCCTGAAGAAATGGCCAGTACCGAAGCGAAAATTGAAGACGGTAGAGGCACGGACAATGAAACAGGTACGTCTACACTCAGCTCTTCCGCCTGGCTCTTTGCTTCCAATTAAGAAC
>DIRG01000088.1:56099-58099 GCA_002427475.1 Mageeibacillus sp. UBA5442
GCCGGATCCTATGGTCACAGGAATCCGGCTCTTGTTTAAGGATATGCTAAGTACTTAGATAGCTTCTTTCTTGCTGTAATCGCGGAGGATCTTACGTGATGTGTTCTTCGGGAATTCTGTATCCCTGATTCTGACGTCACGGATTCCCTGATAAGTAGGAATCTGGCTGTTCAGCTTTTTCACCAGTTCCTGCATCAAGTTCAGAATCTGTTCTTCGTCTGCACCTTTGCCTAGGCGCTCTTCGACAGCTTCTTTGTCGGGGAATATTTCCACAACGATCAAGTGATCACCACTGATTCGCGGCTCAGCAGATACAACGCTCTCTGCGATCTCAGGATTGCGATTAAGTACGGCTTCCAATTCCTCGGGATAGATGTTCTTGCCGTTCTTCGTAATGATGGTGTTCTTCTTGCGGCCGGTGATGATGAGGAAACCTTCATCGGTAAGATAGCCCATGTCGCCGGTATGATACCAGCCGTCAATGATGGCTTCTGCAGTCAGATCCGGGGCTTCATAATAACCCAGCATCATATTGGCACCGTGGCCGAGGATTTCACCAATGCCGTCTTCGTCCGGATTGATGATCTTGATCTCGTTCCCGGGCAAGGGGAGTCCGGCAGAATCATGACGGAAGTATTTTTCACGGTTGAGAGCTAGGATAGGTGCGAACTCGGTCAGGCCATAGCCCTGTACGGCGACAAAACCCCAGTCGTAAAAGTCTTGTAAAATTTGTGGATCCATAGCAGCGCCGCCGGAGATGAAAGTTTTCATGTTTCCGCCGAAAGCGTCGTGGATGGAGCTGAAGACTTTTCTGCGGATGTCGATGCCGATTTTTTTCAGGCCACGGCTAAGTGACATCATGCGACGGACCAGTTTCTCCTTACCCTGTCTGCGGATGTTTTTCCACACTTGACGGTGGACAGATTCCAACAGAAGCGGGACAGCGAGGATCGTGGTGACTTTGGACTCTTTCATATTGTCGGTAATGTAACGCAGACCTTCGACTTGAGCGATGGTGTCGCCTTTATAGATCTGATACAAAAAGCCACATGTACATTCATAGGTATGGTTAAGCGGTAAAACCGACAGTACGATATCGTCGTTATTGAGTCCGATGAAGAGCAGCTGCCCCATTTCCATGATGTTAGCGCAAATCGTTTTGTGACTGTGCATGACGCATTTGGATTTGTCCGTTGTGCCGGAGGTGAAGAGAAGAACCCTGACCGCCTCGGGATCAATTTGGACTTCCCGGAAACGCTGATCTCCTTGGGAGAGCATACGACGACCTTCGCGCAGAAGATCGTTCCAGGCTGTTAGCGGTACAGCTGTGCCGTCTTCCGAAACAATCTCTTCCGGAAGATCGTGAATTGTCTCATCGTCCTGCTCCGTTTTGCCCGTGGCAAAAGAAGGATCATTCATAAGTATGAGATGCTTCAAGGTGGGTACCTGATCTGCAACGCTTTCGACACGATCAGCTAATTGCGGGGAGTAGATGATCCCATCGCAATAAGAACGATTAAAGAGGCTCAGAAGTTCATCTTTCTGGAGTTCTTTGTCAATCGGCACCATGATTGTTTCGCCGTTCATACCTGCCAGATAGGATACGTACCATTCATACCTCGTCTCTGCGACGATAGCTAAGCGGCTGTCAGGTCCGAAGCCCAGCTCCAAGAGCATGGTTCCCACGGCCTCCACGTCAGCATAGTACTTCTTGTAATTGACCGGAAAGTAAGGCTCACCTTTGACCGGTTTGCTCAGGAATGCGACATTGTCCGGATGCTTTTGATGTGATTGCTCCAGCATGTCCTTCAAATCCGTAATCTTGTGATAGGGATGTAGCGGGTATTTGTAGTCCGTCATTTCGTCTCCTTTTGCTAGCGGTATTCGAAATATTACATTACCGCACTAATTTCCTTAAGTTTATCAAAAATAGAAGTAGAAAAGCAGAAAAAACTTAAAACTTTTTAACTTCTTTCATATGGTCATGACGACCTGTCAGG
>DIRG01000088.1:58335-59871 GCA_002427475.1 Mageeibacillus sp. UBA5442
CTCAGGTGGGCCTCCAAAGCTTCGTTAGTGGGATAATACTCGGCGTTACCGCCCAAGTCGTTGATGCGATCGACGATATCTTTCGAACTGATGGAACTGTCGCGCTCTCGATCGTCATAGATTTCCGACATCATAATCAGATCTTCATACCGCAGAGCTTCTACGAATTCGTCGAAAAAGCCACGCACCCTGCTGTGTGTCAAAGGCTGGAAGCAAATCCAGAGCTTCTTGGCAGGGATATGTTTTGCTGCATCAATAGTGACTTCAATGGCTGAGGGGTGGTGAGCGTAATCGATGATTACTTGTGCGCCGTTGAAGAAGCCCGTGCGAGTAAAGCGACCTTCCGCACCCTGAAATTGCAGCAATGCTGAAGCGATGCTGTCGCGGTCCGCCCCGGCCAGCTGCGACACAGCGATGGCGGCTAGAGCGTTTTGGACATTAAATTCACCCGGAATCTTCAGGGCTAGCTCGCCCCAGTCTTCATTCAGACAACGTACATTAAAGGAAGGATTGCCATACTCATCGTACTTGAGGTTACAGTAGGCGTAGTCGGGCTTGCCGCCGAAGGGCGTGAGCTGATCTTCGCGGCCAAAATAGAGGAGATGCAAAGCCTTGCTGTGACCGGGGACTAGCTCTTCCAGTTTTTGGAAAAAACTATCCAAGGCAGGTTCGTAGGTGGGCAAAATCAGAGTAGAACCCGCCGGCTGCAGGGCAGCAAAACGGGCAAAGGCGTCCACCATATCGTCCGGCGTCTTATAGCTATCGATATGGTCGTGCACCATATTGAGGATGATGTTGATATCTCCTCTGTAATTGTAAAAACCACGACGAAACTCGCAGGCTTCAGACAGCATCAAATCTTTGCCGCGACCTGTACGGACAGTTGTTTTAAAGTTGATCAGTTCAGCGCCCAGATGGACGGTGGGGTCGAGACCGGCTTCAATCAGCATAAGGGCGCTCATGGCTACAGCCGTAGATTTGCCGTTAGTGCCGCTGATGTTAATTACCTGATTGTAAAGGCGCAAGATGGCGCCGAGGAAGATAGATCTTTCGATGCAGGGAATGCCTAATGCAGCAGCACGCAGCCTTTCGGGATTATCATCAAAGACGGCTCGCGAAAAAACCACGAGATCGGGCTTTACCTCATCAATGCTGGCTGAGCGATGTTCGGTCCAAATCTTGATCCCTAATTCATTCTGCAAATAGTCCGTGCGCTGATTAGGGTGGGGATCAGAGCCGAAACATTCAGCGCCGTAACAGGTGGACAGTTCCGCCAGACCGCACATGCTGATTCCGCCAATACCGACGAAAAAGATTCTATTGCCTTCAGATACGAAGGAGGCATATTTTGTGTAATCAGGTTCAGCCTCACCTGTGATGTGAAAGAATTTTGATTTCTCGCTTGTCATGCTTCGCCCCCATATTTTCTAGCCGCTGATTCAAAGAAAAGCGCTGTGTTTTTCCATCTAATTATAGTACACTTATCCTGCTTGCAGAAGAATGAAAAAACTACCGTAACCTTCTGTCACTAGTCCA
>DIRG01000064.1:0-9134 GCA_002427475.1 Mageeibacillus sp. UBA5442
GCCTTGTAGTCAGGCTTTGCCACGTTGTAGAGGATTCCCGTCGGAATGCCTGCCCCTTCTGCATCTTCAAAGGTCAGGGCTGCTTTCAATGCCTGCTCGAAATTTCCGGGATCATGATCATCACCTAATGGACGCACGTGTTCCTTATACCAAGCATTTGTATTCACCTTATTAAAGCTGACACAGGGCTGGAAAATATCAACCAAGGCATAACCATCATATTGAATCGCTGCCTTCATTAACTCTTTCAACTGCTCCTGATCACCGGAGAACCCGCGAGCAACGAAACCTGCACCCAGGATCAAAGCTGTCGCGACCGGATTAAAGGGAATGTTGTAAGAACCGTAAGGCTGCGATCCCGTCACGTAGCCGTGCAACGAGGTAGGCGAGGACTGACCCAAAGTCAGACCGTAGACTTGGTTATCATGAGCGAAGTGCGAAATATTCACATTGCGGCGGATAGCTGCGAGGAAGTGGTTTCCTCCTTCGCCGTAGCCATCTCCGTCACCGGTATTGATGATGACGGTCAAATCGTCATTGGCCAACTTAGCCGCAGCAGCTGCCGGCAACGCGCGACCGTGCAAACCGCAGAATCGGTTAGTACTGATGTATTGTGGAGTTTTCGCTGCTTGTCCGATACCTCCGGCGACCACAACATTATGCGGATCGATTTCCAACTCTTGCAATGCCGTTTTGAGGCTGTTCAGAATGCCGAAATCGCCACAACCCGGGCACCAGGCAGTTCTGTATGTTGTGTAATTGTGTTGTGTTTTATCTTGTGACATAAATTACCTACCCTTTCACGATTTCCTGAACTTGGCGTGCAATCTCATCAGGCGAGAGTGCGCGTCCGTCATATTTCAGGATCGAATCGGTCATTGCTATGCCGGTCTGGCGCCGGATCAGATGTCCCAGTTGACCGCTGAAATTCTGTTCAATATTAATAATATGCTTAGCGTTAGCGGCTTCTGTCTCAATTTGCTTAGTTGGGAAAGGCCACAGGTCGCCATAAACTAATGCAGAAACTTCAATTCCAAGCTCTTTCAAATCCTGCACGGCTTCCGTCAGCGGACCACACAAGGAGCCCCAAGCCACTAGCACGACGTCGCTGCCGGCTGTACCGATCTGCTCGGCGTCTTGAATATCTTCGGCTGCGAGCTTGTCCGCTTTGCGCATACGCTTATCCATTTGCTCTATGCGCACGTCGGAGGCCTCATTAATAAAGCCGTACTCATCATGATCATCGGTGTCTGCAGTAACGATTGCGTGGGGATTGCCGGGCAAAAGTCTAGGACTGATCCCGTCTTCCGTCACGCGGTAGCGCATATACTCGTTCTCTGCCAACTCATTTTCTTTCATCTCACCGAATTGACCTGAGCCGCGTTCGTGACTGTCGCGATAAGTTAGCGCTTCCTCGGTGCTGGCTGCTACTGTCACCTTTTCCACTCGAGACAAATCAAAAGGCTCGATGGTGGCCGCTCCGTCCGAGAGATATTGGTCCGTCAAGACGACAACCGGTATCTGATATTTTTGCGCGATGTGATGGGCGCGAGCTGTTTGATAAAAAGCGTCTTCCTGGTTTTTCACCGCCAAGACCATCTTCGGATATTCGCCATTGCCGGCAAATATCGCCAATTCAAGATCGCCCTGTTCTGTACGCGTGGGTAAACCTGTAACCGGCCCGGGTCGCATCGCAATAACTGTGACTGCGGGAATTTCCATCATGCCGGCACTGGACATTGCTTCGACCATCAGCTGATAACCGCCGCCTGAAGTTCCGACCATGGAAACGGCTCCGGCATAAGAGGCGCCGACTACAGCGTTCATGGCGGCGAGTTCATCTTCGGCCTGCTCGACGACGATATTGGCCTCGTTCTGAATCCCCGCTAGATATTCCATGATGCTGGTTGAAGGTGACATTGGATAAGCGGAATAAAACTGCATCCCTGCAGCTAATGCTCCCAACGCGATCGCCTGGTTGGCATTAATCATGATCCACTCAGAGTAATCACGACGCTCAGCCTCCGGGATCAGCTCGCCGTTGCCGTTGGCACGAGAGTTCGCCTTTTTGCGAGCCGCCTCGCCCTGCTCCAGGCTTACAGCATTGAAGCCGACCTTGGCAGCCTCCATGTTGATATCCACGTATTGGGGGCGTAAGGCTTTTTCAAAAATATCACGCAAAGCTTCTTCGGGCAGATCGAGAAGCCTGATTAGAGCACCGACTGCTACGGATGAAGCAACGCGCGGATTGCCGAGTTCTTTCCCTGTCGTCTGCATGGGGAGAAAAATCACGCGCGGATCGTCTGATTCAAAGCTGTCGTCTGCGATGATAAAGCCGTTCTCGTTGAGATCCTTAACGTGCAGATCGATGGTTTCCTGGTTCATGGCCATTATGCAGTCGACCTTGTGGTCGTGTGCTACAACGGGCTCACGTCCGAAGCGAATTGTGCTGAAGTTGTGACCTCCGCGTACTCGGGACATAAGGTCACGGGTGACAAAGACATTGTAGCCGTTGGCTTTCAAAATCTTTTCTATCACTGCGCCTGTGGTTTCTATACCCTGTCCCGCAGCGCCACCTAAGAGAATATTAAACATGTATTGCCTCCTTTTCTGTGGACATATTTATCAGATTTGCTATTCATGCTAACACGCGCAAAAAATTGCTTACGGTCAGAATGTGACAGATATACAAATAAGAAGAACAGTAAAGATTGCTTTTAGCTAGTTCGAGTAAGAAAAAGCCGACTTTGCTCAAGCAGTTCAACTTTGAGGGTGAGGCCGAGTTTGTTTTCGGCGCCTAAATTACGGAGCAAAGCCGGACCTACCTTGCTCTGACTCGAGCATTTTGCATCGCTTTAGGCTAAACTGAGTTCTGTATGGAAGAAAAAAGTAAATTTCAAGATAAAAAAGTCGTATTCTTAGTCGCGCTGCTCACCATGTTTCTTTGGGGCAGCGCTGTTCCTGTCACGAAGCTTTCCTTTGCAGCTTTGGACATGGCTTCAAGCGAGATTTTCACGCGGATCTTTTTTGCGGGCACGAGGTTTTTAATCGCGTCATTTATGGTGTTCGGCTACTTGTTGATCCGCGCGCGCAAAACCCCGGAATTGCGGCTTTCGAGTCTGAAGAAAAAGGACTGGCGCCTCTTAGTCATCATTGGTCTCATGCGCATCACGTTCTGCTACTTTTTCTACTATATCGGGCTGGCCAACATCAGCGGAGTCAAGGGGGCGGTGCTGGTGTCATCGTCCACTTTTGTCACGGTCATGATCGCCCCTTTCATTGTGAAAGAGGATAAGTTCAGCCGCAAAAAGATCTTCGCCCTAATCCTCGGCTTTTCCGGAATTATCGTGGCAAATATCAGCAAGGGTTTTGATCTGAATTTCACTTGGCTGGGAGAAGGCTTTATGCTGATCTCGGGCACCTTCACTGCACTAGTGGAGACGCTGATCAAGCCAAAAGGCAAAGGGATCTCCGCCCCGATTATCAGCTGGGGGCAGTTGCTATTCGGTTCCTTACCGCTGCTAGCGATCGGATATTTAGGACTCGAGCGCAAGCTGGTGTGGAACCCCACCGCCGTTGTCCTGCTCATCTATTCCGCCATGATTTCAGCCGTCGCCTTCATTCTCTGGTACGAATTGCTCAAGCAAAACGATGCCGGCGAATTGGCGATATACCGCCTCTTTATCCCTATCTTCGGGACCATCTTGTCGGCAGCTTTAATCCCGGGCGAAAGCCTCACCCTCTATCTCGCTTTGGGTTTAGTTTTAGTTGTCTTGGGTATTATTGTCCTGAATTCAGGGGGCAGTAGAAAGAATATCGCCAAGTATCCCAGGCCGTAGAATCTAGTCCGTTATCCTGCCCATACCGTAACGGAAAACCATATCGCCATAGTCGTGTGTCTCGCGCATAACCTTAGCAGCATAAGGACATTCGGGTATGATCTTCATACCTTCTTTGCGGGCCCATTCGATAGCTGCTACTAGCACTTTCTTGCCTAGGTTTTGTCCGCGATGATCCTCGTCGACCTCGGTGCTGTCGATGATGATCACATCGTCCCGATAAAAGGTGTAGCACAGTCTTGCATAGTTATTATCCTTATCATCTCCGAGATAAAAAAGACCGCTCTCATGTTTAACTTCCATCTTTTTCTCCTCCTATTCGCCGCTAATTTGATTCACTTTCTAGCGAGAGAATAACACATTTATAACGCTAATCCCGTTTCATACCGTATATACTAATTAATATGATGACTTTAGAAGAAACAGAAGCAGCCCTACATGAGATTGTTGATTCTTTGCCTGAGGAAGTTTTCGTCGACTTGAATGGCGGCGTCCTCTTGAAGGAAGAATTTAAGCTGTCCGAAGACCGTTTGGCTGATGACCTTTATGTTCTAGGCGAATACCGTCATGAACATATCTATGGGCGCTATATCGTGATTTATTACGGATCTTTGCAACGTGTTTATGGACACCTTCCAGCTGAACGCTACTTTAAGGAGCTCGAACGCGTGCTAAAACACGAGCTTACCCATCATCTGGAGAATCGTGCCCGGGAGCGCGATCTCGAGGTGGATGATGCACGCTCCCTCTTACATTATTATGCTCGTCATCCTCTGCGCAAAAATGATCAGAACTGAGGCCACGATCTAACTGGTTTAGAGTTTTGGGTTTTTCAGGACCAAAACGCAGTCATGGTAGTCGCCGAGAGTGAAAGATGACTCTTCTGCCCGTTCCACTTTGTCGAAGTGATCGAGGAAGGGCTGAACTGTAGAGATCACATCAAAACCTGCTTCCCCTTCACGGTAATGCATCGGAACGACGACGTCCGGCTTGGTCTGGCGCACGATACCTGCTGCTGTATCTGCGTCGATGGTGTAATGCCCGCCTACGGGAATTAGGAGCAGGTCGAGATCCTGCAGTTGTGCGGCTTGCTCATCTGACAAAGGATGACCTAGGTCGCCGCAATGCGCGATCCGCTTACCGGCTACGGTCACGATATGGATCTTGTTTTGTCCGCGCAGTTTGCCTTCTTCCGGATCGTGGAAAACATCGACGACTTCGACATCGACATCAACTTTGCGGGAAGTGAGTTTGACGCGCGAGAGCGCATTGTGATCATTGTGTTCGTGGGAGACCAAAACTAGATCTGCCTCCAACTCGAGCAGCTTATAGCCGGGGACTTCCTGATACGGATCAAACACGATCACCGCATCCTTAGTATTAATCTCAAAACAGGAATGGCCGTGCCAAATAATGCGAACTTCTTCAGACATAAAGGCTCCTTTCAACTTTCGTGCCTGGCACAAATCTGAACTAGCTATCAAATTCTGTGCCTGGCACAAATCTTAACTTCTGCACCTTTGAACTAATCTTAACCTCTGCACGCACTGCGCTGGGCAGCATATGTTCCCAACCTACACGTCAATTTAGCTGTTTAGGAAATTTCTGTGCCTGGCACCAAAATCAACTTATGCGTCAAACCTGCACGTAGCAGCCACTTGGTTTACTATTCACATTCTGTGCCTGGCACCAAACTTGACTTCGGCACCAAACTTGACTTCGTCGGAAGCCCGTACTTCACAAAATAAGCTTCTTCACGCGGAAGCCAATCATTAAGGTAACGCTCCAGCTTCTCCGGGCACCTCAGCTCAAGCCGCCTAATCTGCTCCGCACGCTCCACATAGAGAAATAACTGCAAATCATAGAACGGACGCAAATCAGGATGCAGGCTGTAAACACCCTCAATGATGTAAACCCGCTTCCGCCCCACCGACTCAGCCTCCGAAAACCCCTGCGTAGCGCAATTAAAGCGCCGACACAACAAAACATCTTCACCACCACGCAGCGGCTCCAAGACCTCCGTCAGCACGCGTTCCTTATCAAAGAACTCACCAACCGCAGCCAGCCGTTCCTCAGTCCTCTGCTCATCCGTCAAAAAATAATCATCAATATGAAAAACATGAGCATCATATTTTTCGCCCAATTCCGCCGCCAGGCTGCTCTTCCCCGCTGCAGAACTGCCATCAATCGCCAAGACTATTCGCTCTAAACCGGATTCCAGCAGCAGCCCAATCTCGGCATCCAGCTCCTTATACCAAGCCTCATCTCTCACAAAACCCACTCCAACAGCTACCCTCTACTCAAAAGCAGCCACAGCTTCATCCATATGCTGCATAATACAAAGATTCTGCGGGCAAATTTCTTCACAAGCGGCACAATCAATACAGTCAGAAGCCCGGCCACGCCGCGCGACTATCTTCTCATATCTCTCCGACAAGGCTCTATCTTCCGTCTTATTGTATTCATTCAACAAATACAAAATATTCGGAATCGGAATATCCGTGGGACAGCCCTCAAGGCAATACTCACAGAAGGTACATTCTATGCGCTCTAGCTTCTCCAGAATCTGGCGCACCTCGTCAATCGCCGTATATTCAGCATCGCTCAACGGCATAAACTCTTTCATAAAAGAGACATTATCTTCCACCTGCTCCATCGTGCTCATACCACTAAGGACATGCTCAACCAGCGGGAACGAAGCCGCAAAACGAATCGCATAACTCGCATAGGAAGCACCCGTACCCAAATCGTCCAGAATCTTCTCTCCCTCCGGCGGCAGCGTAGCCAAATTGCCACCTTGAACCGGCTCCATCACCAGCACCGTCTTCTCATGCCGCTCACAAACTCTGTAGCACTCATACGACTGCACTTCCGGATCATGAAAATCGAGATAATTGAACTGCAGCTGCACCACTTCCATCTCCGGGTGTTGACTCAGCACATGATCAAGAAATTCCGCCGAATCATGAAAACTAAACCCAATGCGCTTTACCTTCCCCTCGGCCTTCAGCTTTTTCAAAAACTCAAACGCATTCGCCTCCACAAATTTCTCATAGTTCCTCTTGTTCAGCGAATGGATCAGGTAAGTATCAAAGTATTCAACACCGGTTTTTTCCAATTGTTCTGAGAAAAAACCCGGCAAATCCTCCTCTTTCTCAAAATAAGAGGCAGTCAGTTTATCCGTCAGCAGGAAACGGTTCCGATTGTACCTTTTGACGAGGCACTCCCGGATCGCGATTTCACTCTCTTGATCATGGTAATTGTAGGCCGTGTCAAAGTAGGTGAACCCCTGTCCGATGAAGTAATCCACCATCTTTTTTGTTTCTTCAAAATCTATCGTCCCTTCCTTCGTTTCAGGAAGTCTCATAAAGCCAAAAGCAAGTTTTTTCATTAATTATCGCCTTTCCTTCTCAGCACAGCTCGCCGTTTCTCAATCGTCCTCGCGCAAGCCTGCGTTATACTCATCAACCAAGAGCCGCACTACCTTGAGGTCGCTATTAATCGGCTCGTACACGCCGTCCTTATAAACAGAACTCTCATCGCCCTTACCCAAAGCCAGAACCACTGTCTGCTCACCCGTCTCACGATAGAGCTCGATCGCCTGGGCAAAAGCATCCCGAATACAGTTCTCGCGTAACGGATCCGCTGTCCACGGCACGCCGTAGTGATCCAGATGCGGAATGATGTCAGCATTGATCGAGTCGAAAGGCTCATAACCCACATCGTCCGAGCTCAGGTAAACACGATCCGCATGCTGTCCTGCAGCCACCCCTAACTCGAGGCGTCGGTTCACAGCCTTATCGCCGGTGGAGCCGAAAATTGCGACGTATTTGTGGTTTGGGTAATCCTTTTCCAGCCACTCGAAGAGAGCCTCAAAGCTCAGCTTATTGTGAGCATAATCCACCACGGCCAAGATTGCGTCGTCGTCCGTCGGGAAAAGCATCATCCGCCCGGGCACGGACACCTCAGACAAAGCCTGGCGAATCGCGCTTTCATCCACCCCCGTTTCAAGAGCAATCGCAATCGCAACCAGTGCATTTTGCGTATTAAAAAACCCATGCAAACTAACGTACAAATCCTCAATATCGCGCTCCGGCTCACGACTGCACCTGACATCAAAGACTAGGCCGTCCGCTGTGCTGCGAATTCTGTCCGCGCGATAATCCGCCGCGACACCCTCTGCAGTACTCACCGTAATCACATCAACCTGTTTTTCCGCCGCCTTTTGCAGCATCAGGTCGCTGTATTCTACATCGAGGTTTACTATCAGCCGCTCGCAGTGGTCAATCATGGCCAATTTAGCAGCTTTATAATCTTCGAAATCGCTATGTTCAATCGGAGATATGTGGTCCTCCGCGATATTCACAATCGAACCGTAGGTGAAGTTAATGTCATCCAAGCGCCCATACTTAAAACCCTGAGAAGAGCTTTCCAAAATCACATGCTCAATCCCCGCGGTCACGCAGTTGCGCAAGATGGTAAAAAGCTCGAGCGGCTCAGGCGTTGTCAAGACCGACTCTAAAGTAGAAAAACCGTCGAACTCAACTATCGACGAGATGATCCCGGCCGGCGGCTGCCCTTGAGCCTCTAGCCAAGTATCAAAGATCGCCAGCAAGCAGCTTACTGTCGTCGACTTGCCTTTGGTCCCGGTGATGCCCATAAGGGCCAGCTCCCGTTGCGGCCATTCGAGAAAACGCTGCGCACAGAGCGTAAGTGCACGACGCATATCACTCACAATAATGCCGGGGATTTCCACTTCAAGATCTTCTTCAGCCAGATAGGCGGTCGCTCCCTGAGCGATCGCATCTACTAAGTATTGACGTTTGAAATTCCTTCCCTTGCAGAGGAAAAAGCAGTCCTCGCCTACATTGCGCGAATCGTAGCTTACATGCGCTACTGGCGTTTCCTTCGCTTCATCAGTCCACGTCACAGTTTCCGCAACAATATTTTCCGAACGCAAATCTTCTAAATAATCTCCCAGAACAAATTCACTCCGGGAATATTCCTGTATTTTCATGCACACCTCAAATTTCGGCAGATATTAACCCCTGAAACGGGGTCTCGCAATTTCACAAAAAGCAAGCTGAGCAACACAAGCCAGCTGCAATATGTCCTTTTATTCTACCACTACATTATAAAGAAGAGCTGCTTCACCCTTTTCAGCGCAAAACAGCTCTAAAATAGCGGTTAGCTTAGTTTTTTAAAAACAGCTTAGTCGCCCGTCACCAATTGCAGCTCAACCGGGACGTATTCGTCCAGGGTCTCACCGTCAAAATATGCTTGAGCCGACTGTAT
>DIRG01000064.1:9493-12097 GCA_002427475.1 Mageeibacillus sp. UBA5442
TGGAGGATGTTCTCCATAACAGAGAGTCCTTCAGCCCTGTCAAAGTTTGCGGTTTGTCTTGCTACCACCGTAATATCGGTGCCGGCAATAACTTCGTTGAAGCCCTCACCGCGTTCCACCGCAGCGGAGGCGCCGGGGATACCCTCCAACTCAACAACATTAGCCGCATCGCCCAGTTGCTCGATGATGTACTCACCAGCAAGCTTGCCGCCGGCTACGTTGTCCGAAGCGATATGTGTAATTACATCGCCACTGCTAGCAGAGCGATCCAACGTGATCACGGGAATATCGGCTTCGTTAGCTTTGGCGATCGCCTCGCCAACTGCATCCGAATCGGTCGGGTTAATCAAGATTAAATCTACCCCTTGGGTAATCAAATCCTCCATATTGGAAAGTTCGCGGGTGGAATCATCCTGTGAATCCAGGACAACTACATCGATACCACCAATTCTATCGGCCTCATCTTCCACACCGTCTCTCAGGTCCACGAAGAACGGATTGTTCAAAGTAGACACGATCAGTCCAACAGTCTTATCGTCAGCGCCGTTTTCTCCAGGCTTATCCATCGGATCACAAGCAACCAAGGCAAAGACCAAGGCCAAGCTGACTAGAATTGCTAAAAACTTTTTCATTTGTTCCTCCTTATGTTCTTCCTATAGTGTCGTCTTGCAGAGCAAGAATTCCTTATATTTACGCTTTTCCACTGTCACCGCGGTCAAGCAAAACAGCCACTAAAATTACCACCCCTTTCGCTACTCCTTGATAGTAGGATCCTACATTCAATAGGTTCAGAGCGTTGCCCACGATACCTATAATCAGCGCACCTACGGCGATTCCACGCACATTACCAATACCTCCTGCCATGCTAACTCCGCCCAAAACGGCGGCGGCGATGGCGTCCATTTCGTAACTTTCACCTGCAGTCGGAGTCGCCGAACTCAGACGCGAGGTGACGATGACACCTGCCAAAGCTGCTAACAATCCCGACGCCGCAAAGGAAAAAAGTTTCACCTTATGCGTATTAATGCCCGAATAAAGGCTGGCCTCTTCGTTGGAGCCCAAAGCGAAGAGATAGCGCCCAATAGGTCTGTGCCGCAAAACAATGTAAGCCAGCACGAAAACCAGCAGCATAATCCACACTGGAACCGGTAGCCCTATGAAAGACCCCGATCCAATGAAGCGAAAAGCCTCAAACTGCGCCGCCTGCCGCAGCGATATGGGTCGGGCTTGCGTAAAGACAAGAGTGAAACCGCGCCACAAAGACATCGTCGCCAAGGTCGCGATAAAGGGCTGCAGTTTCCCGAAGCTGACCAAAACGCCATTGAAAAGACCCAAGACCGTACCAGTTAATAAAACAACAATTATCGCCGGCACCAGATTCCAACCACTCAACAGAAGCGAGGCACCGATAGCACTGGTAAAGGCTAGAATCGAGCCAATGGACAAGTCAATGCCGCCGATTAGAATGGTAAAACTGATACCCACCGCCAGCACCGCATTGATCGATGTCTGCAAGAGCACGGTTCGGAGATTGCTTATTGTTAAAAAAACCGGACTAGCGAAGGACATCACTATTACTATCAAGGCCAGCACAATAAAAGGCTTATTACTTTGTAAAATCGAAAACACGCGGTCTTTTTTGCTAATTTTTTGCATAGGCTACCTCTTTCCCCACGGCCAAGGTCATGATCTTCTCCTGATTGGCCTCATCACGTTCCAAAAATCCCGAAATCTGACCTTCATGCATCACCATGATGCGATCGGCCATACCCAATATTTCTTCAATTTCCGATGAAATCATCAGCACGGCGACACCCTCTCGGGTCAGCTGATTAATCAAGGAGAAAATCTCATGTTTGGCGCCGACATCGACGCCTCGAGTCGGCTCGTCCAGAATAATCACTTTCGGATTTACCATGAGAGATTTCGCCAGAGCCACCTTCTGCTGATTGCCTCCGGATAGATAGCGCAGCTTCTGCTTCAGACCGGAAACCTTGATCGACATGTTGTCGACATAAAGACTCGACGCTTTCTTAGCGGCATCATGTTGCATCATGCCAATCTTATTAATAAAAGTGCGCAAGCTATTCAAAGTGATATTCTCCGTCACATCCATAGCAAGAATCACACCATTACGTTTGCGGTCCTCCGTCACGTAGGCTAGCCCGGCTTTTTGCACAGTACTAGGTGAGCTGAGATCAAGCTTCTTGCCTTCAAGTCGCACCTCACCCGAGCGGATCGGATAGATACCATAGAGAGCCCGCGACAATTCAGTGCGGCCTGAACCCATCAGCCCCGCCAGGCCCAGAATCTCACCCTTATAAAGCTCGAAGCTGCAGCCTTCCACTAGGTCCGTGGTCAGATTATAGGCCTCTAAGATCAACTCATCCTGTGTATTGTTTTCGTAAGGGAAGCGCTCCGTCAAGGAGCGTCCGACCATCTTGGAAATAACGTTCTCAGTCGTCTGTTCGGCAATCGTACTTTCCATAACCAACAGCCCGTCACGCAGAACCGTAATGTCATCACAGAGCTCGAAAATCTCATCCAGACGATGAGAGATATAGACGAAGCTCTTGCCCTCCGCACGCAAGGAACGTACGACCT
>DIRG01000038.1:0-2699 GCA_002427475.1 Mageeibacillus sp. UBA5442
AAAAACTCATCATCACTAATTTTTCTGAGAGTGGCAGGTAAAGTCACTGTATCTAAAATGGCGACACCGGAACTCATTTTTTCTAAAAAATCGTCCGTTATCCTGCGATTGACTCTGACACGGTACTCTTTAGCTTGTTGATTGCGAGCATGTATTAAGGGGTTGACGATGCTGCCGTCATTTGTCAAAAGGATCAAACCGCGAGAGTCACGGTCCAGTCGCCCTACCGTGAAAATTCTTTGGGGGAAATTAATGTAATCGATGATGTTTCCGGGAACATCTCGGTTAGAGGTGCAGACAATTCCGGGAGGTTTATTAAAAGCTATATAAACCAGGTCGTCTTTAGTAGGTAAATACAGTGCTCTTCCTTCGACTTCAACTAAGTCACCCGGCTCTACTTGAGCGCCGAGCTCTGCCGGATCGCCATTGATTGTGACCTTTCCGGCCTCGATCAATTTATCGGCCTGACGTCTGCTGCAGTAGCCACTAGCGGAGATATATCGATTAATGCGCATCGCTGTCATAGACGTCCTTTAGCTGATCAATTGATTGTAAGACCTCGTCGGCATAGGGCATGATCACAGTGAAGGTTGAACCAAGCCCTTCTTCGCTTCGCACCTTGATCTCCTGACCCATTTGCGTAGCAATTTCACTGGCAATGGATAGCCCTAATCCGGTGCCGGGTTGGTTATGAGCTTTGTCGGCTTTGTAGAAGCGGTCAAAGACGTGGTCAATATCTTCATCGGCTATACCAACACCACTATCGATAATTGAAATAGAAGAATAAAAGCCGAAATCTTCAATCAAGATTTTCACAGAGCCACCTTCAGGAGTGAATTTGATTGCGTTGTCTAAGAGAATAATGAAAATTTGCTCGCTACGATCTTCATTAGTCCAGACAAGTGGCAAATCGTCGCTCAAGCCTTCAACCGATAGTTTTATATCGTGGTCGGCAGCAATGGGCAGATAGCGCAGGCTGAGTCGGGAGATCAGCGATGATAGATTTACAGCTTCCATTTCGATCCCGGCAGCACCGGCCTGAATCCGTGAAAGCTCCAACATGTCATTGATCAGCCGTGAAAGCCGCATCGTTTCGCGCAGCAAAATTTCGTAATAGCGTTGCTTGACGTCCTCAGATTTCACCATGCCTTCAGCTAACGGTTCCAGCAAGGCTCTCATCGAGGTGAGGGGAGTGCGTAGCTCGTGCGAGACGTTGGCAACATAGTCCCTTCTGGTCTGCTCCAGACGTTCTGATTCAGTAACATCACGGAAAAGGCCCACCGCACCGGTAACGACATCTTGCTCGGAAAAAAGTGGAGTAATGACGCTCGATATCTGACGGTGGTCTTTAGAGATGACATAAGAAATGGAAGAGCGAGTCTCAATCGCTTCCGCAAAACGTTCGTCCAGCCTCAGCATTTTCAGGAAACGTTCGGGCGTTTCAAATTGTTCACTGCCTGCATGAAGTCCGAAAACCTCCCACAATCTGCTGTTATAGGTGATGATCTCGCCTGTACGGTCTACCGCGATGATGCCTTCAGCGATACCGTCAATTATCTGCTGCAGACTGCTGCTCTGATCCTGTAATTCCTGGAAGAGGATCGAAAGATTCTCAGACAGATAATTAATGGAGCGGGCCAGGTCGCCCATTTCTCCTTCCAGATCCTCGTCTGCGCGCTGGCTGAAATCGCCCTTGCTCATGTTAATCGCTATCTGTCGAATCGATTCCAAAGGCCTGAAAGAACGCCAAGCAGCGTAAGCCACCGGAATCACCATCAAAACCAGAACTATAATAGAAGAAGTAATAAGGGCAAAGTTCAAGCTCTGGATACCGGCGTTCATTTCTTCCATGGGTTGAACAACTATTAGGCTGCCTATTTTATTTTGGGGATTATCTTTGTCCGTCATGGCGAGAGAAAGTATGATGAAACGTCCCGCATCCGGTCCCAGATTTACTTCTGTCTGACGAAGATTGCCGCTGATGGACATGAGTGTGTCATGCTCCTCTGCGACTGAATCCATAATTGCAGACTCGATCTCCTCAATGCTCTCGGGTAGCGGTGAGCTAATGATTATCTCGCCATTCTCGTCAAAAGCGAAAAGCCAGTTGCCATATAAGTGGTAGGCCTGAAGCACAGATTGTGAGAAGAAGGGAGTGACGTTACCTTCGTGCGCGGCGGGAGAGTGCTCTTTCACTAAGCGCTCCGCCCGAGGCAGGATTTCTTCAACTTTAATACGTGTGAAGACGGGCTGTGCGACGAAGGTGTAGAAAATTATAGTCAGCACAGTCCAGAGAATCACTGCTGCGATGAGCAGAGTGAAAAAGCGGCGAACTAGGTAACTATTTCTCATGTTGTTGCTTCAAACTTATAGCCTACTCCATACACTGTAATCAAAGCGTACTTGGGATTGTCTGTGTCGATCTTCTGGCGGATGCGTTTGATATGTGTGTCTACTGTGCGTGTATCGCCAAAATAATCGTAACCCCAGACCTGCGAAAGTATTTGCTCGCGACTCATGACCTGACCTTGATGCGAGGCCAAAAGATAAAGAATTTCAACTTCTTTAGGAGTGAAAGCAACGGCTTCATCATCAACCTTCACCTGATAATTGTCGAGATTGATTTCTAAACCGTCAAAGCGCAGGATAGATTGATTATGGCTACCTTGTTCAGCGTCATGAATGCGGCGGAAGACCAC
>DIRG01000038.1:3047-7858 GCA_002427475.1 Mageeibacillus sp. UBA5442
AAAATAATCAAATCAGGCTTCTCAGTCTGCACCATATTCAAAGCTTCTTCACCGTCATAGGCGGAAGCGTAAGTGAAATTCTCGGCATCTAAATACAGTCCGAGTGATTCGTGTACAACGGGATCATCGTCAGCAATTAATATATGTGGTGTTATTGACATGGGACCTCCTCTGATATTCTTGCTTAATTATATCATTTTCAAGACTATTCCGCCCAAGCTTGGCTGCGCTTGAGCGCTTCGTGCCAGCTTATGAGCTTTTTCTCGACAACAGAAGCCGCCATTTGTGCCGAAAAGCTCTCTCTTTGCGTTTCTAAATTTGCGATCTGCTCTCGATCTCGGAACCATCCGACAGCTAAGCCGGCCAGATAGTAAGCTCCTAAGGCAGTAGACTCGTGCAGAAGCGGACGATGGACCGTTAGGTTCAGCACATCGGACTGAAACTGCATAAGGAAATCATTTGCAGCTGCACCTCCGTCTACATACAGTTCTTGGAGATCTATTCCGCTGTCTTTTTCCATAGCAGACACGAGATCGTAGGTTTGATAAGCAATCGATTCTAACGCGGCTCTGGTGATGTGTTCCTTTTTGCTGCCCCTTGTCAGGCCGATAATTAGACCGCGTGCATATGGATCCCAGTGCGGTGCACCGAGGCCGGTGAACGCAGGCACAAAATAGATGCCTCCGTTGTCTTCCACTGTTTTTGCGAGTTCTTCAGAGTCTGCACTATCTTTGAAAAAGCCCATTTCATCCCGCAACCATTGGATAACGGCACCGGCAACAAAAATACTGCCCTCCAGCGCATAGCTAACTTCGTTATTAATGCCGGATGCAATGGTTGTTATAAGTCCGTTAGTACTTTTGATCACTTCAGTACCTGTGTTCATCAGTAAAAAGCAGCCGGTTCCATAAGTGTTTTTGATCTGGCCCGGATTAAAGCAGCGCTGGCCGAACAAGGCGGCTTGTTGATCACCAGCCATTCCCGCAATAGGTATTTCATGTCCTTGCAGGTTGCAAAAGCCGTAGATCTCACTGCTATTGCGCACTTCCGGTAAGCAGGCGCGGGGTATATCAAAGATCTCCAGTAGTTTGTCGTCCCAGCTTAAATCCCTGATGTTGTAAATCATTGTGCGTGAAGCGTTTGTGTAATCAGTCGCGTGCACAGCTCCGTCAGTTAATTGCCAGAGCAGCCAGCTATCGACAGTGCCAAAAAGGACATCACCACGGGCGGCTGCTGTACGAGCACCCGGTACATGATCGAGAATCCATTTGATCTTACTAGCTGAAAAATAAGCATCAGGAATAAGACCGCTGCTTTCCTGAATATAATCGCTGTGGCCATCCTCTTTAACTTGATCGATAATGTCGGCAGTGCGGCGGCACTGCCAGACGATGGCGTTATAAATAGGCAGCCCTGTATGCTTATCCCAGAGGATTGTTGTTTCACGTTGATTAGCAATACCGATTGCTGCGATATCACGCACATCAACTCCCGAGCTGGCAATTACCTCGTTCATCACTGCATATTGTGAGGAGAAAATTTCTTTAGGATCCTGCTCCACCCAAGCAGCTTGCGGATAGTATTGCGGAAACTCCTTCTGCGCGCTTGCAAGAATTTTTTGATTCCGATCGATCAACAGGGCGCGAGAACTTGTTGTGCCCTGATCCAGAGCTAGAATGTACTTAGCCATCGACGACTCCTTCCGTAGATTGAGCTTTTTATATCAAATATCATTATACCTTTGACTTATATATAATGAAGGGGCAAACAATTTTTGAACTATAGAGGAGATCCATGAGAAAAATAGCCGTTCTATACGAGGATAATCATCTGCTAATCGTTGTGAAACCGGCAGGAGTGTTGTCGCAGGAAGACCAGAGTGGAGATCCGGACATGCTGACGCTTCTAAAGGAGTACATTCGTGTGAATGAGCAGAAAAAAGGTGCGGCCTTCCTTGGATTGGTGCACAGGTTGGATCGTCCGGTGAGTGGCTTGATGGTGTTCGCCAAGACCTCTAAAGCGGCCTCCAGATTATCTGATCAAATCCGTAGGCGCAGTATGCGTCGAGACTACATTGCGCTGTGCCAAGGACAGTTGCCGGATGATCAGGGCATCCTGATTGACTATTTGAGCAAAAAACCTCAGGAGGGCAGAGTGCGTTCGTTGCCGGAGGACGAGGGGCAGAGAGCGGAATTGTCTTACAAGGTTCTACTGCGAGATCATTCATTGAATAGGTCGCTACTTTTGCTTCGTCTTGATACGGGTAGGCGCCATCAGATTCGTGCTCAATTAGCGCTGAGAGATTGTCCAATACTGGGTGACTATCGTTACAGTGAGATGACTGCAGCTGACAAAGAACTCGCTTCTCCAGCCTTGCACGCGGCCGGTTTAGGCTTAATCCATCCCACGAAGAAGACAGAAATGTATTTTTTCTCATCGCCTCTGTACAACGAGTCATTCGTTTCTATTTCAGAGCAGGAATTGCAATTTGCATTATCTAGGGCTTCGGCGGAAGGGCTTATCCCGCAAGATTTTGATCTGCGACAGGAAGTATTAAAAGAATTGTAGTATTGTATATTCTAAAGAAAGGGCAATATATATGAGCGAATTTTACAAAAGAGCATTAGAGATTCAAGAAGAGCTGGTAAAATACAGGCGCCACATCTACAGTAGGCCTGAAGTAGGAATGGACTTGCCCAATACGACGCGTTTTGTGCAAGAGACTTTGCGTGAGCATGGTCTGGAAGCGGTGGAGATTGCACCAAGTGCACTTAGCGTTTTAATCGAAGGTCCGAAGGAAGGGAAGACCATTCTTCTGCGAGCCGATATGGATGCTTTGCAGATGGAAGACAGGTGCGGCTTAGATTTTGCATCAACTATTCCCGGCAAAATGCATGCCTGTGGCCACGACATTCATACGGTGATGGCGATGGGAGCAGCGATCTTACTTAATGAGCGTAAGAATGAATTAGAGGGCTCTGTTAAGATTATGTTTCAGCCCGGAGAAGAGATATTTCAAGGTGCTAAATTAATGATAAAGGCCGGCATACTGGAGAATCCTTCGGTAGATGCTGCTTTGGATATGCACGTTGATGCAAGCTCTACTCTAGGTAATTTGAGTTATCCTGCCGGTCCCTTCACCACCTCAGGTGACAATTTCACTATTAAACTTCGGGGTAAGGGAGCACACGGAAGTGAACCCAACAATGCCAGAGACCCGATTAGTGCGGCCACGAAAATATATTCAGCCTTGATGACACTACGTGCGAACGAAGTGAGTCCAAAGGACTATTTTGTTCTAAGTATTTGCAGTCTCAATGCCGGTAATAGCCATAACATTATTCCTGATGAAGCTGTTCTTAAGGGGACAATGAGGACCTACAATGCTGAAGTAAGGGATTACATGCTGCAGCGGATCCCTGAGATCGTGACGGAAATATCTCAACTGTATAAAGTTGAATCTGTCTTCGAGTTGGAGATGTCTACGCCTTCGATCGTTAATGACGCTGCAATGGTGAAACGCGTAGAGACATACTTAGATGATTTCGGCGTTGATTTTATCTCGGATCCCTATGCTCGCATCTCCGCCTCTGATGATTTCGCGTATATAAGTACTCAGATTCCCAGCGTGATGCTCTTTATCGGGGCAAAACCGGAGGGTGTCGAGCACAATTATCTACATAATTCTGCAGTAGTCTTTGACGAGGATGTTATTCCTCTAGGAGCGGCCATTTTTGCTCACTGCGCTTACAATTATCTAAGTGAAGGCGAATAGGTCTTCTCGAAAAGATTGAAGACCTCTTACTATGCTAGAAGGCTCTGCTCTTGCAGAGCCTTAGCTATGTCTGGCAATGAATTCCCAAATTGCGTCAAGGACTTCCTGACTCCAAAAATTCCCTTCGTGTTCTCCGCCAATTACTCGAATCATTTCTACTTCAGTTCCGTGGTCTTTGAAAGTTTCATATAGTTTGAGAGATTGCTCGTATTCTACCAAGTGATCTTGATCACCATGTAGGATGAGAACAGGAGGATAGGTTTTTCTGATGTCAATGCGCTCCAGCGGGCTGAGCTCACGTACAAGTGCCATGTCTACACTGCCATCCGGAGAGCCGACAAAATTTTGTAAATTAGTCTGTAAAGAGGCGAGGGCTTTGGTTTGCTCTTCCTGCTCCTCGATAGAAAGCTTAGTTAAGGATTCCTTAGCTGTGTTTACAGACACCTCAAAGCGCTTGACCAGTTTCATCGTATCTACCGGTGCGAAGCAATCGACAACGAAATTTATAGCATCTGTTTCTTCGGGCCATTCATCAGTCTTGTATTTCGGATCATCAATTGTAAGAGCTGCCAGCAAGGCGGCGTTGGCGCCGGAGGATGTGCCCCAGATGCCTAAACGTTTAGGATCAATATGCAGATCCTCAGAGTGAGCTCGCAGAAAGCGGATAGCTGTTTTGACATCTTCAAGGTAGGCTGGCGCGCGATGTCCATCTTCCAAGTTACGATGTGTTATGGTGGCGACTACGTAGCCTTGACGTGCCAGTTGTGATAGTTGCGGAATCTCAAAATGGACTTGCGGAAAGGTCCAACCGCTTCCTTGGACAAAGACAACGGCAGGGTAGAGCCGGTTTTCTCCATCTTCATCTGTAAGAGCCCAAGGTTGCAAGATCTGCATTTGCAGTTCATCTCTCTCTCGCTTTGTGAAAGTAACGTCCGGAATCATGCGGGCGAAACCTTCCTGCGTTGGATTTGCTTCAATTTCTCGAATGGGATAAATTTTCATCTTAAGTCCTCCCTGTAAGTCTCTGTATAGCTTT
>DIRG01000059.1:0-2687 GCA_002427475.1 Mageeibacillus sp. UBA5442
ATTTTTGTGATGTCGTGACGAACAATATTAAAGGGCATCATTTTCTCCTTACATACTGCGAAGCAGGTTGCCTACGGCTACTTTTGCACTTGCTTGCTATAGCAATATACGTCTTTGCCGAAACTGCCGACTTAAGGCTATTGTAACAAAATTCAATGGCCTGCATACGAGATGGTACCGGCTATAAAAATTAAAAATGTAATATTTAAACAAATCAATTTTAGTTAATGCAGGAGGTGCTACATGAAGCATCCTATTATTCACAGCGGCAGCATAGATTTCCGCCTACCCGTTAAACCACCCTTCATCTTTAATGCTCATCATCTTGATCACTATCCTGAAGGTAATGAAAAAATGGAGCCCATCGATTATTTGGACAAGCGCAATAACGGCGACGATTTCGATCCGGACGCTCCTTGGCGTATGTACCACGGAACGAGCGTGCCCGGCTTCCCCGTGCATCCACATCGCGGTTTCGAGACGGTGACAATTGTTGAACAAGGTTTTGTCGATCACTCTGACAGTCTGGGCAGCACAGGTCGTTACGGCGAAGGAGATGTGCAATGGCTCACAGCCGGACGTGGTGTACAACACTGCGAGATGTTCCCACTCGTTCATCAAGATCGTCCCAATACTTTGGAACTTTTCCAGGTTTGGCTAAACCTTCCTTCAGAACGCAAGATGGTGAAACCTTACTACAAAATGTTGTGGAATGAAGACATCCCCGTTGTCAAAGAAACCGACGGAGAGGGAAATTCCACACTGATCAAAGTTGTGGCAGGCGATTACAGCAGCACCAAAGCGCTGGCACCTACACCGAACTCTTGGGCTACTGATGAAAAAAACAAGGTGACAATTTGGTTAATAACAATGGAGCCAGAGGCGACTTGGACACTTAGTGCGACTAGCGAAACAGCTGGCAGGATGCTCTATCTCTATCGCGGCGAAGCAATCAGTATCGACGGCGAAAATGTGGAAAATGAGTCCTACGCGGAGCTTATTCCAAACCAAGACATCACCATTAAAAACGGAGTCAAACCTGCAAGGCTCCTACTTCTCGAAGGAGAGCCCATTCCGGAGAAAGTAGCAGCCAGAGGTCCCTTCGTGATGAATACGGAAACTGAAATTTTGGAAGCTATTCGAGATTACCAACGTACCTGGTTTGGTGGCTGGCCTTGGGAAAGAAATGATCACGTTAATCCACTTACTGCCGGCCGTTTCTCCTAATACAGTGACGGCACTGTGGAATATCCGAAGGCAAAGACGGACTAAGTTAAAAGCAAGCAATAAATAGAGTAAAGCCGCTGTCTGAGGAGGATAGCGGCTTTTCATTAAATGTAGTTAAGTAGNNCCCATCCTCGTTCTTAAACCATAAACCCAAATTACCGGTAGCCAAGGCAACATAATCTCCCAGGAAATCTCTGGCATTATCATGGGCTTTTCCTGAACCGAACAATCCGGATGCGAAAGCTTCTTCTCCTGTCAGCAGTTCGAAGGCGTCGGCAAAGTGCGACTCCCACAGTCGTGGAAAATCAGACTTATATTCCGGCTTAACAAAGAAGGACAAGCTGCGCGGCTCTCTTGTCGGGAGGACCGCAAGACAGTTATTGATCTCCGGATAGTCTTCAATCACTAAGTCCTCGATATCTACCATGCCATGATCTGCTGTCACAATTAGCAAGGTGTCTTTCAACTTTGTAGCCAATTCTTCAATTTGCCAGTCAAACTTAAGGACTTTGGACTTTGTTAGCTCACTGAAGCAGCCGCTGCAGTGCATCTCCTGATCGGGTTGGAAATGATAAGCGTAAATGTAACGGCGTCCTTCCTTTTGGGAAAGCTCCGCAATATAAGAGCAGACATCTTCGTTTGAACTTGTCTTATATTTGCCAAAAGGAGATACTCTGCAGAATTCGATACCTGCGCCAACTTCCCTGATCTGTTCGAACAAATTCTTATAGCCGATCGTTTCCCAGACGATGTTGTTCTCTGCAGCTAAGCGGCTCGCCCCGCTCTCCCTATTGCTAAAGAGGTCAACGCTCTTGTCAATTGAGGCAAAGTACTGCGACCAACCTAGCCAACCATGTTCCAGCGGCGTCAGCCCGGTCTCCAGACTTGTCAGCGCGGAAGTAGTCGTGCAAGGATACACGGAACTTAATGTCTTACTCAAGTTTCGGAGCAAAAAGCCATTAGGTGCGTGCGCCTGAAGTATCTCTATACCCAAGCCGTCCAAAACATAAAGGACGACGTTCTTATAGTTTTGACGCAGTCTGTCATCGAGCAAAGGCAAGCTCTTATGGTGAGTTTCTGCGCCGTAATGTTGCAAAATGGAATTTGGTATACCGAGAATGCTATTGTCGTAATCGGGAAGGCTTATATTATTTGTCATGCTTATTAGATTCCTTAATTTGAATTATATGTTTGAGTTTTGTTCTAGCTTGGCGATTAATATGAAAATAAATTACTTACAGAGAGCTGATACCGGAATATAAGATTGTAAGGCTAACGATAACAAGTAAAACCAGCGTGAAGCTTTTAAACATTTTTTCATTTATTTTTATGCTGACTCTGGCCCCGAGCCAAGTACCGACAAAGGGCAAGGCAGCAAGAATCAGTGCCAACTTAAGTACCTCGAAAGTCATGAGCCCGTTGAGGGCAGATACGATGGTATTGATTACGCCCATAGCAGT
>DIRG01000059.1:3027-5744 GCA_002427475.1 Mageeibacillus sp. UBA5442
TTGGCTAGGAGAACGGAGCAAAACAAGGCTGCAAGTCCGATCATGATCTTGAGATAGTTTGTGTCCATATATTTTAGGCAAAAGACGCCCACAGGGATAGTCACTAGGCTGGCAAGCAGCATGGCGCTTGCCTCTTTGCGCACAGGTTCAACTTCTTTGATCTCTTTCAACAGAGGAAGGTTAGCTACGAGGCACAGCAAGGTTATTACCGGGACTACTGTTTGCACTGGCATGAAAAGAGAAAGTAGAGGTACTGCCAATAAAGGAAAACCGAAACTGCTGAGCCCTTGGATAAAAGAAGCTAGGAATACTATTACTACAGTAATAACAATTGTGGGTATGTCCATCATTAATTATCTCTACCTTACCAAAATTTCTTTCTTTGTTAGTATACAGGCGAAGCGAGGAAAGAGAAATGGACTAGCAGCTATTTATTTGTAGCAAACTGCAGCCAAAGTGCAACCCTAGACAAGCAAAAAGCCCTGCAACAGAGTGTTATCAGGGCTTCATTGTGGTGCGGATAACAGGACTCGAACCTGCACGGTTTCCCACTGGAACCTAAATCCAGCGTGTCTGCCAATTCCACCATATCCGCGAGACTATTGTATTGTACCGTTTTTTAACTATTCGTCAAGTTTGAGTACGCTCATGAAAGCTTCTTGAGGTATTTCTACGCTGCCGACTTGGCGCATGCGTTTTTTACCTTCTTTTTGCTTCTCAAGCAGTTTCTTTTTACGAGAAATATCGCCGCCATAACATTTGGCAGTTACGTCCTTGCGATAGGCGCGGACAGTTTCGCGAGCGATAATCTTCCCGCCGATAGCAGCTTGGATTGGGATCTCAAACTGATGGCGCGGGATATTTTCCTGTAGATTTTCTGCCATCTTGCGCCCGCGCGCATAAGCATGTTCCCTATGGATAATAAAGGATAGGGCGTCCACCGGCTCATTGTTAATTAAGATGTCAAGCTTGACCAGATCTGAGACTTCATAGCCTTTGAACTCGTAATCCAGAGAAGCGTATCCTTTCGAGCGTGATTTCAAGGCATCGAAGAAATCGTAAATAATTTCGTTCAACGGCAGGTCGAAATGCAGGTTGACTCTTTTGGAGTCTAGATATTCCGTATTAGTGTAGATGCCGCGGCGCTCATGGCATAAAGACATGATGTTACCCATATACTCAGTGGGAGTCATGATGGAAGCGCGGACGATAGGCTCTTCAATACTCTCAATTTCTTCCACCGAAGGCATATTTGTCGGATTATCCAGGTTAATTGTTTCGCCGGAAGCAAGGTTAAGTTTATAGACAACCGAGGGCGCTGTGCTGATCAAATCTAAATCAAATTCGCGCTCAAGACGCTCTTGGATGATTTCGTAATGCAAAAGTCCGAGGAAACCGCAACGGAAGCCAAAGCCTAAGGCTGCTGAGGTTTCAGGTTCGAAGGAGAGAGCGGCGTCATTGAGTTGCAGCTTTTCCAGAGCATCACGCAGGTCTGGGTAATCTCCGCCATCTACAGGATACATGCCGCAGTACACCATTTGCTGTACAGGCTTGTAACCGGGCAAGGGTTCTTGAGCAGGGTTTTCCACCGTTGTTATGGTCTCCCCTACCGCAGTATCGCGAACATTCTTGATGCTGGCAACGACATAACCGACATCGCCGGCACTGAGGGTCTTGACGGTACTGTAGCTTCCCGGGAGGAAGGTGCCTAGCTCAGTGACGATGAACTTTTTCCCGCTGTGCATCATTTTTATCTCGTCACCAACAGAGATTTCGCCGTCTTGGATGTTGACGTGTACGATAACACCCTGATAAGTATCATATTCGGAATCAAAGACGAGGGCGCGCAAAGGCTTGCTGCTATCAACTGTAGGCGCAGGCAGTTTGGTGGCAATCGCTTCTAGGACGGCATCGATATTGATGTCGTTTTTGGCTGAGATCAGAGGTGCCTCTGAGGCCTCAATGCCTAAGACATCTTCGATTTCCTGACGGACTTCTTCAGGACGTGCAGTTTTCAGGTCAATCTTATTAATAACAGGAAGAATTTCCAAATCTGCGTCTACTGCTAAATAAGCGTTGGCTAGGGTCTGCGCTTCAACTCCTTGTGAAGCATCAACTACCAAAATGGCACCGTCGCAGGCAGCCAAGGAACGAGATACTTCATAGTTGAAGTCTACATGGCCAGGTGTGTCAATCAGATTGTAGACATACATCTCACCTGACTTGGATTTATACAACATGCGGACAGCTCGGGCCTTGATAGTAATGCCGCGCTCGCGCTCAAGTTCCATATTGTCAAGAACCTGCTCTTGCATCTCACGTGACGTCAAGGCACCAGTGTGCTCGATCAAGCGATCGGCCAAGGTTGATTTGCCGTGATCTATGTGAGCAATAATGCTGAAATTTCTAATATGTGAAGGTGGAATCTTATCCATCTAAATCCTTTCTCAAATTTTTTAATTGTTTGTCAATAATCGTGCCTGGCACAAAACTTGAATTGTTTGGCAGGCAAGTTGATTTCTGTGCCTGGCACGATAATCAACTTATGTATTATGGTTTCCCAAAGCGATCAAAGGGGTAGAAACGAAACCATACTTTGCCGAGCAAATTGTCGCCATCTACCGGACCGAAATGACGGCTGTCGTGGCTATCACTGCGGTTATCACCCAAGAGAAAGTACTCATCTTCGCCTAGGGTAAGTTCTATAGGAGAATTGG
>DIRG01000059.1:6060-14725 GCA_002427475.1 Mageeibacillus sp. UBA5442
TTCTGGCTGTAATCAGATCCGCCCGCGCGTAATCGTCCCAGAGGTGCGATATCTTCTCAACAAATAGCTCATCCTTCTCCAACAAAGTTGGCTCCATCGAGCGCCCTACCACAGTATTACGCTGCATGATGAACTGAGTAAATAATAGTGCCAAAACCACGCATATAGCTAGAGTGAGGAGAAAGCTAAGGACACTCCTTAAGCGAGATACAGGTTTCTTATCTTCTTTGCTTCCCATTTCCTTATCCTCTTTCAGTCCCAAACTCTTTTTCAAAGCATTATCTAACGGACTTTCATTCTCACCAAAAGCATCTAGCAAAGCCTTATCTGCTTCGTCGCCCTTTAAGACCTGGCTGGAGCTCATAGCCTTCGCACACGGCAGCTCTGCAGCGCGTATTTTATTCTTTTTGCCGCACGAGTCCGCCTCGTTATTATTTAGCTCATTATTCATTCTACAAAACCAACATTAGCTTTCTACAAATGTAATGCCCAGCTCTGTCAGTTGCTCTTCCGAAACAGCTGCAGGCGCTTTCGTCATCAGACAGCTGGAGTTCTGCACTTTCGGGAAGGCAATGACCTCACGAATATTGTCTTCGCCCACCAAGAGCATGACCAAACGATCCAGCCCGTATGCCAGGCCACCGTGTGGCGGAACTCCATATTGGAATGCGTCCAAGAGAAAGCCAAAGCGATGGCGATACTCTTCTTCGCTAAAACCTAGCAGAGAAAACATTTTCTCTTGCAGATCTTGTTCATGTATCCGAATGCTTCCTCCGCCCAGCTCCGTACCGTTAAGAATTATATCGTAGCTACGCGAGCGGACTGACGCAGGGTCAGTATCCAGCAGGCCAAGATCTTCCTCAAGCGGCGCTGTAAACGGATGGTGCATTGACACATAACGTTCTTCATCTTCATCCCACTCAAAAAGCGGGAATTCCGTAACCCAGCAAAAACGATACGCTTCAGTATCAATCAATTTGCGTCGCTTAGCCACTTCAACACGTAAAGCCCCCAAGGCTTCCAAGCACTTACGACGGTCAGAATCCGCTACAAAAAGCAATTGCGCTGTATCATCGGCATCGGCTCGGCGAATACAGGTTCTGACGAAATCCTCATCAATAAACTTCCTAATTGAGCCCTTAACTTCGCAGTCTACGAGCGAAGCCCAAGCCATCCCCTTAGCAGCTGAATTGCTCTGGAGATATGAATTCAGATCATCCAACTCACGCCGACTCATATCATTGGCTTCCGGAACGGCAATATAGCCAACCATACCTCCATCTGCTATAGCTGAGGTAAAAACTCTGAATTCAGTCGCAGAGGCTACATCTCCGGCATCTTGGATTTCCATGCCGAAACGTAAATCCGGCTTATCTGAACCGAAACGCCTCATTGCTTCATGCCAAGATAAACGCTCCAGCGGCACGTCTAATTCATATCCATTATACTCTTTCATCAGATAAGCTAGAAAGCGTTCATTCACTTCCATGAGATCGTCTTCACCGATAAAACTCATCTCAAGGTCAATCTGAGTAAATTCCGGTTGTCTATCCGCACGCAGGTCTTCGTCCCGATAACAACGAGCGATCTGCATATATTTATCGTACCCCGCCAGCATCAAAAGCTGCTTGAAGATCTGCGGAGATTGCGGCAAAGCAAAGAACTTGCCCGGGTACACGCGTGAAGGCACCAGATAATCGCGCGCCCCTTCCGGAGTGCTCTTGATCAGCGTCGGGGTTTCAATATCTAGAAAACCTTCGCTGTCAAAGAAATCACGTACTATCTTTGTAATACGATGACGGGCCACCAACTTACGCTGCATATCCGGACGGCGCAAATCCAGGTAGCGATTTTCCAGACGTAGAGACTCCTTAACATCGATATCTTCTTCTATATAGAAAGGAGGGGTCTTGGCTTTGGAAAAAATCCGGAGCTCAGAGACATGTAGCTCATACGCTCCAGTCTTCATGTCCGGGTTTTCATCCTGGCGTCGCCGCAAAACACCTTTACAGCCGAGAACGAACTCACCTCTGACCTGGACGGCTTTCTCCCTGGCTTCAGTCGGCGACTCGTCGTCAATGACAATCTGCACCTCTCCGGAGATATCGCGCAAAGTGATAAAAACCAAACCGCCTAAATCCCGCTGTTTGTGGCACCAACCCATTAAGGTCAGCTCCTCACCCACTAAGCTTTCATTCACTTCTCCACAGAGGCTATTACGTCGCCACTTACCCATCGATTCACTCACAGTAGTACTCCTAAAAAATGTAGTTTTCTTAATTCTATTATTAAACTTATATTTTCTCTTTCGAGACAGATATTTTGTTTTTTAATCCTGTCCGACTTGTTTCAGATAGCTCACTAGATTTCCCTCTGAAACACTTTCCTCCGAGCCATCAGCTAAACGCTTTAGCAAAAACTCCCGCTTCGACAATTCCTCTGCTCCCAATAGCAACATATATCTCGCACCGCTCCGGTCCGCCTGCTTCATTTGGGCACGGAACGAACGTTCCATCACATCCGTTTGCACCATAAGACCGGAACGTATCAGCCTCTGAGTCAAGGCCATAGCAGAAACGGCTGTGTCGGGAAAAGACACAATATACAAATCCGGTGCCTCAGCTGCCGGCAAGTCAACCCCTTGTGCTTCCACTTCAAGCAGCAGTCGCTCGATTCCCATCGCGAAGCCGACCGCCGGAGTGGCTTTCCCACCCAGCATCTCCACTAGACCGTCATAGCGTCCGCCGCCACAAATCGAACCCTGCGTTCCCACATGAGTAGAAACATATTCAAAAACAGTGCGCGTATAGTAATCTAAACCTCGCACCATACTTCTGTTGATATTGTAGGCTATACCCAGCTCATCCAGAGCCGTCTTCAGCTTGTCGAAATGATCTGCGCAATCGGGGCAGAGATAGTCCAGTTGCGAAGGGGCACTCTCAATAAAAGGCTGACAGCCTTCCTCTTTGCAGTCCAGAATCCGCAATGGATTCAGTTCAAAGCGCTCCTCACAATCTGCGCACATCTTCGCCAGATTGGGCTCAAAATGTGCACGCAGAGCCTTAATGAACTCAGGGCGGCAGTCGGGGCAGCCAATGCTACCCAATTCCAGCTGACGCTCATCTAAGCGGAGCTCAGTGAAGAACGTGTCCAGAAGTGCGATGACCTCAGCATCAGCATATGCGCTGGAGCTGCCAAAATTCTCGCAACCTAGCTGCCAGAACTCGCGATAGCGACCTTTTTGCATCTTCTCATAGCGGAAAAAGGACATGTCGTAGTAAAGCTTAACCGGCGAAGGTAGTGAAGCCATGCCGTTTTCGATGTAGGCACGGGCAATCCCTGCGGTTCCCTCCGGCCGCAAAGTCATGCTGCGTCCGCCTTTATCCTCAAAGGTATACATCTCTTTACGTACAATATCTGTAGACCCACCCACACCTCGGGCAAACAATTCCGTCTGTTCAAAAGTCGGAACTCTAATCTCGCCGTAGCCATATCTTTGGCAGACAGAGGCAAACAAATTTTCTACTGCATGCCAGCGAGACATCTCTTCAGGCAAAATGTCTTTAGTCCCTCTTGGTGCTGCAATATTCATCTATTTTTTCCTCCTCTGTTCACACAATATTTCACCGAAACATTCTAACATACTAGCCCGTCAATGACCTGTCTCGACACCCATTGGAAGATCAATGTAGCTTTTGCAAGCAAATTTGTCGTTAAATTAAACTTAATGTTAAACTTTATATACGATCTGGCATAAAGCAAAGATAAGGCAGGTTATTTATGAGTCTCCCCGAATCGCTGGAAAACTATCTCGAAAATATTTTCATTCTCAGCCGACATCAAGCGATTGTAAAATCGGTTGATCTGGCCAGAGCTATGGGATATTCAAAACCTAGCGTGAGCCGAGCTGTACACATCTTGGCTGACGAAGGTTACATTACAATTGAAGACCACGGCAACCTTGCTCTGACAGAAAGTGGTCATGCGACCGCCACCAAAGTGTATGAGCGTCATCTTTTCTTGACTGAATACTTCAAAGCTCTCGGCGTTGATCCGCAAACAGCTGAACAAGACGCGTGTAATATTGAGCATTCAATTTCGGCGGAAACGTTTAACTTGATGAAGGACCACATCAGTTATTGCATTCGACATATTCCTAACGAAGTAAATCCGCTATCGCTCACATCAGAAGACCTAGAGGGTATTGAGGATAAACTGAATGCGCCTCCGGCTACAGATGATCCCGGCGCTACTTACTAATCGAAGAATCTCATTGACAAGGTTTAGCCGCTGAGATAGTTTCCTCCATTGACATGAATGGTCTGACCGTTGATATAGCTCGCCGCCCTATCCCAAGCCAAAAAGACGTATGCTTCAGCCAATTCCAACGGCTGCCCACCCCTATGCAATGGCGTGTCTGCACCGAAATTTTCCACATCTCCAAAAGTCGAAGTTATCAAGGGCGTCCAGATAGGTCCCGGAGCCACTGAATTCACCCTAATTCCCCTATCAGCCAGCGACAGGGCCAAAGATTTTGTAAAAGATGTAATAGCTCCTTTGGTCGCTGAATAGTCCAGCAATTGCTGATTGCCCACGAAAGCAGTAATGGAACTTGTGTTAATGATGCTTGCGCCTGCCTTCATATGAGGCACAGCAGCCCGAACCAAATAGAACATGGAGAAAATATTGGTGCGGAAAGTTCGCTCCAACTGCTCATCGCTAATGTCTTCAATCTTGTCTTGTGGACTTTGCTCGCCGGCGTTATTAACAAGTATATCTACAGTTCCAAAGCGATCCACTGCTCTCTGAACGAGCGCAGCGCTGACGCTGGAATCACCTATGTCGCCGGGGAAAAGTTCCACTTCCACCCCATGCTTCTCAACCTCTTGTCTCACCTTCTCAGCGTCCTCCGTCTCCTCCCCTCCTTTGTAGGAAATTAGGAGATTGGCGCCTTCTTTGGCGTAAGCTATAGCAACCGCTCTACCGATGCCACTGTCGCCACCGGTAATGATGGCTGTTTTACCCGCTAGTCGGCCAAAGCCGGCAAAGCCTTCGTCATCATAAACAGGTTTCTTTTCCATTTCAGCTTCAACACCGGGCTGAATAGAATCTGCTGACCATTTGACATCAAACATTTTACTCACCTATTACTTTCCTGACCCTGAATATCATTATTGGATCACTTAATTTTCTGTTCTTCTTTGTAAAAATCTTCCCAACCTTTCAAGGTATGTAAGTAGTCCTTATAGTTATTCATAGTCACTTCATTGGGCTCTATTTCTGTAAGGTCAGACCAGCGTAGAGGCCAGGCTATGGGGGCGGTTTTTCTACCTCTAAGAGAGAAATTGACGACCGATGTAGCGCCACGTCCATTACGAATCCAGTCGACGAAAACTTTGCCTTCCCGCTTAATTTTCCGCATATTGTCCGTATAGCGCTCTGGCCATTTTTCCGTCATTGTCTTTGCAATCAGTTTGGAGAAATCGCGAATTTTAGCCCAGTCAGCCCCAGGCTGTAGGGGAATAACCACATGATAACCCTTACCGCCGCTGGTCTTGAGATATGACTTGAGCTTGCTCTCGGTTAAAAGCTCTTGGAGATCTCTAACTGCTTGCCGCACATCATCGATATTTAGACCTTCATCGGGGTCCAGATCAAAAACCATCATATCCGGCTGCTCTATAGTGTCCGTGACTGAACCCCAGCTGTGGAACTCAAGAGCGCCCATCTGAACAGCACCCATCAGGGCTGCGGCA
Source organism: Mageeibacillus sp. UBA5442 (assembly GCA_002427475.1). Taxonomy (GTDB): domain Bacteria; phylum Bacillota; class Clostridia; order Saccharofermentanales; family DTU023; genus DTU032. Next base: position 11,817 of record DIRG01000059.1, read on the forward strand.
TCGCGAATTACCATCGCTTCAGCCTTTTCACCGTTGTTTCTTAGGTATGGATATGTATCCATGCCGGGGATATTTTGAAACATATTTTTCTGGAAAAAGCACTCCTCGGCGATGCCGTCTGTACAACGGATCAATGTCAGCGGCCGATGCGCAACATAGGGCAGCATTTTGTCCTTGATCGCCCAGTAATAATCGGCTACATCTTCCTTGCTGATGTCGTCGTCAGGATAAATGATCTTACCCGGCGAAGAAAGCTTGATCTCGCCGTAATAAATCGAGTCACCTTCTTTAGTTTTCCCTTCTTGAGCTAGGTAATTATCTGCGTTGTCTTTGCTAATTTTGCTTGCAAGTTCTGCGGCCGGACTTTCCAGAACAATCGAGTCAAGTTCTTTGTCTTCCCGCAAACCTTTAAAAGACGCTTGACGTAGCTGTCCCGCATCGGTTATTTCGGCGAATTTAATTTCTGCAACTAATTTAGGTGTCAGATAGCTAATCGTCTCATCGCTACGCTCTTTTATTTCTTCAGTGAAAGGGCTGGTCTTACGTTCAAGGCGTTTGAATTTGCTCAATAGTTCTTGCGCCATAGCGTCACTGAAGCCGGTCCCCGCTCTGCCGTAATATTTCAAACCGTCCGCTTCGTTTAATCCCAGCAGCAGTGAAGACAGGCCGCTGCGACTTTTATCGCTTCTTGTGTAGCCTCCGATCACAAACTCCTGACGGCGATCACACTTGATCTTCAACCAGTCGCCAGTGCGCCCTGAGCGATATTTAGAATCAGCTCGTTTGGAAATAATGCCTTCCTGTCTTTGGGAACAAGCCTGTTCGAAAATCTGCTCTCCTTGACCAAGTTGATGAAAGCTATAGAGAATTTCTGAAGGGGCGTTTTCTACAAGTTTTTCCAAAAGCGCTTTCCGCCTTAACAGGCTTTCAGCTCTGAGGTCCATGGAACCGATGGCCAATAAGTCAAACAATATGAAATGCAGTGGGTTATTCTCCGGGTCTTGAAATGAAGCTTGTAAGGCTCCGAAATTGCTGCTTCCATCTTTTGCTAAAACAACAATTTCGCCATCTGCAATCAGATTTGGCGGATTCCAACGGGCAATTGCCTCAGAGACTGCCGGAAATTTATCTGTCCAGTCATGTCCGTTGCGAGTCAATAGTAGGACTTTGCCTTTTTCAAAAAAGGCTAAGATACGATAACCGTCAAACTTTATTTCGTGGATCCACTTATCGCCGCGAGGTGCCTCTTCTGACAATTTAGCTAAAGCGATATCCGCTTGTTTAAAGGGCAGCTTTGAGTCAAGTAGTTCTTTATCTGTAAGAATTTTTTCTGCAAAAACACTGTAGGGATCACTGTCTTCCTCTTCTTCGTCTTCAGCTATTTCCTCCAATGTGCGCTGCGTGACTATCGAAGTGTCGAAGTTTTCTATTCCACTTGTATCTTGTACGTACTTGTCTTTTTCTTTTATTAGAAGCCAGTTCTTGTCCGCTTCACCTTTTCTCGGCTTCATTCGTACGAGTACCCATTTCCCTTGGAGACGTTCACCTTTCAGTTCAAACTTCAGCATGCCTTCGCTGATAGCTTGATCCACATCTTTTCCCAGAGGTTCCCAGACACCTTGATCCCAGACCATGACCGTGCCGCCGCCGTATTCACCTTTGGGGATGGTGCCTTCAAAAGTTCTGTAGTCATAAGGGTGGTCCTCAACATGAACTGCTAGCCTTTTGTCGCTGCTATTGTAGCTCGGTCCTTTGGGAACAGCCCAAGAAAGCAGAACGCCGTTCCATTCAAGTCGGAAATCGTAATGGAGTCGTGAGGCAGCGTGCAGCTGGACCACGAAAACTAAATCATTTTCCGAAGATTTAATTTCACCTGACGGTTCTGCAGTCTTTTTGAAATCGCGCTTTTCATTATATTCTTCTAACGGCATGGACTATTACCTCCCAGTCTAGGGTCGTAGGATACATTCTGACTAAATAGCTATTTGATTACTGTGCCTTTGCTTTGTCAGATTTCTCTTTACTCTCAACTGATTGCTGCAACAAAGCCATCAAATCTATAACCTTACTTGTCTCAGGTTCGGCGACTGCTTCATCGTCAGGAAGGTCTTTGCCCTCCGCTTCTTTCTTGGCTTGAATACGCGCCATGAGGGCGTCCGAATATTCGTCTTTATAGTCTTCCGGCTGCCACTCTTGTGAAAGTTGATTGATAAGCGATACGGCTAGCTCCAGCTCCTTTTCATTAGTCTTTATATTCTGAGGTAGCTGAAGTTGTTCCATGCCCCTTAATTCCGAAGCGTAGCGCAATAAAATCAGCGCCAGTCCGTCAGCGCAAGGGATAATAGTGCAAAGACTTTGCTTTGTTCTAATCGTAATTCTGCCGATAGCAATTTGTCCGGTTTCTACCATGGCATCTCGAAGTAGGACATAAGCTTTTTCTCCCGCTTTGTCCGGAACTAGATAATAAGGCTTCTCCAAAAACATGGGACTCAGATCATCGGCAGCGACAAAAGCTTCAATATCTATAGCTTTGGCAGCCTTTGGATCCGCTTTCTCAAAATCTTCATCCGTGACAATAACGTAGGAGCCGTCAGAAAACTCAAAATATTTGACAATATCTGACCAGGAAACTTCTTCCCCGGTATTGGCGTTAATACGCTGATACTTTATCTTGGCATGATCCTTTGAATCCATCAGGCTGAAAGAAAGCTCGTTTGCTTCCTCCGCCCCCATGAGGCTAACAGGAATGTTAACTAGACCGAAGGATATGCTGCCTTTCCAAATAGCTCTCATAATAAGCCTCCTAGAATATAGTTATTGTTTGCCAAGGTCATAGTATTTAATGACCTCTTAATACAATAGCTGCAAAGAGTGCTGTACTACGAAGCACAGGTGACGACAGTCGCAAT
>DIRG01000091.1:0-4137 GCA_002427475.1 Mageeibacillus sp. UBA5442
GGTGGGATCTGTTTTTTGTATTAAGCAGATTTTTCTTTTCTTCTCATCAGATTTACGAAAGACATCGCTATTTGAGGATCGAACTGGGTGCCGGCATTTTCCTCGATTTCAATGAGAGCTTCTTCGACGGTTTTGGCCTTTTGATAGACTCGTTCACTGACCATGGCGTCAAAGGCATCCGCGATAGAAAGGATACGGGAGACCAAGGGGATCTCTTCACCTTCAAGCCCTCTGGGATAGCCCTTGCCGTCCCAGCGCTCATGATGAGTGAGAATATATTCGGCGATATCAGCCAATTGCGGGGTAGTCATGGCGATGCTGTAGCCGATTTCCGGATGTTGCTTCATCTCGATCCATTCTTCCTCATTCAGCTTGCCCGGTTTGTTCAAGATGCTGTCGTCGATGCCGATCTTGCCGATATCATGCAACTTGGATAAAAGCTGCAAGTCCTCTAGATCTCTTTGTGGCAAGCCCAGCTCTTTTCCGATCATGAGACACAGCTGACCTAAGCGTTGTCCGTGCTCTTCGGTTTCCTGGCTTTTCGCATATAAGGCGGCCATAATCGAAGATACGACCGCTGAGTGGGAGCTGTTCTGATTCAGCATCTTGCGGCGCGTTAGCTGCTCTTTGGCTTTTTTTCTCACCTCATACATTTTCTGCGTACTTGAGTATTTTGTGCTGTGGCCGATTGTGACACTAATGGCATAAAGGGCTTTAGTTTGCACACGATTATAGCTGTCGATTGCGCTTCTCAGCTCGCTTTCAAACTGCACCGCCTCCTCGAAGCTTGTGTTCGGCATAAGGATTGAAAAGCTGCCGCCACCATAATGAGCTAGGACATCGGTGTCTTCTAGGCAGTTTTTGATCAATTGAGCGGTGCTTCTGATCAAGTAGTCGCCCTCAATATAACCGTAGGCATCGTTGATGACGCTCAAGCCGTCAATATCGCAGACGACGACAGTTAGGGGTAAGAATTCAGGCTGATCGAGTCGTATTGCTTCCTTTTTTAGATAAGGTCTGTTGTAAAGGTTAGTGAGGAAATCTCGCTCTTTGAGCTTGGTGATCTGTAGTTCTTTCTTTTTGCGGCCGGAGATGTCTAGCACGATGCCTTCAAGGGCTTCGATCTCGCCGTTACAATCGTATACGCCTTGGCCCACTTCCATAACCCATTTGCTGGTGCCGTCTTTTGTGACTATTTCATACTCGTCACGATATTCGTCTTTATGTAGCAAAACTCGCTGCCACTTGTCAGAGATAAGCTGGCGATAGTCAGGGGCAATGATGTCGCGATAAGAGAGGTCGCGGTCATCTAAGAGATTTTCCGCTTTGTACCCGGTCAGGTCGTAGCAACCCTCCGAGACAAATTCCATGGTCCAGTTAGAGTTGTTTTTGCAGCGATAACCCATTCCGGGGAGTTGCGAGAAAAACACGGTCTTGCTGCGCTCGCTCTCTAGGCGGGACCGCTCTGCAATTCTGTATTTTCTATTTTGTTGTTGTAAATGTAAAATCAACAAGAGCAGCATGATTACGAAGATAACGATGAGAATGTCCAGAACCATTTTGCTCCACAGCTGGGCATTCCATTCAGAAGCTAAATAGCTCAAGCCGAGGACGGCAACGACATCATCGGATTTTGCTGCGCTAAGGGGCACCAGGGCTCTGATCCAATTGCCACACGGGGTAGAGATGGCTTCGCTGACGACGCTTTCGCCGGTGGAAAAGGGCTGTCTATTAATGTCAACAATGGCTTCGCAACTATGGCGAGTAGGGCGGAGGCCGCCTATTTCAACATCCGAGTCTGCGACGATTGCAATGTCGGAGCCGTTTTCTTCTAAGATATAAGCGTAATGGATTGAGTCTGTGATTTCGACTAGATGGGTGAGTGATTCCTGCACCAAAGTTGCTTCAGGCGAATTGGCATCATCGCTTAGCGCAGCTATATGATCTGCGTGCAGGAGAGAACCCACTGATTCTGCTACCTGCTTCGCTTCAGATTCAGCCATCCTTTGATAGCGGTTCCAAGCAATGCCTAGATAGACAGCTGCAAAAATCGCAGCCAGAAGCAGCATGCTAATGAGTCTTACTGGGATGTCTCTTTTTTTCTTGCTCATCAATAGTCTTTGTAGTGTGAGGGTTACTCCACGTTTACTTAGACTGTCCGCATCAATTGAAAGGAATGACTGAGATCCTTCTAAGTTTTTGTTTGCTTTCATAAGTATAGCTTAAGTTAGATATTTATGCATAGAAAAACGATTTAAGTATTTATGAAAAAGATGCTTTATTTACGCCATAAGGCGCAAGAAGTTTACATTGCGGACTTTATTGGAAACCTCAATGCTTAAGCTATATTTACGTATTAATGTTTTATTCCGGCATTTTACTTAATAAATCTCCGCAATGGGGAGTGAAAACATCATACCCAAGCCCGCTTTTTCATCTTTTTTCTGCAGTTGTTTCAAAGCTTGAACCACATTGTTCAGCTTTTCCTCATCTCGGATTACAGTGAAAATTGTTTTGTTATATACATGGCCGTCCTTGAGCAGGCTTTTTAGAGATCCGAAGAGTGGCAGGTCGCTGATCCTGTTATTTACGATGGTGCTGCCCATGCCTTGACTTTCGAGGATAGTTGCTCCGCCTACGTCATGGTCAGACAAGAGACTGAGGACATCCTCTAGGTAGTCCGGATTGTTTAAAATTATAAATAGTACTTGCATTTATTTACTCCCTCTTTATATGGAATAGTGGCGGCGTTTTCTAGCGATAGAGAAGCTAGTCGGCGGCACCGCTTTTGATTAATCTTCAATTTCTCCGGCCCTTTTTAAGGCGAATTTGGAGAAGATCGGGCCTGTGGTCTCATATATTAAAATACTAAACATTATGATAGTTGTAATGGCCGTGGCGTATTCCGGTAATTGCTGACGGACGAGGATTGACAGGCCGATGGAAATTCCCCCTTGAGGGAACAGAGCCAGACCTAAATATTTTGTCACTGCCGGTTCCGCTTTTACACTCAGAGAGCCGACTAAGCTGCCTAGATACTTGCCGAGGCCACGGGCGATGACGTAGGCAATGCCAATTAGTCCGACTGACTTTAAAATGCTGAGATCAAGCGAGGCGCCGGCTAGGGTGAAAAAGAGAACGTAGAATGCCGGGACGAAATTGTTGATTGATTTGAAAGCCTTATCCGGTCTGGGCAGTAAGTTGACCAGCGTGGGGCCGATCATGATATTGCAGAGCAGGGCAGAGAGGCCTAGCAAATTAGAAACTCCCATGCCTAAGCCGATGGCGATCAGGGAAGCTACTTGATAGTCGTCGTGGGTGCGTAGCTTTTTTAAAACTACTGCCAAGATTAGGCCGATCACGAAGCCCGCCAGTAATGAGCCGAAGACTTCCACAGCTAGGCTGCCTACAAGTCCGAAAAAGGACGGTTTGCTGCCGCTGACTGACATTTTTGCTAGAGCTAGGGCGATGCCGAAGGCGATGATTCCAAGGATGTCATCAAGAGCCACTACCGGCAGGATCGTTCTCGTCAACGGACCCTTGGCGCGATACTGTCTGATGACGAGCAAGGTTGCGGCCGGAGCTGTCGCGGCGGACATGGAGGCGATTACTATGCTGAAGGCGAAGTCCTGGCGGAACATAAAGAACATGACTGCAAAGACTAGTATTATCGCACCCAGCACTTCAGCCGTAGTGATGATGAATATCTTTTTTCCGTATTCCTTCATGTCTTTGAACACGAATTCACTGCCGATGCTGAAAGCGATGAAGGCCAGTGCCAGTTCGCTGATGATTTCCAGTGATTGCATGTCTGTTGAGCTGACTAGGTTTAAGAAGGAGGGGCCGAGAAATAATCCGATAAGTAGGTAACCGGAAACGCTGGGCAGTTTGAGTAGCCCGATCAGTTTTCCCCCTAGAAAACCCACTGCTAAAACAATAGCGATTTTCAAAATGATGTCTATGGTAATCTCCTCTTCTACTTGCGAAGATTGCGCAGCCAAAATGGGCACGAAAAAAGCGCAATTGCAAACAATGCGCTTGGAATTCTCCTATGAGGTTAGCTGACGGGTTAGGGCATCCAAGTAGCCCTTCTAAAGGATAGATTAACCCCAAACTCGACGGTTTCCCCACTATTTT
>DIRG01000091.1:4393-5057 GCA_002427475.1 Mageeibacillus sp. UBA5442
AAATTGCTTTTGACGTCGCGGAGGCAGGCCCTTTATGAGTGGCTGGGCTTACGCCGGCATTTCTAGCCTTTCGATAATGGTCTTTAAGAATATGGGTAGGTCTTTCGGGCTTCTTGATGTGACGATGTTGCCGTCGACCACTACTTCGAGATCTAACCATTCGGCGCCGGCATTGATTAGGTCGTCTTTTATGGAATAGAAGGAAGTGACCTGTTTGCCCTTGATCGCGTCGGCGGATGCCAGCATCCAAGGGGCGTGGCAAATCGCTCCGATAAGTTTCCTCTGTTCATTCATCGCCTTGACGAAGTCGACGGTGGCTTTGGTTCTCCGCATGTAATCGGGAGAGAAGCCGCCCGGTATTATGAGGGCGTCGTAATCATCCGCGGAGACATCAGAGGTTGCGTGTGTGCTCTTTTCTTCTAGGCCCGCCTTCGATGTGTAGACAGTATCTTTTTTGCTGCCGAGCAGGTGAACCTCGTAGCCTTCTTCCTGCATGCGGAAGTAAGGATAGATGAGCTCTCTGTCGTCAAACATGTTCTCGATTAAGATTGCTATTGTTTTCATGTGTTGTTTCCTTTCGTGGGGGAGAAGTTCAGATTCGTGCCTGGCACGAAACTTGACTTCTGTGACGGAAATTGTCTTCTTGTGCCTGGTTCAGATTTGT
>DIRG01000091.1:5302-7930 GCA_002427475.1 Mageeibacillus sp. UBA5442
TCATGTTGTCCTTGGCGGATAAAGTATTCGACGATGACGTCGGATTTGAGTGCGTGCGAGAGCTCGTAGCCTGCCTGACGCAAAAAGTCTTTGCTTTCATCCCAATCCAATCTCAAGGCGATGGCAAAGGCTAAGGCAATAATTTTACTCGGCCGATAGCTGTCGTCTGTCATGATCTGGGAGAACAAGGCGCTGCTTATGTTGGCTCGTTTGTAGAGCTTTTCATCCGAAATACCTTTTGCTGTTGCGAGCTTCCGCAGAAGCCGAGAAAAAACCTGCTCTCTCTTATCTTCTAATTGAGCATCTGCAGGACGTGGCTCTTGCCCGAGCGTTTGCCAGTCCTTGTTTTCATGGGCTCCGACGTAGTGATCCCGGAGATAGTTGGAAATTTCCGACCAGAGATGCTGGTCGATAGTGATCGCAGATCTGTCCAAGACGACGAGAAAAATATCCAGCTCATGCTCACGTAAGAAATCTTTGATGGCCGTAGTGGCAACCTGCAATGCCTCTTCTTTGGGGTAACCGTAAATCCCGCTTGAGATCAAGGGGAAGGCGATGCTCTCGCAGTCGTTCTCTAGTGCTAACTGCAGAGAGTTGCTGTAAGCGGCGCGTAGCGCTTTTGCGCTTTCTGCTCTGTTCCATTCTTTGTAGACCGGTCCAGCTGTGTGAATGATCTTCTGAGCGGGCAGGTCAAAGCCCGGCGTTATCACAGCTTCGCCCGTTTCGATCGGGGCCAGATTAGCGCAAGCGGCTTGGAGCTCTTCGGCTCCTGCTGCTTTGAAGATTGCTCCGGAAACGCCGCCGCCCATTGTCAGCGTGGTGTTGGCAGCGTTGACGATGGCCTCGGTTTTTACTTTCGTAATGTCCTCTTGAATAATCCTGAATGGCATAAGCGGCTCCTCTCAAAAGAAATGCTTGCAGCCGATTGGAAAAACGGCGCAAAGTTTATGGGGCTCTCCTTTTTTACCTCAGTATTAATTTTAGCTGCTTGGGCCGGAAATTGACGGAACAAATAGAACCGTCTTTGCGATTACAGTCCAAGCAGCGCAAATCTATAATTTCAGGAAGAAGGTGGCAATATAAAAGTAGATAAATAGCGACACAACGTCGACAATAGATGTTATGAGAGGGCTAGCCATGACGGCAGGATCTAGTTTTAGTTTTTGCGCAAACATCGGTAATACTCCGCCGACAATCTTCGCTATTACAACTGTGATAAACAGTGTTAGCGTTACCGTTAAAGCCAATGAGAGCTCTTCTTGATTAATAAAATAAAGCCTTAGAAAATTGACTGCTGCCAGTATGCTGCCCGCGATTACGCCGACGGAAAATTCTTTTGCAATTATTTTCAAGATATCTTTGGTCTTGATCTGACCAAGAGCTAAGCCTCTGATGATCAAAGAAGAGGATTGCGAACCTGAATTGCCGCCCGTGTCCATCAGCATAGGAATGAATGCGGTCAGAATAATGGCTGACTGCAGGGCGCTTTCATACTTTTGGATGATCCCGGCGGTAAAAGTTGCGTTCAGCATCAAGATTAAAAGCCACGGTAATCTGTGCTTTGTTAAAGCCCAGTTGCTGCTCTTCAAATATTCAGTTTCGAATGGTTGCATAGCTGCCATTTTCTGAATATCTTCTGTCGCTTCTTGATCGATGACGTCCAAGATGTCGTCCACGGTGATGATGCCGACGAGACGGTTTTCTTTGTCGACAACAGGCATGACGTAATAGTCATATTTTTTAAAACGGGCAGCTACGTCTTCCTGGTCGTCGAGTGTTGTGACGGAGATGAAGTCCGTTTCCATGATGTCTTTGACGAGCTCTGATTCATCGCTCAGGATTAGCCTTCTCAGCGATACTACGCCGTTAAGGACTCTGCTGCTGTCCATGACATAACAGGTATTGATCGTTCTCTTATCAATGCCAATATCCTTGATGTATTGGATTGCTTGCGCAACGGTCATTTCGCTCTTCAAATCGACATATTCGATCGTCATGAGGCTGCCGGCGGAATCGTCCGGATACTTGAGGAACTGATTGATGAGTTCTCGTGTTTGTGCGTTTGTGTTTCTGAGTATTCTCTTCACGACATTGGCCGGCATTTCCTCGAGCAGGTCGACGGCGTCATCGAAGAAGAGATCATCGAAGATCCTAATTGCTTCCTCATCTGTGAGTGAGTCAATTACGTATTTCTTCAGATCGGTGGACATGTGGGAAAAGGTTTCAGAAGAAAAGTCTTTGGGCAAAATTCTGAATATTATCAAGATCTGCTGCGGCTCAATTTCTTCAAATAAATGAGCAGCATCAACGACATTCAGCTTGCTTATTTCGCTTCTTGCTGTGAGGTATTTGCCTTCATTAATAAGGCTGAGGATTTTCTCTTTCATAGTGGCCCTCCTATAGGGTAGAGCCATTTATGACGCTTAGGTAGCGATTATGACTCTACATTCTTTAGTTTTAGTTTTGTGGCAACAACTGCCAGGTTCTGAACGTGAGTCCATGCATTCCTCCTAAACTGTTTTATAGAAAATTATCTGTCGTTGCCTGTCAGAGAAGTTGATTTCTGTGCCAGGCACGCGATATCAATATACGCCATTAAACGACGTATGTCTATGAAAAGAGGGGGAA
>DIRG01000091.1:8179-8568 GCA_002427475.1 Mageeibacillus sp. UBA5442
GCCTGGCACGAAAATCAACCAAATAAAAACGGGACAGAATAATCTGTCCCGTTTGCATGATTAAGTTAATCTGAAAGACTAACTATCGCTCATGGCAGTCTTAGTAAACTACATTAACGTTAACTGCTCTGAGTTTGCTGCTGTCTTTCGGGTCTGTCTCAACTTCGAAAGTGACTTTTTGTCCTTCGTTTAAAGACTTGTAACCGTCTGACTGGATAGCTGAAAAGTGTACAAACACATCATCGCCACCGTCGTCGTTAGAAATAAAGCCGAAGCCTTTTTCTGAGTTAAACCATTTTACTGTACCGTTATTCATTGGGTACCTCCATAAAAATATTTTCGTACCCAAAAAAATTAAAAAACCCCACCGCTCTCGACCATCAAAGTGC
>DIRG01000113.1:0-1489 GCA_002427475.1 Mageeibacillus sp. UBA5442
AATAACTCAGGAATTTTACGAAATAGCAACCTCTGACTCATATACTAAAGAATGGATAGTTAAATTAACTGGCTATATTACATATAGTTTGTTTTCGCAGGAAATTTTATCCGCAACTAATCCCACTTTATCTCTTATCTATGCGCCTTTTGGTGCTGCGTGGTCGGCATGGATGAATAACGTCAGCACTGGGCATACTATCCGCTCTTCCAGTGTCCTATTTTGGGGCAGATATACTATGATGGGAAGTATGCAAATTCACCCTTTCCTTCCTCTCGTAGATTATAATTTCGGAACTTTTACTGAATCGATGGTTGGATATCCAGATTTTTAACTAATAATTACGGACGGCATGGTTTTAATGGCTAAACAGACAAAATTTTAAGGTGGAAGGTGGAATGACATGACTGACACGAATAAGGCAATGAATAGAAAAATGCGATATATTTTGCTCACCCTTTCTGTTGTGATTGTATTGGCTCTAGCTAGCTATATTGTTGACTCAATACAAACAAAGAGGGCTTCTCAAGATATGATGGAAAATCTTATGATGACAATAGCAGCAGACCCTAGTGCAGCAACGATTAAAGACAAAAATGAGAAAGATATAACTAATGAATTTTTGGATTCTCATCTTGAAAGTATGATGTCAGGTAATTATTCTCAAGCCATTAAGGAAATTCGAGATAACCATTATAGTGCTGCCGTTATGGAAACACCCAGAAATGTTCAATTCTTTCAAAAACCTTAAAGCGGTTAGACAAAAATTTGCACCCCCCTCGGAAAGTTTTGAACCCCCCCTCGGAGGAATTTGCACCCACCTAGGAGGAATTTGCACCCCCCTGAGAGAAAATTGCATCCCCCTCTAGCTTATCGTGCGATTGTATCTGTTTTGTCGTAGGATTACAAAAAGGAACGCCGTTACGGATATAATCGTAGCGGCGTTTATCTTTGTCTCTAAGTAAGGATGCCGATGAAATAGATAAACCATGTATTATCTATTCAGTCTTCAACTATTAGTAGAATAATGGCTACAACTCATCAAACCGTTTATTTGTTTGAAACTACTCTTATGCTAGAGTTGAGGTGATTTGAGGTGGAAAATGCTAGCTGAATTATCGAAAAATATTGCATCTTACAGGAAACGGCTAAAAATGACCCAGGAAGAGCTGGCTCGAAAACTTAATGTTAGTTTTCAGGCAGTATCAAAATGGGAAACCGGACAATCAATGCCGGATATTTCTCTTTTGAGTGATATTGCAGTCGCATTAGAATCTGATATTAATGGACTAATGGGATATTCGCACACTAGGAAGAAAGTTTCTTATTACGAAGAAGAATATGTGACTGATTCTTATTATTGGGGACTTGCTCCATCACATATGTGCTATGAAGTAATGAAAATATGTCCTCCTATCCGTAAATTACGTGTGCTTGATATAGGCTGTGGAGAAGGAAAAGATGCCGTGTTTTTTGCACGCAATGGATA
>DIRG01000113.1:1714-8721 GCA_002427475.1 Mageeibacillus sp. UBA5442
ACCAGTATGACATAATTTTTTCAAGCGGCGTGTTCCACTACATTCCAGCGAATCTTAGAAAGCAATTAATATTAAATTATCAGGAGCATACAACGCCAAATGGAATTCATGCTTTAAATGTATTTGTACCTAAGGCCTTCATAGAACCTGCACCGGAAAAGGAAGAAAACGCTACTGTATGGAGATCAGGTGAATTGGCCACCCATTATTCTGACTGGCTTTTACATGAAATGTCTGAATCCATATTCGACTGTGATTCTTCTGGAATCCCACATCAACACTGTATGGATACGGTGATTGCGCAGAATAAAACATAATAAAAAAGGACTCTCATTCTTACTCAGCGAATAAGGATGAGAGTCCATTGTTAAGCAATCACTGCTTACAGAATAAAGAACCAGATTATTAGGAGCACAGCTAAGCCGATCACAAAACCTAACAAGAGGCTTTTGAAGAAAACGCCGGCTTTCTCTCTCCCACTAGCTCGCTGAGTAATCTCACCGTTTGTTACACTGGAATACCTGTCGTAGTTATTCATTTCGTCTTCAGCTTCCTTTTCATAATCAATGCTTTCGCCGTTAAATACTCTTCTACGCTCAGCTTCGACTGGAGAGGGACCCTGCGGCAATTCTAATTGTAGATCTACAGTCTTTACTGCCACAATAGTGCGATTAGGTCCGAGATCTCCGGCTCCGGAGTGAATATGGGCTTGGCGAACGGTGGCCGCAAAAGCATCCTGCTTCGCTAAGTCGTTACGCAAGTCTTTGCTGCGATAGTTCTTATTAAAACCGCTAGTTGAGAGCACGTAAACGTCTCCGGGCTGCAAATCGCTCTTATTCATAGCGTCCGGCACCGGTAAACTATCAACGGTAATATTGCCTAGATATTCATCAGGAATCTCACATTCAGCTCTGTCGGTCAAACGGTAAATCTTTCCATTCCGATACAGATTTATGGTTGTGCAGCCTACGTTTAGTGTGTAAGAGGTATTAGCGTCAATTAAGACTAGTGCAAAGGAACAGCCAACCGGATGACTGAATTTTGAAGAGACCATTTCCTTAATCGACGAATGAGCCTGGGCCAAGAGATCACGAGTAAAACGTTTGAAATCCAATTCAGGATTTTTATACTCCTCTATTTGGTCCAATAATTGATTAGCTATACGCAGTACCATGCGAGAAGCAAGGTCACCCGCACCCGGGCCACCGAAGCCTTCCGCAACCATGTACATCTGATGATATTTACCTGAACTCAGACTCTGTTCTTCTTTGCCTCGAAGCATATCGGGATAGATACGTCCATCACAAAGGAAAGCGTCTTCATTTATTTTTGACTCTTGACCGGACTCTGTCAGTCCTATCATGAGGGTTCTTGCCATAATAATCCTCCAAAAAAGAGAAATGATTTAATTATTTATGCTTAAGCTTAACGTCTGCCGTTTTTCGCTCTTACATAGACCAGCTTGACGTTTGGATTGCCTGTGTCACGCATCTGAACTTCAAACTTATCAATAGATTTTACTAGATTTGTCAGCTTATCAAAACCATAATTTCGAGAGTCGAAGGAAGGCTGCTTTTTGTTGATCATATTGCCCACTTCAGCCAAGAAGGCCCAGCCATTGTCATCTTCTACGTCCTTGATGGAAGAAGAGATCAGATTGATCAGCTTGCGATCGATTTTGTTAATGGCGGACTTACCTTTGGGACTGCGCTGGCGATAACGGGAACTCTCTTGCGGTGATACTGCCTTTCTTGGCTCGCTTTCTTTAGCCTCTGCCGTAGCATCATCTTGATTCCTTTGCAGAACTTCGAGGAAGATAAAGCGATCACAGGCGGCGATAAAGGGATTAGGTGTTTTCATTTCGCCCATTCCATAGACGATCTTACCGGCTTCGCGCAACCTTGTTGCTAAGCGGGTAAAGTCGCTATCACTGGAAACGAGGCAAAAGCCGTCTACAGTTCCTGCATACAAAATGTCCATAGCGTCAATAATCAAGGCTGAATCGGTCGAGTTCTTGCCACTGGTATAACTAAATTGCTGAATAGGGCTGATAGCGTGATCTAAAAGGTGAGATTTCCATTGGGTGAGGGAGGGTCTGGTCCAGTCACCGTAGATTCTTTTGATGGTGGGTGTTCCGTAACGGGCAATTTCCTCCATCATAGATTGCACGTTGTGAGGAGGTACATTATCTGCGTCTATTAAGACTGCTAACCTCACATCATTCGTTGCGTTGTTTGTTGTTGTCATATATATAAGATCCTTTCAGAAAAAACAAGAAACAGATGTTTTTACTTTTTCACATGTACAAGTTTAGCATATTGGACCGACATCATGCAGAAATCCTCACAGCAGTTACATTGGATATTGCGCTACCGTCGCTTCTGTCTGCTCTGCACCCTCTATGGTATTATGTGGATCATAAGAAAAAGGCAGTTTTAGCAAATTACAACGGAGGAAATTCATGCAGGAAAAGCCGCATTTATTGATTATGGCAGCCGGGATGGCATCTCGCTACGGTGGAGTTAAGCAACTGGAAAGCGTTGGACCATCTGGTGAGATTATTATGGACTATTCGATCCACGCTGCTGTCCAAGCTGGTTATGAAGACGTTATCATCGTAATTAAAAAGGATATGGAAAGAGATTTTGAGGAGATCATCGGCAAGCGACTGCGACCGTACATTAATTTGCGCTACGCATATCAAGAGCTGGAAGATCTTCCGGAAGGATATTCCGTTCCGGCCGAGCGCGTCAAACCTTGGGGGACAGGGCATGCTGTTCTCGCTGCTAGAGAATTGGTTGATGCTCCTTTGACTGTAATAAACGCTGATGACTATTATGGTAAAGATGCTTTTAAACAGATGTATGATTTTTTGAGTAAAAAGCCGGCTGAAGGGGACCAAGCCAGGCATGCATTGTGCACTTGGATTTTGAGAAATACCTTGTCGCCGCACGGCACTGTTTCGCGCGGTGTCTGTGAGCTGGATGAGCAAGGCCGTCTGCTCAATATCCGTGAACTGAAAAAGATTGCTATGGCTGATGATGACGCTGTTTACACTCTGGATGATGGCAAGACCTGGCACCCTCTGTCCGGTGATGTGCCTGTATCGATGAACTTTTTCGGTTTTTCACGCTCTTTCATGCAGCTTCTGGCGGATAGGTTCACAGACTTTCTTGACGAAACCATAGAGTCAGGTTCGCTTGTCTCCGAATATCTGCTACCGGAAATTTTGGGACACGAATTGAAGGAAGAGAAATGTGAGATCCATACTTCGATGAGCTCTGAGCGTTGGTTCGGTGTAACTTATCAGGAAGATAAGCCTTTTGTAGAGGCTTCGCTTCAAAACTTAGTGAATACAGGTGTATTCCCGACACCTCTGTGGAAATAAATAAAAAGAATTATATAAAGGTAATATTTGATTATGAATTCAGACACAAAGATAGTTGACTTACTAGCCCAACATATTGATTTGACTAAGGAAGAAATCGCGGAAGTATTGGAAATTCCGCCTCGAGCAGAATTGGGCGACTTCGCTTTTCCTTGTTTCCGTTTAGCCAAAACAATGCGTCAGGCACCTCAGAAGATCGCAGTTGAGCTGAAGGAGAAGATAGAGACAGCCGACACGGCCGCTTTCATTGAGCGAATTGAAGTGGCAGGAGCCTATCTTAATTTTTTCATCAAGAGATCTTATAGGGCAGTAAATGTGATCCGCCGTTCTTTGGCAGCGGGGGAGACTCCCGGCGCGACGGATAAGCTTGCAGGTCAAAGGATTATTGTCGAGTATTCTTCTCCCAATATTGCCAAACCTTTCCATGTCGGTCATGCTTTTACCACTTTCTTAGGTGAAGCCATCTCCAATTTATATGAGTATCAGGGAGCTGAGGTCTTCCGTTTCAATCATTTGGGTGATTATGGCACTCAGTTCGGCAAGTTGATCGTGGCATGGAAATTATGGGGTGATGAAGAAGCTTTAGCTAAGAATGCCATCACCGAACTTACTCGTGTTTATGTAAAGTTTCATCAGGAAGTTGAGACCAGACAAGAACTGGACGATGAGGCCAGGGAGGCCTTCAGACGTCTGGAGAATAAGGAAGAGGAAGAGCTCAAGCTGTGGCAGCAATTCCGCGATGTTAGTTTGGAAGAATTTGATAAAATTTATAGCAGACTCAAGATTGAATTTGACAACACCAATGGCGAAAGCTTTTATACGAATATAATTCCTGAAGTCATTGAACGTCTCCGGGAAAAAGATTTACTAATCGAAAGTGAAGGGGCTCAAGTAGTCGATCTGGAAGAGTATGATCTGAAGCCGTGCCTTATCCTCAAATCAGACGGCTCTACGATCTATGCTTCACGCGACCTGGCCGCAATACTGTATAGGGTCAAAGAATACGACTATGACCTTAATATTTATGTGGTCGGCCTACCGCAGAAAAATCATTTTGAACAAGTTTTCGCCGTAGCGAAGAAGGCGGATTTCCCAAAAGCGGAGAACAATGTTCACGTTGCTTTTGGAACCGTGAAAATGGCTGATGGAGGCTTTTCTACCAGAAGCGGAAACGTTATTCTCTTGGATGATTTGCTCGAAACAAGTGTGGTTAAAACCTCCGCAATTATTCGCAGCAACAATGAGGATATGCCGGAGGCAGAGCTGAAAGATAGCGCAGAAAAGATCGGTCTAGGAGCTGTGCGCTATGCCTTTTTGCGCGCCGGACGGGAACGAGACATTATCTTCTCTTGGGAGGAAATGCTGGATTTCGAGGGAGACACAGCACCTTATCTGCAATATACGATCGCTCGCTGTAAAGCTCTTGTACGCAAAGCAGGACCTGCTACCATGGCAGAAGTGGAATCTGTGAGCGATGCTGCGTTGGAACTTTTACTAGAGGATGAAGAACAAGAGGTGTTAAAGAATATTGAGCTTTTCCCCTTGTCTATTGAGCGGGCCGGCAAAGCCTACGAGCCTTCGATTATGATGCGGCAGATCCTTACGCTGGCTCGGGCTTTTAATAAGTTTTATCATAATCAGCCGATATTGCGCTGTGAGAATCGTGATCTCCTTCTGGCACGTCTGGCGCTAACGGAGGCAGTTGAACGCACGTTGAGTGCTGGTCTTAAGCTGGCCGGAATTGAAACTGTTGAACGGATGTAAGTATGTCGGAGCAAGATAAGATTCAATCTAGCGATAGTAGCGAGGCCAGCTCACGCGAACAGATATCGTTTTTTCTGAGTCGGACAAAATCTAAATTGATGTTTACGCGCAACAAGTCAGCTCAATTTGCTACATTGCAGGAGTTGGACCTTCAGCTGCGTAGTTACGACGGTACACGAAAACGAATGCTAAAAGAGGCTCTTTTACGCTCGGATTCTGAAGCAAATAAACCTAGCCTCCAGGAAGTATTTTCGGTATCTTTGCACGTCCAAGTGGAACTATCTGAATTGTTTTCTCGCTACAGCGATCCCAAAAGGAAATTAGAACTGATTGATCTAGGCGGCGAAGCTTATCAAGCGGAAGCAGAGCGACTGGCGATATGCTATCAGCCACATCTCCTAAAACTGTTGGAAGAAGAAGATGCTATTGTCCAAGAGCAGCTGCAGCTTTTTAATAAGTATGATCTCAGTACGCGTGGATTTGCTACTCCGATGGGGGGGCTCCGCTACGATCTCCAGAATCCGTCACGCAGTCTGCGCCATAGTGCATACGATAGATACAGAGAAGGGCTGCAAAAGGAGCGGCAGCTTATGCTTGAGCGCTTCACCGATTTGCACAAAATCAGGCGAGAACTTGCAGACAAGGCCGGTTTTAGGACTTTTGAAGAGTATCAGATCAGACGTTTGGGTGTAAGTGACCTCCTGCACGACGCTATACCCACGTACCATAAGCAATTGCGACGTCATTTGCTGCCACTTGCGGCAGCCATACGTAGCCAGCATGCGGAGCGTCTGGATATCACTAACCTGCGACCGTGGGATTATTATTTTCTTTCGAATTATGGCACTCCGGAATTAGATGAGACTGCTTATCCTTTATCAGAGTGCTATATTTCTTGTCTGGAAGAAATAATTGAAAAGCAAGTGGAATATTTTGTAGAAATGAACGCTACAGGTGATTTGTACTTAGAGCCTGCGCCTGGTGCTAATGAGAATGACCAGAGAGAAAGAAGACGCAAACGCGCTGAGTTTCCTGATTATAGCGAAACCATGCATTTGTTCATGCCCGATAGTCAAAAAACGGTTCTGGTCTTAAAAAACATTCCCCAGGAACTGATCGTAGATCGGCTTTTCAATATGACAGGAAAAGTATTGTTGGACCTGTCTGAAACTTTGCGCAATCCGCTTTATCTGCCCCGTTTGCCGGCTCACTACGAGCGTGATCTGGCCAGTTCCTCATTAGCTCTAATTTCCTATGCTAGCTGGGATAAATTTTATGGTTCTAAGGCAGATTATGCGCGTGAATGGATCCTGAGCCATTACACTATGGAACTGCCCGTCCTCTCGGCATTAGATCAAATGGAACGTGAGCTTGCCCGAAGTTCGGAAAGTGATCTAAATGTTTTCGCTCGACGTTGGCAGCTGATTATGAAGGATTATGCTGTTGACGACAATTACGCTCAGCTTTTTTCCTTCGCTCCGGACAAAGAGGCCTATCTATATTCGCCGGAACTGTGGTCGAAACCACTCTCTTCAGTTTATCGAGGTGTGTCGCTTATTCAGACTTTGGCGGCTTTTCCTTTCCGACGCTACAACCACACATTAGAAGAAAACCTCTTGCGCTTCCTCAATCTGGAGAATCGCAAAAACCCACTGGCTAGGGCTTTGTCGGCCGGCTACCTTTCTCCTTTTACTAACGGCACCTTCCGCAAAGCTTCTTTTCTACTGGCAGACAAATTAGGATTGTGAGTATTTATGCTGCAATTAGTTTTAGCTAGCGCTAATGAAAGTAAACTTATAGAATTTCGCCGTATTGCAAAACCGTATCCGCTAGAGATAATCTTGGCTAAGGAAAT
>DIRG01000061.1 GCA_002427475.1 Mageeibacillus sp. UBA5442
AAGTTCTTTTTGCTCGGAAAATTGTCGGGATAAAAAGCTGTAATCGGGATGTCGCTCGGGGCTGCGCAAAGTTTCGGTCAAAACCTCATTCAGCTGCGTTTGCAGCGAAGCACGAGGGCGCAGGAAAAGATACGCTGAGCCGACTAGGCCGATGCCGGCCAGAACTAAAGCGAAAATTGCTACGCTTCTGCTGCTGTTAAAAAGCAAGAGCCCTACAAAAACTAGAACCATGGCTCCCAAGAGCAAAAAGTGTTTCAAGCCGATCTCCTCTTTGGCACTTGGGTTCGTTTTATGGGCTGATGCAACATCGTCGCGTTCTCTCTGAGCTGGAAGCTTTGTGCCTTCTAAGTCTTCAACCTCAGCTAGTTCCTTCTGTAGCTGCTTGAGTTTATACTCGGCCAATATCCGCTCTTGTTCCCACTCAAGGCGTAACTGCCGCGCTTTTTCCACCTCTTCACGCTGAGCAACTACCTTCTCTTCTCTTTCCTGATATTCTTGAAACAAGCTGCTTAACACCGTTAACTCATGAACGGTGATGTCACGTCCCTTCCCGGTAATAGCTCGCGCATAATAAGTGGTATTGCTTTCCAGCTCTTCCAGTTCTCGGCGCAGTTTCAGCAACTTCTCGTAATCATTTTTGATGGCTAAAAGCCTAAGGATACGTTGTTCTTCGCGTAGATTGTCATCTTTTTCTTTGAGTTCTTGGACGCGACGCTCTAGGCTACGGACATCTTCGACGTCGGAGTTTTTCACAGAAGAAACATCAATATTTAGCGCAGGCTCCTTCAGTATTGCTATCAAATCTGAGCGCGTCCGATAGAGCTTACCTTGTGCAGGTGCCGCCAACTGCTCTCGACTAAGTTCAAGGCGTTCTCTTAACTGGAAGAGATGCGAACGCTGTGTCACAGCATCCACGGAATCATCTAGGAGCGTAACCCAATCCAGGCGCTGGCCCAAAAGGTTAGCTTCTGCACCCGCTGATCCGCGCAGCAAATAGTCGTCCTCTTTATTGATATCTAAAGCAGGCAGCAATTTTTGTGAAACGCCATCATTAACAATGAATGAAAATTCCGGAACAGCAGCGACGGCAGCAATCTTCTTTTCGAATGAATCGGGCAGAGAGCTAAGATGTTCATGATAAAATGCTTGAAAATAGTTTTTTTTCTCGGAATCAGACAAGGCCGGTGAACGTGAACACAACGCGGATTGAACTAATAAAGCAGGCTCTAGGCCAGCATTAAGACTGTCAAAATGAAAGACGGTAGTGCCACGCTTAAGTGGGAAATTTTCAGCTTCGCTGCCAGTCACACCATCTTTCCTTACAGGATATGTGCAACGAATTTCAGTTATCCTCATGCGTCTGCTCCACCTCCAACACTATCATCATTACTCTAACATAAGTAACAAGATTCTATTAGCTTCTGCAGGAAATTTTTATTCGTTTTTTGTCTTTTGGCATGTAACTCAAGTAACAGAGCTTAGCGTAAAATAATATTTGAGCTATATTTAATATCAAGATAAAATTTACAAACTTTCAAGGAGATTGAAGATGATTATGACCACAGAATTAAACCAATTATTTAACGAACAGATCAAACTCGAATATGATTCAGCCTTTATCTATCTAGCCATGAGTGAATGGCTCAATCAGAACGACTGGGTGGGCGCATCTCATTGGATGGAAATTCAATATAGAGAAGAACTGGCACATGCTGAAGGCTTTGTCCGCTATCTCAAAATGAGAGGCGAGCCGGTTGAATTGATGCAACTGCAGTCAGCACCTAAAGAATGGGAGTCACTCTTAGACTTATTCCAAGCAGCCCTCGAGCACGAGAAGTTTATTACAAGCAAAATTGACAAAATGGCACAGCAGGCCGAAGAAGATGGCGATAGAGCTGCTCGCTTATTCCTCAACTGGTACATTAATGAACAGGTTGAAGAGGAAGTTAATGCCACTGACAACGTTATGGGCGTTGAGCGCACTCAGGGCAATATTGCAGGGCTCCTCGTATTCGATGATCTGAAAGGCACACGCACCTGGATGGGTGAAGAAATTCCTCTTCTTCTCTTCTAATTTATACGTCTCCTCGTAAATCGAGATTGCCAGCACCGATCTCGTGAGAATAACCCCGTCGGTAGCAGGCGGGGTTATTCTTTTTTGTCTTGACAAGGCAAAACTGCGCGGCTAAGATAATATAGCTTGCCGAAGTGGCTCAGTGGTAGAGCAATTCACTCGTAATGAATAGGTCGTGGGTTCAATCCCCACCTTCGGCTCCAGAAAGACGCTGCAAATTAAGTATTTGCGGCGTTTTTTCTTCTAAATATCGTTTAGAATTTCCCCTAAAAAAACGGGACATTTTTTAAAAATGCCCCGTTGATGAAAATTTCAATTGACTTGTAAGAATTTATTCTTCAATCAAATCCAGACACTGTTTGGCCACGTTCTCCGCAGTAAAGCCGAACTTTTCAAAGAGTGCAGAGGCCGGAGCGGAAGCGCCATAGCTTTCCATGCTGACGGTTTTGCCGTCCAGTCCGACATATTTATACCAAGACAAGCCAGCTGCGGCTTCAACCGCCAGACGTTTACGCATGGCAGCGGGAAGCACTCTCTCGCGATAAGCGGCATCTTGTTCTTCAAACAGTTCGAAAGACATCATGGAAACGACTCGTACTCTATGGCCTTTTTCTTCCAGAAGATCGGCTGCGGCTAAAGCCACCTCGAGCTCTGAACCTGAAGCCATGATAATCGCCTCGAAGTCTTTAGCATCGCGTGCGACATAGGCACCACGGAGGGCACGTTTTGCGCTGGTTTCTGCCGAAGGGACTGACTGACGCGTCAAGATCAAAGCACTGGGCTTATCGCTTTCGACGGCATATTTCCAAGCGGCAGCTGTTTCGAAACGCCCGGCCGGTCGCATGACATTAAGGCCCGGTGTTGCTCGCAGCATAGTCAGGTGTTCAATCGGTTGATGCGTCGGACCGTCTTCGCCGAGACCGATACTATCATGGGTGAAGACAAAAACCTGAGGCACTCCCATCAGAGCGCTCAGACGAATAGCTCCCCTCATATAGTCGGAAAAGATCAAGAAAGTGGCGCTGTATGCTAGAACTCCGCCATGTAAGGCCATTCCGTTGCAAACTGCAGCCATGGCGAACTCACGTACACCAAAACGAACATTGGCCGCTTCAGGCGTCACTGAGCTGAACGATCCTTGCTCATCCAGCAAGGTCATTGTAGAGGGTGCCAGGTCGGCGCTACCGCCAAATAGAGGCACGCCTTTGTCATAAATAGCGTTGAGAATGAGTCCTGAGGCTGAACGAGTAGCAATATCCTTCTCGACTGCGTCAGACAGTTCCTCAACGTC
>DIRG01000032.1:0-4489 GCA_002427475.1 Mageeibacillus sp. UBA5442
CCGCCCTCTTCCTTGGTCAGAACATAAACCTGACCTTTAAACTTGGTATGAGGCTTGATGGAGCCGGGCTTGGAAATAACTTGACCACGCTGCACGTCATCACGCTCAATACCACGGAGCAAGAGGCCGACGTTGTCACCGGCTACTGCGCTGTCCATGTACTTACGGAACATTTCGATTCCGGTAACTACTGTGTTTTCTGCTTCGTCTTGCAAGCCAACGATCTCGACCTTATCGTTCAAGTTGACGGTACCACGGTCAATACGACCGGTTACAACTGTACCACGACCTGTGATGGTGAAAACGTCTTCAACAGGCAAGAGGAAAGGCAGATCTGTAGGACGTTCCGGAGTAGGAATAAAGCTATCAACAGCTTCCATGAGCTCGATAATAGGCTGATATTCAGGAGCGTCTTGGTCTGTGCTGTCTGACTCCAGAGCCTTGAGGGCTGAGCCACGGATAATAGGAGTATCATCTCCCGGGAATTCGTACTCATCCAGAAGTTCGCGGATTTCCATTTCGACGAGCTCGAGAAGTTCTTCGTCGTCAACCTGGTCGGTTTTGTTCATGAAAACAACAACAGCGGGTACGCCAACCTGACGGGCGAGCAGGATGTGCTCACGGGTCTGGGGCATCGGGCCGTCTGCAGCTGAAACGACGAGGATTGCTCCGTCCATCTGAGCTGCGCCTGTGATCATGTTTTTGATATAGTCGGCGTGACCTGGGCAGTCTACGTGGGCATAATGGCGAGCGTCTGTCTCGTATTCAACGTGAGAGGCGCTAATTGTGATTCCACGAGCGCGCTCTTCCGGCGCTTTGTCGATATTGGCATAATCGGTATAGTTCGCCAGACCTGCACCAGCCAAAACCTTTGTAATTGCTGCGGTCAATGTTGTTTTACCGTGGTCAACGTGGCCAATTGTTCCGACGTTGACGTGGGGTTTGGTTCTTTCAAATCTTTCTTTTCCCATTCAGAGTTCCTCCTGAGTAACTAATGCTTGGTACATATCGCCTATCTAAAAAACGACATGTATTTTCATTTTACACAAAACTTTCTATTTTACAAATTATAAGAGACAAATGAGCTCTTATCTTTTAACAATTTTTTCGTGAACGCTTGCGGGCACCTGTTCAAAGTGACTGATCTGCATAGTAAATACACCGCGGCCTTGAGTTCTTGAACGTAGCGCCGTAGCATAACCAAACATTTCAGATAAAGGAACGAAGGCGTTAACCTTCTGGATATTATTCTCTTGATCCATTCCCTGTATTTGCCCACGTCTAGAGCTGATGTCACCGAGGACGTCACCCAAGTATTCAACGGGTGCAATAACGTCCACCTGCATGACAGGCTCCATTAGAATAGGCTTCGCTCTATTTACTGCGTCACGCAAGGCCATCGAACCTGCGATGCGGAAGGCAACTTCCGATGAGTCTACTTCATGGTAGGAACCATCGCGTAAACTTACTTTAATGTCGACCATGGGGTAACCTGCAATAGTGCCACCTTGCATGGCTTCAACGATTCCTTCCTCAACAGGTTTGATAAACTGCCTCGGGATCACGCCGCCGACCGTCTTGTCCTCAAAAACAAAACCTTCGCCGGCCTCTAAGGGTTCAATCTCGATAACTGCATGACCGTATTGACCGTGACCACCGGTTTGACGGACGAAACGTCCTTCTCCTGTAGCTGCCTGGGTGATTGTTTCCCTATAGGCAACCTGCGGCATTCCGACATTGGCCTCAACCTTAAACTCTCTGAACAAGCGGTCGACGATGATGTCCAGGTGCAATTCACCCATACCGGAGATAATAATCTGACCGGTTTCTTCATCGGTCCGAGTCTTAAAGGTAGGATCCTCATCAGCTAACTTCGCTAGGGCCGCAGTCATCTTGTCTTGGCTGGCCTTTGATTTCGGCTCAACTGCGACGGAGATAACCGGCTCCGGGAAATCCATGCTCTCTAAGATAATCGGTGCTTGTTCAAAGCAAAGTGTGTCACCTGTGGAGGTGTTTTTCAGACCTACCACGGCGGCAATGTCACCTGCGTAAACTTCGCCAACGTCTTCACGATGATTGGCGTGCATCAAGAGGATGCGGCCAACACGTTCGCGTTTGTCTTTACTTGCGTTCAAAACATAACTGCCAGCTTTCAGGGTACCGCTATAAACGCGGAAGAAGCACAGTTTGCCGACATACTCATCCGTCATTACTTTAAAAGCTAAAGCTGAAAACGGAGCGTCGTCGTCGGCCGGGCGCACTTCTTCTTCCTCGGTCTTGGGGTTAATGCCCTTGATGGGAGGAATGTCGAGCGGTGAAGGCAGGTAGTCAACCATTGCGTCCAACATCATTTGAACGCCTTTGTTCTTATAGGAAGAACCGCATGTGACCGGAATAATGTCCAAGTTGATTGTTGCTGTGCGCAAGCCGCGCTTCAGCTCGTCAACAGAGATCTCCTCATCCATGAGGAATTTCTCCGTCAGCACATCATCCTGTTCGCTGATCTTCTCCACCAAACGATCGCGGTACTCCTGAGCTTGCGAAAGCAGCTCTTCAGGTATATCGGTTTCGGTTATGGTTTCGCCTAGATCATCTTCCAGGTAAAGTTCCGCTTTCATGCTGATCAGGTCAATAATGCCCTGAAAATTTTCTTCCTTACCAATTGGCAGCTGGATGGGCACGATGTTCGCGCCTAATCTTTCGCGCATGGAATCTAAAGCACGGAAAAAGTCGGCACCGGTCATATCCATTTTATTGACATAGACGAGACGCGGGACGCGATAATTGTCGGCTTGACGCCATACAGTTTCGGTTTGCGGTTCACATCCACTTTTGGCACACAAAACTGTTACTGCACCATCGAGCACGCGTAAGCTGCGCTCTACTTCTACAGTAAAGTCAACATGACCGGGAGTATCAATGATATTGATACGGTGACCTCTCCATTGTGCTGTTGTAGCAGCGGACTGGATCGTTATTCCGCGCTCCTGTTCTTGCTCCATCCAATCCATCGTTGTCGTTCCCTCGTGGGTCTCGCCCAGACGATGGATGCGTCCGGTGTAGTAGAGGATGCGCTCCGTTGTAGTTGTTTTGCCGGCATCAATATGAGCCATGATGCCGATATTTCTTGTATTTTCAAGTGAAAATTCACGAGACATAACTCGTCAACTCCTTATGTGTCCGCCATTTCCTTGTGCGCGAATTATTTATATTCAAACACTTACCAGCGGTAGTGTGCAAACGCACGGTTTGCTTCTGCAATGCGGTGAATTTCTTCTTTGCGCTTGAAAGCGGCTCCGTTGCCGTTTGTTGCGTCAAGCAACTCATTGGCTAAACGTTCCTTCATGGTACGTTCGTTACGCTTTCTTGCTGCATCGACGATCCAACGCAGTGCTAATGTTTGGCGACGATCAGGTCGCACTTCTATCGGCACTTGATAGTTTGAGCCGCCGACACGACGAGCTTTGACCTCAAGCACAGGCATTACGCTATCTAAAGCTTTTTCGAAGACTTCGAGTGGATTCTGTCCTGACCGTTCCTCGATAAGATCAAAAGCATCATAGACAATGCGCTGAGCTAATTGCTTCTTGCCGTCAAGCATTACGTTATTAACGAGCTTGGCGACGCGCTTGTCATGATAAACGGGATCGGGCAAAACTTCTCTCTTAGGTACATGACCTTTCCTTGGCATCTTCCTTCCCTCCTTTCATGATTATGCGGGTTCTTCCCGAAATCATAGGTACTCACGATATGGACACGTGTCATGCTTTTAGAACAGGCCTAATTAAAGGCGTGCACTGATGGCATGTTATTATCCAACCGCTGGTGTACTATCTGGTCTTTGCGACCTTTGGCTTCTTCGTACCATATTTTGAGCGACTCTGTTTACGATCGGCAACACCTGCCGTATCGAGAGTTCCTCGAACAACATGGTAGCGAACACCAGGTAAGTCTCTAACGCGTCCACCACGGATCAAAACGACACTATGCTCTTGCAAGTTATGTCCTTCGCCCGGAATATATGCGTAGACTTCATACTGGTTCGTTAGACGGACACGAGCTACTTTACGCAAAGCCGAGTTCGGCTTCTTCGGCGTTGTTGTTCTTACAACGGTACACACGCCACGTTTGTGCGGTGACGGATACTTGGTAGTTCTCTTCTTAAGTGAGTTCAGACCATACTGCAGTGCAGGTACGTCTGTCTTCGACTTCTTGGACTTCCGTCCTTTTCTGACCAACTGGTTGAATGTAGGCATCAACACACCTCCTTCCCAAAATTTTCTCAAAAAAACCGCCCACAAAGGGGCAACCAATTAAATACTATATCAGGAATCGAATTCCCTGTCTAGCTGTTGCTTGGAATTGACAGCGTCACTTTGTTGGTGGTTGTGCAAGCAGAGATCCCTTTTCATGCTAAAAACGTAATCCACCGTATTTTATAGCTTCTTGTAGCCTTCGTAAGCTGCCCTCCTTGGCTGTGCGAAAGATT
>DIRG01000032.1:4742-10879 GCA_002427475.1 Mageeibacillus sp. UBA5442
ATTCCATACGACTTTGTTGTGACAGCTCATCTTTTCTTTTAAAGTCAACATAGCGTATCTTGCCTTGGTTCAAAGCATGCTCACGTAAGTTACTAACAGCTTCTAAGCCTGCATCCACGTCATTCCTATTGGGCCTTACAAACTCCATACCATGCCTGTTTATGGTTACAGGTGGTTTGATGATAACTCCTTCGAATGGCTGATCCATACAGGGTGGTATACTAGCCTTGAAGGCAGCTCAGTTTTTTACATGCCCAAAATTTGGGTTGGTGCATCAACTGCAACATATCTTTATAATTTCACTTTTAATGGTATGTAACTTTAAAGGGACTGCTTTGTAGGCAGTCCCTATGGCAGTACTAATAAACACTGTAATCCTTAACGAGAGGTGAGGGGGAAAATGAGCACCACTAATGTATCTCGTAAACGAACAATAAAAGTAATTGCATTTGCTGTGTTCTTACTTACTATCGCTGTTTTTCTCTATAAAAATATACCGCGGCGTCCATCACCTCAGGAAGATTACACAGTATATTCTGAGTTCAAAAAAACAGTGACAAAAAACAAGGACATGCTACTTCCTTCAGATGGCGTGCTTCCCTTGGCTGAATACGACTACACAGTTTATTACATGTCCTGTTTTTCAAACGAGGTAGAGGGTTATGCGCTTTTCCTTAAGGATGACGACCACAAGAAGGCCGCAGTATATTATGTTTCCTGCCGGCACAACACTTATAACGAAAATTATAGGAGCCGAGCGGACCTGCTAGTAAACGACAAAGAAGTTAGAATTGATGAGTATATACTCGTAAGCCATTACGCAACCCACTATTCGTTTAGTTCAGGAGATTACCGCTACTACGTAAGCTGTAGAGGCAATAATGACAACGTAGTCAAAGAAGGTCTGAAGATCATAACGGATCTAGCTCGCGATTGACATTGCTGTTCACAACATCTTGCTTTGAATCGATATCTTTAATCGATGCCTCTAAATTCGCACAAACCCAAAACTCTGAGACGTACTCTCTCAAACTCTTTGCCAAGAATGATCAAGTAATATTTGTATCAAATAACAAGTCATAAAGACAGCTTCTCGTATAGAATCTTCTCTAGAAACGGAAGCAAGGAGTAGTTTTTATGGAGAAAATTAATTATATATCATCGTTCGAAGAACTGGTCAACAATACCCCTCTTTATCATCCCAAGCGCTGGTTGCAGAAGAAGGGCTTCCCCGAAGCAAAACTGTTTGTGAAGCTCGAATCCTTCAACCCCAGTGGCTCAGTCAAAGACAGAGCTGCTCTCGGAATGATACTTGATCTAGAGGAAAGAGGGCTTCTAAAAGCCGGAGGCACCATCATCGAGTCTACCTCCGGCAATACAGGCATCGGTGCAGCGGCTATTGCTGCAGCTCGAGGATATCGAGCAATTTTCACTTTGCCCGACTCTATGACCGTGGAGAGGCGCAATCTCTTAAAAGCTTACGGCGCCGAATTGGTTCTTACCCCCGGTGCGGATGGCATGAAGGGCGCTATCAGCAAAGCCCAGAGCCTGCTGGAAGAGATCCCTGGATCTGTGACGCTCGGTCAATTCGTCAATGAAGCCAATCCGAGATATCACGAAAAGACTACCGGAGCCGAAATCTGGCGCGACTGCCCGGAGATTGACGTCTTCGTCAGCGGCGTAGGTACGGGCGGCACCCTCACCGGTGTGGCGCGTGCGATCCGCAAACATAAGGACGCGCTGGAAGTAATCGCTGTTGAACCGGACACCTCCCCGGTCCTTTCCGGCGGGCCCGCCGGAAAGCATGGCATTCAGGGAATCGGGGCCGGTTTCATACCGGAAATATTGGATCTAGAGCAGGTGGATAAGGTTCTGCAGGTAAAGCAAGCTGCCGCTGGCGAGGCGACACGTGATTTCGCGCAGAGCGAAGGGCTCTTGCTGGGCATTTCCAGCGGGGCAGCTCTGGCGGCGTGTTTCGATTTACTCCAAGATCCTGAGTACGCTGGCAAGACTATCGTCACCGTTTTACCAGATTCAGGCGATCGCTATCTGTCAACGGGAGTTTTTGATCAAGAATAGTAAGGAAGTATATATGTTAGATCCCTCAGTTATTGAAGAAATTAAAAAAGGTTTCCACAAGAACCGCCAAGAGAACCCCATTCTCTTGCAATCTGAACGCAGTATTCCGGAACTACAGGTCGTTATCGAAATAATGCGTTCCCTGCGCAGCGTGATTTTTCCCGGCTTTTACAGCAAGGAGATTAGTTTCTTTCGGCCGTTGAGCACGAATTTCTCGGCTACTTTGAACCAAATCAACTGTGCGCTGACGGAGCAGATTGTTCTGGCTTTTCGCTCGGAAAACAGGGCGGATTATTCTGATGATGAGGGCATACGTAAGGCTTCTGCCATTAGTGCGAATTTCATGAAAAGGTTGCCGCGCATTCAGGAAAAGTTGCTCTTGGATATTGAGGCTATCTTTTTTGGCGATCCTGCCGCCAAGAGTAGAGCTGAGATCTTGATTTCTTACCCCAGCATTCAGTCAATTTTCATCTATCGCCTCGCCCATGAGCTGTGGGAGGCTGAAGTGCCCGTTTTGCCGCGCATGATGACTGAATACGCTCATCGGATTACAGGTATCGAGATTCATCCCGGTGCTCAAATTGGCGAATCATTCTTCATCGATCACGGCACCGGTGTTGTGATCGGCGAGACTGCGGTGATCGGGAAACACGTGAAGATCTATCAGGGCGTTACGCTTGGAGCAAGATCTTTGAGCGATGGCAGAAAATTGGCTAATATTAAGAGACATCCTACGATTGAGGACTATGTCACTTTATACGCTAACAGTACAGTTCTCGGAGGTGATACCGTGATCGGCGCTCATTCGGTTATTGGAGGCGGTGCCTTTATAACTAAATCAATACCTCGTTGTACGAGCGTCATGGTGCGGGCCTCCGAATTGAGCATGAGACAGAATAGCGACTGCAAGAATGAAGACTGCGATCATAGTGTGCAATGGGATGGCTGCTACGAGGACTGCGACAGCGATTGTGTCATTAGCTCCGAGGATTGACCGGTATTGACTGCTAGGTTGATTTTCGTGCCAGGCACGAATTTGAACTTGGCACAGAAAGGAACGGTATATGATTCTAAAAGCATACGTACTTCCACATCCACCGATCATTTTGCCTGAAGTGGGCAGAGGCGAAGAAGAGAAAGTAGCGAAGACATCCGCTGCCTATCACAGAGCAGCGCAGGAAATCGCCGCGCTTGCACCCGAAAGCATTATTATCTGCAGCTCGCACGCTCCCCTGCTGCGATCAGCCTTTTACGTCGCCAATGCTCCTCACGCTGAAGGCGATATGCGCGCCTTCGGGATCAACTCTGTCCGAGAGGAAGTCGAATATGACCAGAAGCTGGTGGAGAGGTTAAAGATTGTCAGCTCCGAGCGCAACATTCCGCTGGAATATACTCATGTGGAAGCTCGCGTATTAGATCACGGCACCCTGCTGCCGCTAGCATTCATCCATCAATATTATCGCGATTTTAAGCTCTTACGTCTGGGGATATCGCTCCTCAAGCCTAAGGCCCACTATGACTTTGGCCGAGCAGTTGCGGAGGCAGTCAACCGTTCCAACAAGCGTACCGTTTTCATTGCCTCCGGTGACCTCTCCCATGTTTTAAAAGCCGACGGCCCTTACGGTTATCGTGCAGAGGGACCAAGGTTGGATCAAAAACTGACGGATATTTTCGCCAGCGGCGAGCTGGAACGCTTACTGGAGCTTGACCCGGATCTGGTTGAAGGCGCTCAGGAATGCGGGCTGCGCACCTTCCAAGTTATGGCTGGAGCCTTGTCCGAGACGGATTTTGATTCTGAGCTGTATTCCTATGAAGGAACCTTCGGTGTCGGCTACGCGATAGCCGCTTTCACGCCGCAGCAGGAGCTCGAGGAAGCGGAGAAACGTGAAGAGCAGGAGGACCGGGGCAAGAAGAGAGGCGCAGGAAAAGCAGATAAGGGAACTAATAATCCTTACCTAAAACTCGCACAAGATAGCGTGGAATTTTTCGTTCGAGAAGGGGAAACTATGCCCACTCCCAACGACTTGCCACGAGAGCTAGTGGAGCAGCGAAGCGGTGCCTTCGTTACGCTACATAAAGACGGCAATCTACGCGGCTGTATCGGCACCATTGAAGCCTGTCGAGAAAATGTCGCAGAGGAGATTATCCATAATGCTGTTTCCGCAGCCAAATATGATCCGCGCTTTCCTTCCGTACAGCCTTCTGAGCTGGACAAGCTCGAGTATAGCGTGGATATCTTAGGTGAAAAAGAGACGGTAGATTCTCGAGACGAGCTTGACCCGGAACGCTACGGAGTTATTGTCAGCTCCGGGCAGCGTCGCGGACTACTCTTGCCTCGTCTGGAGGGTATTGACACAGTAGAGGATCAGCTTGCCATTGCCTTGATCAAGGCGGGGATTAATCCGGATAAAGATTACAAGATTGAACGTTTCGAGGTGAAGCGACATGAGCGCCAATAGTCCCGCAGCTCAACTGCAGATTGTCTGCCCAGTTTGCACAAGGCATTGCCGACTAAAAGAGGGAGACATAGGTTTTTGTTGCGCTCGCCAGGCCAAAAACGGCGAGGTAATCTCCATCAGCTACAACCGCATCACGGCCTTCGCCTTGGACCCGATTGAAAAGAAGCCGCTCAGTTTTTTCCGTCCCGGCGAGAAAATCCTCTCCGTCGGAAGTTTTGGCTGCAATATGAATTGCTATTTCTGTCAAAACTATGACATTGCCCGAGCAAAGCCTGATTCTATCCCCACACGTTATATTGCCCCCATTGAGTTGGTGGGTTTGGCTCTGTCGATGAAAGATGAAGGTAACTGCGGTATCGCCTTCACCTACAACGAACCCTTGGTTTCTTATGAGTACGTAAGAGATACTGCAGAGATCGCCCGCGAGCAAGGTCTGGAAACTGTTGTCGTAACGAACGGACAACTCACAACAAGATTTCTAGAGGAACTCCTACCTCTAATCACCGCTTGGAACATCGATCTGAAAGCATTCTCAGAACAAGCTTATCGGAGGCTGGGTGGGGATTTAGAAACTACTAAGGAGACTATCAGGCGCGCGGCTGCTCACGCACACGTGGAAGTCACCACCTTGGTTGTCCCAGGCCTCTCGGACGATTCTAAAGAAATGGAAGCAGAAGCGAAATTCCTTGCCTCCATTGACCCACAACTGCCACTGCATCTTACGAGGTACTTCCCTCGCTATCGCTCCACCGAAAAAGCTACCGACATCGCCTTATTGCACGAGCTAAGAGATATCGCCTCACAGCATCTGGATCGCGTGATTCTAGGAAATGTCTAAGAAGTTCATTTTTGTGCCAGGTTCATTTTTGTGCCAGGCACGAAAATGAACTAAAAAAAGGTTCTCGCAGACATTCCACGAGAACCCTTTTTTCTGCTATTTGCTAAAAGTGATTTAAGCGCAG
The DNA here is from genome assembly GCA_002427475.1 of Mageeibacillus sp. UBA5442. GTDB lineage: Bacteria > Bacillota > Clostridia > Saccharofermentanales > DTU023 > DTU032. The sequence continues at coordinate 10,243 of DIRG01000032.1, forward strand.
TATTCTCTCAAATCCTGTAATAATGATTTCAAAGACTCTGTCGCATCTCCCAGCATGAGTGCTATCTTCTCTCCTCGTCCTTCTTCGTACAAGGGGTTATCGACGCCGGCATAACCGGGCTGTTTGTCATAGTTCATGATAATAACATGCTTAGCTTCTTCGACATTAAGGATCGGCATACCGTAGATAGGCGTACCTTCCGCTGTGTTAGCCGCAGGATTGACCACGTCGTTTGCACCGATAATTATAGCGACATCGGTACTTGCAAACTTAGGATTAATCTCATCCATTTCATGAAGTTTCTCGTAAGGCACGTCCACCTCGGCCAAAAGCACGTTCATATGACCTGGCATACGACCGGCAACAGGGTGAATCGCAAACTCAACTTGCTTGCCCTTCTGCTCCAATTCATCAGCCAGCTGTTTTACCACCGATTGAGCCTGAGACAATGCCATACCGTAGCCAGGGGCGATTATTACAGTTTCTGCCGCATCAAGCCAATCAACATGTGCAGGTACAGCATCTTCCGACTCAATTTCTTCTTTCACTTCCACAGGGCAAAAGCCCAAGCGATATTCTTTTTGCAGTGTTTGCAAAGATTCCTTAGCATCTCCCAAGAGAAGAGCTATTTGATCTT
>DIRG01000032.1:11127-12683 GCA_002427475.1 Mageeibacillus sp. UBA5442
ATGCTTGGCTTCTTCGACATTAAGAATCGGCATGCCATAAATAGGTGTGCCTTCCGCTGTGTTAGCGGCAGGGTTCACCACGTCATTTGCACCGATAATTATAGCAACGTCAGTTTCTTCAAACTGAGGGTTAATCTCCTCCATCTCATGGAGTTTCTCGTATGGCACATCCACTTCAGCCAAGAGAACATTCATGTGACCGGGCATACGTCCGGCAACAGGATGAATGGCAAACTCGACTTGCTTTCCAGCTTCTTCCAGCTCGTTCGCAAGATTTTTCACTAAAGGCTGAGCCTGGGACAGAGCCATGCCGTAACCGGGAACAATAATTACCTTTTCGGCATCATTTAACCATTTGGCGTAGGCTGGGCCCGTCGGCACTTCAGGCTCTACAGGAACTTCTACAGAAGTCTCAACAAAATCGTCTGCAGGCACAGCAACACCGCCGCCGGTAGTAGCCATGGCAGGAGTTTTCGCACCCTTAAGCTGAGGAGTCGAGGTTTTGCCCAAGAGGATATCCATCAGTTTGCGGTTCATTGAACGGCACATAATCTGAGTCAAGAGCAAGCCTGAGGCTCCGACGATACCGCCAACTGCAACCAGTAAAGGATCTGATATGGCCAGACCGGCAATAGACCCGGCAACACCCGAGAAGGAGTTGAGTAGTGAAATCGTAATCGGCATGTCGGCTCCGCCAACACGAATGGCGAAGATAACGCCGAACAAGCCGGATAAGATGGTGCAAAGAATAATCAAGATCGCTTTTGCGACTGTGACTGCCAAAACTGCAGGAATACTTAAAAACACCACAGTTACAAGTGAGGCCACTATAGTTAGGCCGGTCCATAACGCATGTCTCTTGAAGACAACCGGCTTTTGAGTAATTATGGCATGCAGCTTAAAGGCCGCGATGACACTACCTGTGAAGGTTAGAGCTCCGACAAAGATGGCCAAGCCAGCGGTAACCAGTGAAAAGATGTCAGTCGTAGAACCGTCGCCGGCTGCAATCAGGGTCAAGATACCGGCAAGCATCGAGGCCGCACCCCCAAAGCCGTTTAGGATCGCGACCATCTGCGGCATTTGTATCATATCCACCTTAATGGAAAGCCAGATACCCAAACCGGTACCGACCAGCATCCCAATATAAAGCTCAACAAAGGAGAAAATATCCCAATACCACAAGGTCAATATGATCATTAGGAGCATCGAGATGGAACCGATCAGGTTGCCTTTGACCGAAGTTTTGACTTTGCTCATCATGGAAATTCCAATGAGCACGGTTATGGCCAAAAATGCTGCTAAGATGTAATAAAGTGTACCAGCAGTACCTGTACGCGGCCGCTCTACTGCTAGTACCGGAATTAGTAATGACAAGGAATTAAACAAAGACATTATTTACCTCTCCCCTCATCTTCTTCTGAATGAAACATACGCAACATACGGTCTGTAACTGCAAAGCCACCAACGACATTAATCATTGCGATGACGATGGCGATAAAGCCCAAAAATTTGCTACCCATGCCTGTCGCCAATGCGGTTGCCGTCAGACAACCTAA
>DIRG01000032.1:12917-17385 GCA_002427475.1 Mageeibacillus sp. UBA5442
ACACGGTCAATTATTTTGTAGCCGACCAGCATTGATACCACAAAAACTATTATTAAGATTAAATGTTCTAATCCCATTCCTACTCTCCTTGCATAAATTTAATTTTCAAAAAAGCATGCCGCGCACAATTAAGTGCGCGGCACAGTCAACTAGTGACCCAGAGCCTCAAAAGCCTCAAGTGTTCCCTTATGGACCACTTTCCCCTCGTAGGTAGTGAGAGAACTCTGGATAATTTCATCTTCAAGATCAATCACGATTTCTCCGTCTTTAATCAAGTAAGACAAGAGATTGTACACGTTTTGAGCGAACATCCAGGTAGAGCTGGTGGGCAGCAATCCCGGTAGGTTCTTAATGCCGATAATAGTAACATCATGTTTGTCTTCAACACGTCCCGGCGGCGTTATTGCACAGTTGCCACCTTGGTCAATTGAAATATCGACAATGACTGAGCCCGGCTTCATGCTCTTGACCATTTCTTCAGTGATCAGAGTCGGAGCCATCTTGCCCGGAACTAGAGCTGACAGGAAGACTATATCCATTTCAGGTAGATGTTGCGCCAAAATCTCGCGCTCGGCTTCCAGCCTTTCCTGACTTAGTGCTAGGGCATAACCGCCTGCACCAATAGCCTCTTCAGCAGGAACCTGCAGATCGATTACCTTGGCACCGAGCGACTGAGCCTGCTCAGATGCGGCCGGACGAATATCCGCGGCATAAACTTGAGAGCCTAAACGTTTCGCCGTAGCCAATGCCTGCAAGCCACCCACGCCGACACCTATTACCAGAGTGTTGATCGGCTTAATCATTCCTACCGCAGTAAAGATCTGCGGGACGAATTTTGGTAAAGAGTTGGCTGCTAGAAGAACGCCTTTGTAACCTGCACATGTGCTCATCGATGTAAGAGCATCCATGCTCTGAGCACGGGTTATACGGGGAATGCCATCTAGAGTAATGCTAGTAATCCCGTGTTCCGCCATGTGTTTTACCATCTGATGGTTCACTGGTGAAGCAGGATGTATAAACGTAATCAAGAGCTGCCCTTCGTGCATTAGATCGACTTCGTGTCGATTATGCTCTTCATTCATCAAAGGTTCTTTGACCTTCAATATGACCGCGGAACGATCAAAAAGCTCAACTACGTTTTCTACGATCTCAGCGCCTGCGGCTACGTAGTCAGAATCATGATAGAAGGCGCCTTCGCCCGCATCCTTTTCTACTAACACCGTGAGACCATCCTGGACCATCTTTGCTACCGTTTCTGGTGATGCAGCGACGCGTCGCTCACCAGGCATAATTTCCTTTGGAACTCCAATAATCATCGTACTACCTCCCAGTACATGTAATTCATTGATTGTATATTAACAGCTAAAATCATCTATTACAACACATTTTTTTGTACATATAGTTAAGAAAAGCACTTTCCTAACAATCATCTTTGTAAAATAAGTAATGATTTATTAATTTTTCATGCATAAATTATCAAAGTGTATTTTCAGTTTTTATTCAAAAAGGCGCAAAACCTCTAATTCAAGCCATCAAACGCGGTTTTTGAAATGCTGAAAAGATATTTCTTCGCATAGCAATACAGAAAGATTAGGATTTATTCATCTGCTGTGCAGAAGATAAAAACATTTTTTCTTAAATGTGTGATAATGAATTAACACTTAATAAAGGAGCCAGTCACTTGAAACGAAACATCTACCACAAACCGACTTTCGAGAAAACAACTCGTGATAGGCAAATTCAAGTATACTGGGCTGCCATCTCGGTTTTTTCTGAAAAAGGTTACGAGGCAGCCAGTGTTCAGGATATAGCACATAAGGCCGGCATCAGTGTCGGTTCACTCTACAGTTATTTCTCCTCCAAAGAAGATCTTTTTAAAGCGATCGCGGAAATGGGCTATGCGGTGCTGGAGCAGATTGTCACGGAATGGAGCCCGCAGAAAGAAGACAGCTTTCGTTCCGCGATGACTAAATTGTTCGAGATGACTTTAGAATATAGCAGAAAATATCCCGACCTTTCCAAACTTTATCTTCTACTGACGACCGATTCTCTGAACCCATACTCCGAGCAATTGTCTAAAGAAATGGAGATCAGCTTCCGCTCTGCTTACGTGAAACTCTTGGAAAACGCCATGGAGAAAAACGAACTTCGCTCCGACATCGATCTGGAAATGGCGAGCTATTTCATCGACAACACTGCCGTCATGCTGCAGTTTTCACAGACTTCCAAGTACTACCAAAACCGCTTAAGGCATTATCTCGGCCTGACAGCGGAGGAGGAGATACCGGACGAAAGAATTGTCAACGCCCTCGTCAATTCTGTGTGCGATGGTCTTTGCAAATGAAGAAAAAGGTCACAGAGGTTATCTTAGTCGGTTTAGGCAGTGCGGGTAAACGCCACTTACGAGCCATAAACTTTTATGAAAAACGGGGCAAACTGCGCCTCGTGGCTCTGGTCGAAACCAGCGAGAAAGCGCGAGCTGAGTTCGCAGCACTGCGGAAAGGTCTGCCCGTCCTGCCCATTGCCGGAAGCCTCCCCGAGTCTCCCCCCGCCGATCTGGTCGCAATTGCAACTCCGCCGACATCGCATTTAGACTTGGCGCTTTATGCTATGGAAAAAGGGGCCGACGTTATCGTGGAAAAGCCGATGACACTACGCGTGGCGGAAGGCAAGACCATGCAAGACAAGTCCGAACAAAGCGGCCGCTCAATTATTCCTTGTCTCACTTATCGTTTCTATCCCGGCGTCCAAGAACTGAAAGACTTTTTGACTGCAGGCTCCTTTGGTCGCATCCTCTCAGCTACTGCAACCGTGCGCTGGGGACACGACCAGGCCTACTACGATCAATCGAATTGGCTCGGAACGTGGGAACACGAAGGCGGAGCGTTGATGAATCAAGCCATCCACGCACTCGATTTGGTTTTTTATCTTTTAGGTGAACTACCGCAAGACGCTGTCTGCCGTCTGGCTCCTCCTTATCACGATATTGAAGCAGCAGATCTGGGAATGGGAGCTTTCAGCCTCGACTCAGGGGCTTTAGTCGCGATTGAAGGCAGTACTCTAACAGACCCTAAGCAACAAGAGGCGTCCATCTTTCTCCGTTACGAGAAGGGAACTTTGTCCGCCGGCATCAAGGGCGGGAAAATCTCCTTTTCCCTCACCTACGACGAGAAAACAAAGAAAAGCCCGCGCATCCTGCGCCCGGCTTTAAAGCGGCTAATCAAACGGGACGGCGTCGGCATCATCAAGCATGTCGGCAAAGCTCATACCCTCTTATATGGGGCCGTTCTAGATTCTCAGACAGCCTGCTCTGATTTACCTTCCGCAGCTGACGGGCTCAGCTCCCTCAGTTTGGTCTTAACACTCTTGGAAGCTGCTAAACGCGGTCATGCTGTTAGCTATCCCAGTGAGAATTTCACTTTAGAGGATATGAAGGATTAAAAGATGTTCATTCTCGTCATGCGTTTTGTCATTAGATTAAGCTGGTCACACTCTTTAAAGGACAAGCGAAAGGTAAAGCGCTCGCTCGTCGACTCCATGCGCAATCGCTACAATGTATCTGTAAAAGAAGTTGAAGCTAAGGACGCACAGCAGACACTTGTTATTGGTCTAAGCTATACAGCCCTGAGCCAAAGCGAGGCAGAACAGATGTCCGAGACTTTCACTGACTATATCTACGAAAACTCAGAGGGTGAAGTCAGCCTCGTCGAGCAGGAAGTATTTACTTTCTATAATTAGCAGCCTGTGTCTCAAACAAGGTTCGATACAAATTATTGCCTTTCATCAGGATTTCATGACTGTCCATTGCGGCAATGCGACCGCCATCCAAAAGCAAGATTTTGTCGCAAAAAACAGAAGAACTCATCCTATGCGAAATGAAGATGGCCGTCCGCCCTCGCACCAAGTCGTTGAAATGCTCGTACACCTCACTTTCGGCCAAAGGATCTAGGGCAGCGGTCGGTTCATCCAAAATGACCAAATCCGCCTCTTTCCGGACGGCGCGGGCAATTGCGATTTTCTGCTTCTGACCTCCCGACATATCCGTAGCTTCCTCAAAGAGCGACTTATCCAGATACGTGTTCAACTGCTGCGGCAAGGAGCGGACGTCAGAGCCCATGCTTACTTCATCTAAGATCTCCCAGACTTCATCTTCTCCACTCTCGCCCAAAGGATCGATATTGTCTTGGATCGTAAAGGGAAAAACCATGAAGTCTTGGAAAACACACGATATCTGTTCCAGATAAGAATCATAATCGTAATCGCGTATATCAATACCGTTCCAAAGGATGCGCCCGCTATCGGGTTCAAACAAGCGACAGATCAGTTTTACGATGGTGCTTTTGCCTGCGTTATTTAAGCCTACGATGCTAATTTTTTCACCTTTTTTAATTTCAAAAGAGATATCGTCCAGAATGACGCGATCACTGTTGGGATAAGAAAAGACTAGGTTTTCAAAAGCGATCGACTC
>DIRG01000109.1:0-507 GCA_002427475.1 Mageeibacillus sp. UBA5442
AATATGCAAAATTATACTTAGTTCATATTTTCTTCATATTTGATGAAAATGTATGATTGCATAGCTATCAATTCGCATCTTTAGTCCACCGAGAAGCGGCAATCAAGCAATTGTTCACAGATTTGCAAAGGCAAATCAAACTCCGTAGTACGGAGGAAGATCCACATCAGCCCATAATGATGTGAACTGGAGGAAAGAAAATGGCCAAAAGAATTATTGTAGTTTTGCTAGCCCTGATGATGGTCCTCTCAGTAGTCGCCTGTAGAGGCAGCGACGAACCTGACACCACCACACCGCCGGCAAGTGAACCTGGGGCAACAGATCCCGTAGACGATCCTGAAGATCCGGAAGAACCGGAAGAACCAAGTGATCCTGAAACAGGCGACGATTATAAAATCGCCATCTACACAGGCACAGTCTCTCAGGGTGAAGAAGAATATCAGGCTGCGCAGAAGATGATTGAAAAGTATGGTGCTGACAAAATCGTCCATGCAACTTATCCTGACA
>DIRG01000109.1:647-1163 GCA_002427475.1 Mageeibacillus sp. UBA5442
CTTCTCTTCCGAAGTAGAACAAGTAATCCAAGGTGTCTTACAGCTGGCATCCGACGAAAAAGTTAAAGCAATTGTATTCGTGCAGGCAGTTCCCGGTACAGCTGCAGCTATTGATAAGGTCCGTGAGACAAATCCCGATATGCTCTTTGTCACCGGTGTTGTCGCAGAAGATCCTGCTGTAATTTCTGAGAAATCAGACATTGCTATGCTAGTTGACGAGCTTTCCATGGGACGTACGATTCCGGAAGAAGCAGCTCGTATGGGTGCAACTCGCCTGTTGCATTATTCATTCCCGCGCCACCTCGGCTATACCACAATCGCAGCACGTCGTCAGATCATGATTGATACCTGTGAAGAGCTTGGCATTGAGTTTATGGACGTAGAAGCCCCCGACCCAACCGGTGACTCCGGTATGTCAGGCGCTCAACAGTTTATCGTTGAAGATGTGCCGAAAAAGATTGAGCAATACGGTGCTGACACGGCCTTCTTCTCAACCAACTGTGGATTGCAAGAACC
>DIRG01000109.1:1427-7942 GCA_002427475.1 Mageeibacillus sp. UBA5442
ATTGACGTAACCGGACACGAAGGCGATGTAAAGTACATGCTGAAATCAATCCAGGAAAAACTCTTGGATGCCGGACAGGAAGAACGTATGTCAACCTGGGGTGTCCCCGCAAACATGTTGATGCTTGAAGCCGGCGTTGAATATGCTATCGAATACAGCGAAGGCGTCTTCACTGAACGTCACAATCCGGAAGCTCTCGAGCGCGCGATCAAAAAGGTCTCTGCAGAGTATCAGGCCGGTGAAATCGTACTTTCAAATTATGTCACGGAAGATGACACAGAGCTCGACAACTTCTATTTGCTGCTTGCTCCGTTTGTAGACTTTAGTCAAGACATCGAATAAGCACTGATTAAGACGGTGGATTTGTAAGTGTTTTTTGGCACACCGGCTCCCGCAAGGAGTCGGTGTGTCTGTTTAATCAGAAACGAGGAGTGCTGAGATGAGTGAGCAAGCAGTTCTATCAATGAAGGGGATTAGCAAAGAGTATTTTGGCAACAAGGTACTTAAAGATGTAGACCTTCTAGTAAAGCCCGGAGAAATCCATGCCTTAGTCGGAGAGAACGGTGCCGGCAAGTCCACATTGATGAATGTGCTTTTTGGCATGCCTGTAATCCACTCTACAGGTGGTTTCGAAGGGGAAGTAAAAATAGCAGGTGAAAAAGTTGAAATCATGAATCCGCATGACGCCATGAACTACGGCATAGGTATGGTTCACCAGGAGTTTATGCTGATTCCGGATTTTACAATTACTGAAAATATCAAGGTAGGCCGCGAAATCGGTACGCCAACAATATTCTCGAAAATTCTGGGACCGGCATTAGATGTTTTGGAGCGCAAAAAGATGAGAGACGATGCCAATAAGGCTTTAAAGCGCATCGGTCTAAACATCGAAGAATACGTCAAGGTTGCCGGACTTCCCATTGGTTATAAGCAGTTCGTGGAGATCGCGCGCGAGATCGACAAAACCGGTATCAAACTGCTGGTCTTCGACGAACCGACAGCTGTGCTAACGGAAAGTGAAGCTGAGCGTCTCTGCCAAATCATGCAAAGAATCGCCCAGCAGGGCATCGCAATTATTTTTATTACCCACAGACTAGACGAAGTCATGGCTATTGCCGACCGCTTGACAATACTGCGCGACGGTGAGTTGGTTGATCAGGTTTCTACGGATGAAGTAACTGTCGTGGACATCGCCGGTCGCATGGTCGGCCGGAAGATGGAGCGAGTGGTTGACATCAAGGAAGTCCGACAGCTTTCAAGTGATGAGGCAGGTCTGGAATTGAAAAATTTCAGTGTAGACATGCCGGGTGAACAAGTGAAATCGATGAATGTCGCTATCAAAAAAGGTGAGATCTTCGGTTTCGGGGGTTTGGCCGGTCAAGGCAAGTTGGGAATTATCAATGGAATTATGGGCCTTTATCCGGTGGAAGGCGACGTTGAAGTTCATGGTAAAAAACTGAATTTTTCTAAACTTGGAGATGCACTGGAAAACGACATCGCCTTTGTCTCCGAAGATCGTCGTGGTGTCGGTCTTTTGCTAGGCGAATCTATTGAAGATAATATCGTCTTCTCCGCCATGCAGGTGCGTAATAAATTTACGCGTGGAGCCGGGCCTTTCCGCTTAGCTAACAAAAAGCAAATCAGAGAACATGCGCTTAAAATGATCGATATTTTTGACATTAGGAGTACCGGTCCGCGCCAAAAGACGGGCAGTCTGTCCGGAGGAAATCAGCAGAAGGTTTGTTTGGCTAGAGCGCTGACTTTGGATCCTAAAGTGTTAATAGTTGCGGAGCCGACACGAGGTATAGATATCGGTGCCAAGAAATTGGTTTTGGAATATCTGATTAGAATTAACGCAGAGGAAGGCATGACCATCATCATAATCAGCTCAGAGTTGGTCGAGTTGCGCTCGATCTGTGATCGCATCGCAATAGTTTCTGAAGGCAAAGTGGCTGAGATACTTCCACCTGATGCCTCGGATGTTGCTTTTGGTCTTGCCATGTCAGGCTTATCTGCAGAAGACGTAGATCAGGAGGTAGAAGGATGAAGACGAAAAGTATTATTGATCGTATCGGCTGGCCTCGTCTTATCATTGGCTTGTTTTTTTTCCTGCTGATAATTGTATCCCCTATTATGGGCTTGAACCTTACAGATGTGTTTAGCGACGTACTTCGACGCTGGGCAATGTTCGGTATTCTAGTGCTGGCTATGGTGCCAGGTGTACAAAGCGGCATTGGATTGAACTTTGGTATCTCTTTAGGAATTGTTGCCGGCTTGATTGGTGGCACGACTGCGATCGAGATAAACTATCGCAGAGGAGGCGAGTATCAACCATGGGCAGATTTAGGATTGGCCTTACTTATAGCTATTCCGATTGCGATTATCCTGGGATACGTGTATGGCCTCTTGCTGAATCGGGTTAAAGGGTCAGAGATGACAGTGTCAACCTATGTTGGTTTTTCCGCCATCGCCTTGTCGAATATCGTCTGGCTAGTACTCCCGTTTGGGTCGGGCACATTGGTGTGGCCTATTGCGGGAGAGGGCATGCGTAACACGATCAGTCTAGAACAGAGTTTTGGCGGGATAATGAGTAATCCCTCGGTAACAGCCCAACAACCGTTTCCTTTAAACCTATTGGCCTTTGAGGTTGGTGGCGTGGTTGTTCCGATTGGGACTATCCTCTTTGTCTTATTTGTATGCTTCTTGATGTGGCTGTTTTTGCGTAGCAAATGGGGCATCGCAATGAGTGCTGCCGGAGAGAACGAGCTCTTCACTCGCTCCAATGCGATCAACGTCGACAAGATGCGCATACTTGGTACAGTCATCTCGACTGTACTCGGTGCGGTGGGCATTATTATTTATGCTCAGGTTTTCGGTTTCTTGCAACTTTATAATGCTCCGCTCATGATGAGCTTTGCTTGTGTTGCAGCTATTCTGATCGGCGGCGCAAGCACGCGTCGTGCAGGGATTTCAAACGTAATCATTGGAACATTGCTCTTCCAGGGCATTTTGACTACGTCTTTGCCTGTCATCAAACAATTGATGCCACAAGGCAGCACCCTGTCAGAAGTAATTCGGATCATAATTTCCAACGGCATTATTCTCTATGCCTTGTCGAAAACGAGAGGAGGAACACAGGTTGAAAGCTAAGAATGATATGAATCAATCCAATGGTTCCCAGGATGAACTAGTTCTTCTGCAGCAGGAGACTATGCGACAGAAAGTCTTTTCCTGGCTCTTCGAAAATAAGGTCATGCTGCTCTTTCTTATCATCTGTATTGGCGGTGTCTGGGTCTCAGGCAACTCCGCGGGCTTCGTCGTGGAAAACGTTGCTGTCCGCTTTGGGCGGAACGCTTTCACGGTTATGTCTCTCCTGATCCCTGTCCTCGCAGGTCTCGGCCTTAACTTCAGTATTGTTATTGGTGCTATTGCAGCGCAAGTCGGGCTCTTCTTTGCTGTGGACTGGGGCTTCAGCGGTATTATAGGAATGCTGATTGCTTTCCTGATCGCAACGCCTTTGGCTTCTCTCTTTGGCTTTGGCGTTGGTCGTCTTTTTAACAAGATGAAGGGTTCGGAAATGATTGCCGGACTGATTCTCGGATATTTTGCCGATGGTCTCTATCAGTTGTTCTTTCTGTACATTTTAGGTGGAGTATTGCCTGTGCGAACGACCAGCCTGATAATTCCCGGCGGCATTGGCATCAAGAATACAATCGATCTGACCGGAAACATGAAGTATGCGCTGGACGGGGTTAAGCTGGTAGACATCGTTATGATATTTTTCATTATCGTAGCTGTGGTTTGTGCTTTTCGTATTATCACGAAAATTAGAAACAAAGATAAGTCATTGCTTAAAGATGTCATTATTCTCTTAGTGGCAGCGCTAGTCTATGGCCTGAGCTATGTACCGCAAATTGAGAGCGCATTGATGACAAACAGTCTCAGCCTCCTCAATGTACTTGTGATCGTAACGGTAGGCGTTATAGTCTACGCAGTGGCGAAGCTTATCGGCAATTGGAGGAATGCAGATTCTAAGTTCAAGAAGGCACGCTATGTTGCGATCATCATAGCAGCGATAGTAGTATACGCACTGACTTACATACCGGAGCTCGAGAAAGTTCTAATGACGTCAAAAGTGCCGGCACTGCCGCTAGCTCTAATTGCAGGATTAAGCCTTTTCAATGCAGCTTTCCTCTCGACCAGAATTGGTCAGAATATGAGAACAGTCGGACAAAGCCGTGTGATTGCTAACGCATCGGGGATTAATGTTGATCGGGTCCGCATTTTGGCAATGATCATATCAACAGTCCTGGCTTCTTGGGGACAACTGATCTATCTGCAGAATCTAGGGACATTTGCTACCTATGGTGCGCACCTGCAGGTGGGGCAGTTTGCGATCGCAGCCCTACTCGTTGGGGGAGCGTCCGTCAGCAAAGCGACAAATAAGCAGGCGATTACGGGTGTTCTGCTCTTTCATACCCTCTTTATCGTCGCACCTGAAGCCGGCAAAGTATTGTTCAACAACGCCATGATCGGAGAATACTTCCGCGTCTTCGTATCTTATGGTGTCATTGCTCTGGCTCTTGCTATGCATGCTTGGCAGAGAAAGAAAAAACCGGCAGTGGAAATGCCTGCCTAAACACTAGTAGAAGAGCCGCCTGAAAAGACGGCTCTTTTTTTCGGTGCATAACGAGTGATGCCGGTACTGGTATCTGATAGTTATTAATGTATAATATTAGGCACCCATCTCTAAACAATTTCATGAGTCCGAAGTTCTCCATTTGACAGAGGTTTATTAAGTGCCAGACAAAGAAGAAAATCAGAAAAAGACCCAGCAGCGCAAATCACTCGATCAGGTGCAATTAGTCTTGCCGCCAAGATTCTTCTGGCGTACATTCCTCTTGCTAGCAGCACTTGTAATCTTCTTTCTACTGATCTGGAATATTGATTGGTTTTGGCGAAATCTATTAGCCCTTTTAGGTATGCTGACTCCCTTTATTGTCGGGGCAGCTCTCGCGTTTGTTATCAAAATTCCGATGAATGAAATTGAGCGCATGCTCAGAAGAAACGACTGGCTCAGGCCGCGGAGAGGTATTACTCGAGTTTTCTCGATACTGCTCTCGCTTTTATTTGTGACGGTGTTTTTCGTTGGCTTGATTACCTTGGTCTTGCCCCAAGTCGTGCAATCATTGAATATGTTGGTTGATCGTATGCCTGCCCTTGTAAATCAGGTAGCGGACTGGATGGAAGGCACCGGCTTCTTGGGATCCTACGCGGAAAACGTGCGCACGGAGTTAGGCGATTTCAGCTGGGATATAGTGGTAGACCGTATAGGTGACTTCCTCAGAACCGGAGCGGGCGTTTTTGATAATGTCATAAACACTGTCAGATCTATCATGAGTGGTCTGACTAATACGGTCATATCGTTTTTGTTCATGATTTATCTGCTGGCTGCGAAGGAAAGACTGGGGAGGCAATCCCGTCGCTTGTTGTACAGCTTTTCCAAAGAGAGCGTAGCGGATAAAGTTATGTACGTCTTTCATATCATGCACAGCAATTTCACTGCTTTTGTTAGTGGCACGGTGATTGGTGCTGTTGTCGCCGGACTCTTGACCTTTATCGCTATGATTGTTCTGCGTTTGCCGTATCCGGGCATGGTGTCCATCGTTATCGCAGTGGCGTCTTTGGTTCCGATTATCGGATCTATAGTGGGCGTTGCGATCGGTACTTTGATAGTTTTCATCACATCTCCGTTGCAGGCCTTAGTTTTCCTCATCGTGGTTATCATCTTGATGCAGATAGAGGGTAATATCATTTTCCCGCGACTGGTGGGGAAGGCGATGGGCTTGCCGGCGATGTGGACATTGCTCGCTATTTCGCTTGGCGGTAGCCTGCTGGGTATCCTCGGCATCTGGTTCTTTGTCCCTCTGTTTTCCTCCGGCTATGCGCTCCTAGCAGAGATCAGTGCAGTTCGATTGAGAAAGAAGGAGATTGATCTTTCCGCAAAATCCGGACGTGAAGTTGCTTACGAGGTGCGCACTGCAATGGGTATGAGCTCAGCAGAGGCGAAGGCCTCTTCCACGAGAAGTACCGGCACGGAAAGTGTTCAGCAGAGTTTTAGGCAGTTTATAGGAAGCATTCGTGCGAAGTTCTCAGCTAAGAAAGACGTTGGCTCCTCGCAGCATGGAAAGCAAGAGCAAGATGCGAGTCGTTCTGATCAAAAGGCGCGGGTAGAAGGACGAGAGCCGAGCGTCGAAGAAGAGCTGTCGGAGGACAGGGAAAAAGATCAAGATTAATGATGGCTACATAGTTACATTAAGCGCAGCTTTGTGTTAAACTATTTTTCGTTATGGGCGAATAGCTCAGCAGGGAGAGCACCTGCCTTACACGCAGGGGGTCGTCGGTTCGAGCCCGGCTTCGCCCACCATAGATGCCCTGAAGTGCCAATTTCAGGGCATTAGTATTTTGTTCTTGTTCCCGTAGCTCAGCTGGATAGAGCGATCGCCTCCTAAGCG
>DIRG01000049.1:0-4225 GCA_002427475.1 Mageeibacillus sp. UBA5442
GCTGGCCCTTATCGACTCAGATCTTGCCTAGACCGGCTGAAACAAGCTATTATTACTAAGTTATAATCGAATCATTAAATTAGGTTTACAAATATGAGCAGGGCAAGTGGAGAGGTTTGGTGTAATGGAAGCGGGGCGAAGATTTTTAATTATTCTCAGCGGCAAGGCCGGTCAAGGTAGATACAATACTACGGAACTATGTGAACAGATTGATCAGTCCTTTCACCAAGCGGGGTTGTCTGACCACTACGATATTTTAATCACCCAACATGAGGGGCACCTGAGTGAAGCTGCCCGACTCTTTGCCGAGGAATACGGTGCTACGGGTGTGGTTTACGTTGCGGGCGGAGACGGTTCGTTGAGTGAAGTGGCACAGTCTGTTCACGGAAGTGACTGCGCTTTCGGCGTCATTCCGGCCGGTACCGCCAACGATTTTGCCAAAACAATTTATGGGAGGAAGCGGCCCTCGCTCTTAGATATTGTGAAGGCGATGCCGTATCCTGAATTAGAACGTCTCGATCTAATGCGTTTAGTCTTTCCACCGGAAGTCAGTTTTTTCAGCCAATATTCAGACGAGGAAAAATTGATCGAGTATCACCCGCCAGTAAATACCGAGGACGGTATGGTTTCCACCTACTCTTTAAACGTTGTTTCCTTTGGCTTGGACACGCTAATCCTACGCCGAGCTTATGAGCTGATGAAGTCACGCCCCAAATTGGGCGGTAATGCCTATTATGTCAGCATTTTGCAAAACCTGAACAGCAGAAAGATTTTCCCGACAAAATTTACTTTGCACGCTGCAAATGGTGAGACTATTAGCGGTGAAAAAGATTATGTCACTGTGGCTTTGTGCAACGGCGGCTATTATGGCAACGGCTTTAATCCTGCGCCGATGGCTGATCCGTATGACGGAGTCTTGAACTTGTGCTCGGCCACCTGGATGGGCAATTTGCGTTTTGTCCCGATACTCCTCCGCTACCTCAAGGGGAAGCACGTGAACAGCCATTTCATCAATTTTAAAGATGTCTTAGCTGGAGAGTTTTCCACGGCGGACGGAGAAGAAATATTAGGCAATTACGATGGCCTGATCTTTCGCACGCCGTCTTTTTCCTTCCAAGTCATACCGCAGGCACTTCCTTACGCCCGTTTAAAGCTATAAAAAACTCTAAGATTTTTAGGCTCTAGTTTTTGCTCTTCAGTCGGGGGGCCTCATCTGTTTCACCAAAAGGATCGATGCCCTCAGGTGGATCGCGTCTCAATATAGCCAGCAAGGAAATACTGATACCGTCAAGAATCAGTGTGATAGCGATCGGAAGCGTGATCATTTCAGTGCTGATTTTCAGTGGCTGATGCAAGATGAGAACCGCCCCACCGGCCAATATCAGTAGACTGAGAATGACGCTGACAATTTTGCTGTTGGCATCAAGTAGGCGCAGAGTGAAAAAGGATGCCACTGCTTCAGCGACAAACCAAGCACCGACCAGATAAATTGCTAAGGCGGACGCAAGAGTCGAATTGACGAAAAGGAAAACGGCTAATACAAGGAGCAGAATGCCCCAAGCGAGCATGATATTAGGTCTGAAACCGGACTTGTCTTCTGTTCGGATATAAAGCCAGACAATCCTCAGTCCCTGAATTGCTGCGGCTGCACCTAAGAGAATGCCGATAATCATGGGGATCTTGATCAGGTCGGCGAGGGCAATTATTCCCGCAATAATAAAGAGAATTCCGACAATAAGAGAAATGAACTTGTTAGTTTTTCTCATCTTTGTTTCCTCCACACATATTTGCCGACACAAGAGTTTGAGGCACGAAGTCAGAATTCCTCTGTGTCCAGCCAGATGGTAAATGGTCCGTCATTAGTGAGTGTGACTTGCATCTCTGCACCGAACTCACCGGTCTGCACGTTTTCGATATCCTTCTTCGCCATTTCGACGAAAAGTTCATAGAGGGAATTGCCTAATTCGGGCGGTGCCGAGTAGGAAAAGCCGGGCCGATTCCCACGGCGCAGGTCTGCGAAAAGAGTGAACTGTGACACGATGAGGCACTCACCATTTACCTGAGAAATATCAAGATTTGTTTTGCCGTTCTCGTCAGGAAAGATGCGTAGACGACGGATTTTGCTCCAGAGCTTGGCACAGCTGTCGGCATCGTCTTCGCTACCAACACCAAGAAGGACGACATAACCCTTCCCAATTTCTCCGGCAACTTTTCCATCTATTTGAACGTCTGCACGTGAAACACGTTGAATCAAAGCTCGCATGATAACCTCCATCAGTAAATCTTTAATGCTTTTTCGAATATAAGTATCTTTCATTTTAGACCATATTGTTGGATCTGTGGACTTCGTATCCTCTAGAAAAAATATAGGAATATTTAACGACAAATTGACAGTCTTTGTCGCTGTAACGCAGGAGATAATAGATTAATGAGGAATTAGTATAATAAAATTGATTTTAAATACCATTGTAATATGGTGCTTAGGATCACCACGTGAAAGGGGGGAGTATTATGCAGACATGCCCATCTTGTAGGGAAGCAGTATCTCCACAAAACGATTACTGTCCATACTGCGGCAAGAGATTGAGAGATATTCGCCACACAGTGGATGTCCATCAGAATCCACACCAGCAACCGACGATGCCTCCCGGATACCTGGAAGGCGAAGGTCCTCCACCTCATAGCACGGAACAACCTCGACGGATGTTATTTGAATCCCGACTCAAAACAGACGGGAAGCATTATTTTCCGTGGCTAGCAAAGAGTTTCTTCGGTAGCGATGAGAGTATTCATCCGCTATTGGCTAGCATTGTTCCCTTCTTGGTAACACTTTTCAGCACACTGGCGGTTGCTCCGTATTTTAATTGGAGAGCCGGCCCGTTCTTCATCTTCTGGCTGGTAGCGATCGTCACTTATGGAGCCATGTTTTTCATCGGCTACTTGGCTGAACGGAATATACTTAAGGGGAACAAAGAAATTGGTCGTTACTTCGCTCGCTTTTCATCACTGCAGACGATGGTACTGGGCTCAGCCATACTGGCTTTTATAGTCAACCTTTTTTCAAATCCTGCCTATAAAATTGCTCACTACTATGTCGACGGTGGCGAATTTTGGCTAATCTTCACCAGACTAATTCCGATCCTGGTTTTGGTCACAACACTACTATCTCTTTCCTTCGAGAAGAGGGAACGCAGACTCTCGATCTATGCCGCGTTGTTAGTAAGCTTGGTGTTCTGGTTGAGTCTGAGCTTGGTCATTTATGTATTCACTTATAATATGGGTCTTCCTACAGGAGGAGGTTTTTTCAACTTCTTTGGCTGAGGATAGAAAAATCCGTCAAATACTAGCCACAATTAGGCATTCTAGTGCATAATGATGTGGGAAAAGTCTAAACTACGGCATCGGGTTTCCCGGTGCCGCTTTTGTCAGGAGATGTGACGGTGGCTGCGAAGAAACTCAAGAAATCCCGAGAACAGACAAGGAAGCGTAAGAGCTTCTTTAAGAGGTTTAAGAGTATTTATCCTCTGCACCTTGTTATCTCAGGTGTTTTGGTAGGAATTATCTTGTCCATCATTACGGTTGGTGGTGTTGCCATCGCCGATTTAGAGGGACGGGTCCGCGATCCCAATGAAATTCAGCTAAATAACCCGCAATGGGAAGATCCTGATAACAGTGATATCCCTTGGTTACCCGAAGAGGATCCGTCAGGTACTTGGGGTGACGTTGATCATGCTTCCATTCCACGTGAGGAGCTGGAAGATGTTCTCGGCGAGACGATTATTCCCAGTGGAAGCGAAGATAAGGCTAATGTGAGTAAGGCTCAACAATCTTACGACGAGGTAAGTCAGGCAGTTCCGCTTCAGTCCATGAACGGTATCGAAAACATCCTCATTATCGGCACTGATACCTCTTCTTTCTCCGGCCGGTCGGACGTGATGATCATCGCCTCGCTCAACCATAATACGCGGAAGCTTAACTTGGTATCTCTTTACAGAGCGGCTAATGTAAATATTCCCGGATACGGACAAAACCTTCTGAACGCTGCCTATGCTTACGGTGGCCCTAATTTATTGATTCGTACGATCGAAAACAATTTCCGTATACCGATTAATAATTATGTAATCTTTAACTTTAACTCATTTATCAAAGCAATAGACGTCATGGGCGGAGTAAATATCTATCTGAGCAATGCGGAAGCTAACGCACTAGGCATGAGTCCGGGCAA
>DIRG01000049.1:4517-6038 GCA_002427475.1 Mageeibacillus sp. UBA5442
GTGAGTAGTGCCCCCACGATATATAATGTAGCAACTGTGGTACTGCCTTCTGTGGCTACGAATATGAATGTCATGTCTTACGTTAACAACGCGCATACGTACTTGTCTTATAGCAGGAATCAAATGCAGATTCCACGGACATCGGACATGTGGATGTTCTATAATCGATATGGTCAGGAAGTCGGAGGCTTTAATCACAGCTCGACAGCCAGGACGCTAATCAATTTTTTGACAAATTAATTTTTGCGCCTAACTTTATTTAGGTCTGCACCTTCGCATCTTAGGTGCGAGCGCTTGAAAGAGGGTTAAATGAAGTCTGCTTTACAAGGGATTTTTTCGAGGAAAAAAATCAAGAAACTTTCACGTGATTTGCTTTTTGACCTTATAGGTTCCATCTTTTTTGGTATCGGTATTTATAATTTCGTATCAGCTGCCGACTTTGCCCCCGGCGGGGTTTCGGGTTTGGCCATCATACTTAACTATTTTAGCGACCTGCCCATAGGCTTGGGAACTCTCTTGATTAACATCCCCATCATCGCTATTTCCTTCAAAACACTCGGCAGTCATTTTCTAGCCCGCACTTTTAGGACAGTATTGGTCAGTACTTTGTTTATGGATCTGGTCTGCCCTCTTTTGCCTGTTTATTCCGGCGAGCGTCTGCTCTCAGCAATATTTGCCGGCGCTTTGGTAGGTATTGGGCTGGCCGTAATTTATCATAACGGCAGCAGCTCAGGCGGTTCCGACTTAATTATTATGTCTATCCGGAGAAAAAGACCGCACATGTCGCTGGGGCAGGTAACGATGGCGATAGATGGCATCATCATCATATCCGGAGGTTTGGTCTACGGAAACATAGATGCCATTTTGTATGGCTTTGTTTACAGTGCGATTTTGACCTTGGTTATGGATAAGCTCCTTTACGGCTTTGTCTCGGGAAAACTGGCTGTGATCATAACGGATCCGGAGCATACTAAAGCCATGAGTCATGCCATTACATCAAAGCTTGTACGCGGAGCCACTGTGCTCAACGGAAAAGGCAGCTATACAGAGGCTGAGAAAGATGTAATCCTCTGCGCCTGCAGCCGCTCGCAGCTAGCAGCATTACATGCGTTAGTTAGAGAAATTGACGATGATGTGATGGTGATCGTCACCTCTTATGACGAAGCTTACGGTCGCGGCTTTTTGCCTGTGGATACCTCGCGCTAAACTACTCTATTCTTCGGCTCACCTGCCAGATATGATTTGAGATTCTCCGCCACCAGGGACATGAGGCGTTCGCGTGTTTCTTTTGCGGCCCAGCTGATGTGTGGAGTGATGAATATGTTTTTTGCCTTCAGCAGAGGATTATCCGGAGAAATCGGTTCGGACGAAACGGTGTCGACAGAAGCAGCATAAACTTTACCGCTGTTTAGGGCTTCTGCCAGGTCGTGCTCTTGAATCAAGCCGCCACGCGCGTTGTTGATGATGATTACGCCGTCGCGCATCTGAGAGATGCTCTCGCGATCGATGAAGCATTCGTTC
>DIRG01000063.1:0-298 GCA_002427475.1 Mageeibacillus sp. UBA5442
AATTATTTTCTTACCCAGATAATCAGAGAGTGTGTGCTCGACTCCGTTCTGATCTGTCAGTTTGAAGTCGGGAGCGAAGAGCTCCTCCGCCTCAGTCTCCCCATTTGTTTCCGTTTCAGCTGCCGGTTCGCTGGGAGCATCTGTGCTTTCGCTCGTGCTAACAGCCGGTTCCGACGGATTACTCGGGTCCGAATCACTATCAGTATTGGCGCAGGCTGCCAGAAATAGCGACAGTGCAATCAGTAGGGTAAAGAGTTTCATTGATTTCATACTATTTTTCATTTTCATATCTTTCTAA
>DIRG01000063.1:662-1897 GCA_002427475.1 Mageeibacillus sp. UBA5442
GGGATCACGAATCCGAGCGAATAAACAGCAAGCAAGAGAACGCTTTGAGCGCGAGTCGAGGCGCCGGCAGCCATGATGAGGACGCTGGTCAAGGTGGGTCCGACGCAGGGTGTCCAGGCAAAGCTGAAGGTAAAGCCCATAATCAGGGCGGTCAGAGGATTCATGCTCAATTTTTCCAAGGCGATGGGCAGACGCCTCTCCCGGGACAAAACCTTCGAGATACCGAAGAAGTCCAGTTGATAGAGGCCGAAGAGGAGAATAATAATGCCACCGACGAGCATAAAGATGTGGCTGTAATCACTGAAAAACGAACCTACACCGGCCATAATCAAGCCCAAGAGGAAAAAAGCAAAGCTGATCCCTAGAACAAAAAACACAGTGTTCAACATCACTTTCTTGCGCGGATAAACTAGGCTGCCGTCTTCAGTGACAGTGTAGGTTCCACCCGCTAGGTAGCCCATGTAAACCGGGAGCAGCGGAAAGATGCAGGGTGAGAAAAAGCTGACAAGCCCTTGTATAAAGACAGTAAAAACGGGTACGCTAGGACTCATTTCGATTAGAGGTGGCATATCTTTTCCTTTACTAATAAGCAAAAAGCATTCTTAACAATAGAGAGCATTCTATCGGTTATGCAAAAATTTTTCTCTCTCTGAGGGGCTTCTGTGTCTTCTGAAACAACTGTTAAACTGACTGTCTTTGCCTAAGCATAGGGATTTGACGCCTATATGATAGAATTAGCCTACATTAGATAATTTATGGAGGAGCCAGATGTTAGATATCGTATACATTCGTAATAAGCCTGAAGAAGCAGCCGCGAGACTGGCCAAAAGAGGCGTCACAGTTGATTTTTCAGAATTTTTGGAAAAGGATGCAGAGCGTCGCTCTTTAATGCACACTACCGAAAACTTGAAAGCCGAGCGCAACAAGAAATCAGCCGAGATCCCGAAGCTGAAAAAAGAGGGTCTGGACACAAGCGAACTGCTGGCAGAGCTCAAGCAGCTTAGTGAGACGATCAGCAGCAATGACGAGAAAATCGACTCACTACAGCGAGAGCAGGAAGAATTCTTACAAGGTCTACCCAATCTGCCGGCCGAAGACGTCGTTGCCGGCGGTAAGGAAGCCAATCAGGTAGTCCACACTTTTGGAGAACAAAGAGATTTCGATTTTGAACCCAAGCACCATGTCGATCTTCTGACCTCCTTAGGCATGATTGACTATGAACGCGGAGCCAAACT
>DIRG01000063.1:2072-5248 GCA_002427475.1 Mageeibacillus sp. UBA5442
TCCGGAAGTGGCTATTGGCTTTATACCGGTTTAGGTGCGCGCTTGGAATGGGCTTTGATCAACTATTTTGTCGACGCTCACCTGGCAGACGGTTACGAAATGGTCATGCCGCCTTATCTGTTGAATTATGATGCAGGATACGCTGCCGGGCAATTCCCTAAGTTCCTCGGCGATATCTTCGAGATCCGCAGCAATGACGATAATTTCCGCTTCCTCTTACCCACAGCTGAAACTGCATTGGTAAATTACCATCGCGACGAAATCATGGCCGAGGAAGAATTGCCCCACAAGCTTTTCGCCTACACAGCTTGTTTCCGTCGGGAAGCAGGCTCACACGGAGCAAACGAACGCGGCATGATTCGCGGTCATCAGTTTAATAAAGTAGAGATGTTCCAGTTTTCAAAGCCTGAAGACTCAGATGCGGCGCTGGACGAGCTGGTGAAAAAGGCTTGCGCCTTGGTTGAGGGCTTGGGACTGCATTATCAATTAGTCAAGTTAGCAGCCGGAGATGTCGGAGCGGCGATGAAGAAAACCTATGACGTCGAGATTTGGATCCCGAGCATGGGTGGCTACAAAGAAGTCAGCTCGGTCTCCAACGCCGGTGACTATCAAGCCAGACGTGGTAATGTGCGCTTCCGACGCGCAGCAGACGGCAAGGTTGAATTCGCTGACACGCTCAATGGTTCCGGCCTGGCAACTTCACGTGTAATGCCCGCCATTGCTGAACAATACCAGCAGGCTGATGGCAGCATCGTCGTACCTGAAGTATTGCGTCCTTACATGGGTGGCATTGACATCATTCGTCCACTGTAAAAAGACCGTGTAACGGCAGCTAGGGGCTGTGATGCAGGAAGAATCATATATTTCAATTGCCCGCGAGGCCAGCTGGGAATGCACGATAAAGCGCTCCCGCTTTATCGGCATCTGTGTTCCGATCGTGTCCGAAGAAGATGCAGGTCTTTTTCTGGAACGGATACGCGAAGAATACCCGGCCGCGCGCCATTATGTATATGCCTGGAAAACAAACAGCCCCTATTTGATTCAGAAGTATTCTGATGATGGAGAACCTCAGGGGACGGGCGGCCGTCCGGTCTTGGATGTCTTAGAGAATGCGAACGTTGACCGCGGAGCAATCTGCGTTGTACGCTACTTTGGCGGCATACTGCTGGGCACCGGTGGCTTGGCTCGCGCCTATTCGCAGGCAGCAGCTGGCGCGTTAGAAGAGGCGGGGATAAAGCAATTTCAACGCTATCAGCTCTTCTCTTTGGAAGTGGACTATAGTGTCTACGATAAATTGAACGCACGCTTGGAAGCCGCCGCTTTTTTTCAAGATGAAGTGGAATTCACATCAAAGGTTAAACTACTCGTAGGTGCGAGTTCGGAACGTGTTGATGAACTACATTTGCTCGTACAAGATTTGACTGCTGGCAGCGGCAAACTTCTGGCGCAGGGTGAGCGTTTTTTGCCCGTCCCTTAAACACGCTCTTATATGTAGAATATAATATATAGACCTATATAATAATTTTTGATAAATCTATCTTAGAGAGGTGGTAGCTTAATGGCTGGTCACTCCAAATGGAATAATATAAAACGTCGCAAAGCGGCAGAAGATAATAAACGCGGGAAAATATTCTCCAAATTTGGCAAGGAAATTCAGGTGGCGGTACGCGAGGGTGGTCCCGATCCGGAGCAGAATTCTCGCTTGAGGGATATTATCACTCGAGCCAAAAGCTCCAACATGCCCAACGACAATATCCAACGTTCAATCGACAAAGCAGCCGGAGATACCGATTCGGGAAAACTCATTGAGATCATATACGAAGGCTATGGTCCCGGCGGTATTGCTGTGATGGTGCGAGCACTGTCAGAGAACCGTAACCGCACTGCGGGTGATGTCAGACATATTTTCGACAAATACGGCGGCAATCTAGGCACCGACGGCAGTGCGGCTTTCCTTTTTGAAAGAAAAGGCAGCATCATCATTGAACGTGAAAACATCGCTGACGAGGATGAGCTTCTCATGCTGGCACTCGATGCGGGAGCTGAAGACATCGACCTAGATAACGAGAACATCGTTGATATCATGACGACACCACAGGATTACGATGCTGTGACAAAGACAATCTCCCAGCACTATGAGGTCTTAGAGCAGAGTCTGGGTCCGGTACCTTTGACCTGGAATAAGCTGTCTGACCCTGATCAGGTTACTCAGATGGAGAACTTGATTGAAAAGCTGGAAGACAACGACGACGTACAGGATGTTTACCACAATTGGGAGCAGGACGAAGAATAATCCTGGCTCCAAAGCCATCACTTCGGGTGATTTAAATGTTTAAGTGGTTCAGACGCAGAAGAAAATCCAAACAGAAACAGCAAGAGGCTTCCCCACGGGACTTAAGATCCGTCGATGAAGAGAAGCTTGCTGCTGATGCTGTCAAACATATCGAGAAATCTATTGAGGACAAAGAACAAGCTGAGCCTACAGAAGAACTTGCACCATTTTTCAATCCTTTCGGACGCATCGCCGATGCCGTTCTGACACAGATTACTGAACGAGAGCGAGCTTATGAGGAGCGCACTCAAGCAGAGGTGCGCCAGCAATTGGCAAATATCGCTGTCATATCTTTTGTTGGACAAAGCGGTAGCGGTAAAAGTACCGCCGCCATTCGCATTGCCAGAGAATATCGGATTGAATATATCATCGACGACGGTCTTCTGATCCACGGCAGCACCATCGTCGCCGGTACCTCGGCCAAACGAGCAGAAACCAAAATTGAATCCGTGCGCCGCGCTATTTTTGACGACACGAGCCGCGCCGAGACTATGAGGCGCGCTCTCAGCGAGCACATGCCGCCTGCCCTAATGATCATTGGCACCTCCGACGCCATGCTGGAGAAAATCTGCAATCATCTCTGGCTTAACCAACCTGCGATCAAGCTACGGATTGAAGATGTTACCACAGAGGAAGAGCGTAATCAGGCACGTCAAACGCGCCTCTCACAGGGCAAGCACACTATTCCTGTCCCCAGCATGGAAATCAAGCACGACTTCTCCGGCTATTTCACGGAACCGTTGCAGAAATTGAGACAACGTTTTGACCGCAGTTCTAACTATCAACCGGGGGCGACGGAGGTGGATCGTACGGTCGTCCGCCCTACTTTCTCCACTCTCGGGAA
>DIRG01000121.1:0-343 GCA_002427475.1 Mageeibacillus sp. UBA5442
AAATAGTTTAAGGTTTTTGCCTCTGTGGTACCACTCAGTTTTGCGAAGCTAGCGGTCAACATCCTGGCGCCATAGCGAAAGCCATCATTGATACGGGAATCAAAGGCATTGTTTCCCTTTCAACGATGGATATTAAAGGTGATGTGCCTGAGACACTGCAATATTCATATGATGAAGCTCGCCGCAAGAATTTTGATCTTGTTGAAAAATGGCACAATAACAGCCAATGCTCACGAGTAGACGCATGTTTAAACATACTTAACCTTTTCAATTCGAGTAAAGAATTGTGGACAACCTTTGTTGAATACGCAGTTGAAAATGATGTGCTCATACAGAGTCATCT
>DIRG01000121.1:616-1466 GCA_002427475.1 Mageeibacillus sp. UBA5442
GTTCATGTTCTCCCACACGAAATTGATTTGTTGGAAGAATCTGGCGTTAAATGTATACATTGTCCTGGTGCTGATTTGAGAATTGCTGGTTTCGCTCCTATTGCGGAGTATTTAGATAGAGGCATTCCCGTTTCTCTAGGAACTAACAGCCCGCCATGCAACAATAGAATGAGCATGATGGATGAAATGTGGCTAGCAGGCTTGATGCACAAAGCTATCAGTCAAAATCCTGAAGCTGTCCCTGCAAAAGAAGTTTTAAGAATGGCAACGCGAAATGGTGCCATAGCATTGAATAGATTTGACACAAGCGGTAGCCTTGAAGCCGGCAAATCTGCAGACATAACTCTTCTCAACTTAAACAAACTATGCAGCACCCCTACCTACAACTTGTACTCAACGATTGTATATCAATCCACTTCTGCTGTAGTAGATACAGTATATGTAAATGGTAGAAAATTATTACACAAAGGGGAGCTTACAACTATTGACGAAGAAGCCCTAATACGAGAAGGACAAAGACGCGGACAGGCTATCGTCAAACGAGCAGGCATAAACTTCTAATACTGTTTAGTCTAGATAACAAACCTATAGTAATCCTTTAAGTAAACACGCATGATTTCTACTAAGCGTGTTTACTTAATTTCACAGGAGCCTCTTCATTAAATGATAGACTAGTCTATATTAGTAAGAACAAGCTAGCCCTAGTCCTGCAACAACAGTCTAGATTTTCGCTTGCAATGAGCAATCATTTACCCAAACCTGCTTAGAAAGAGGACCTGATGAAGACAATAAAAGATAAATTTATTCTGAGCAACCTTGAAATTCGTATCGGAATCACCATCACGCTGGG
>DIRG01000121.1:1698-7663 GCA_002427475.1 Mageeibacillus sp. UBA5442
ACTATTATTATGTGCTTGTATCGAAAGCATACAGGGAGCCGGCGTGCTACTTTACATCGTGTAATTGGCGTCTTAAGCGGCGGTACTGCCGGAATGTTACTGGTCTTCATTGACAATTACTTGCAAATACCGCTGCTTTTTTACATTTTAATTGGCTTGGGCATCATGCTGAACTTCATCATATGTAAGTTAGCCCACATGCCTCCAATACAGGGACGGGTAAGTGGCATTAGTCTTTTGCTGGTAGCTCTGGTTTTTGAAGAAGGTTCACGTTACCAATATGCTTTGGAACGTTTGATCAGCACATTGCTGGGAGCAGTTATCGCTCTATTGGCATCACTTGCCTGGGTAAAAATCAGTAAATGGCAAAAAGCGAGACGTGTTTAATAAACTTTTATTGCGCTCTTAAGAAAGGTGGTAAATGTGCGGGGAAAAACTACAAATAAATACGGACTCGATGAAAAACCTCCTCTAATGGCTACTCTTGTTTATGGCTTGCAGTGGTTGGCAGTTAGTTTGCCTACAATTATCGTTATTGGTCAGACAGCTGCAAATATACATTTTTCTGATTCAGCCTCACAAATTAATTATATGCAGAAGATCTTTTTTCTAATGGCGCTTACCATGTTAGTGCAACTCTTTCTCGGTCACCGCTTGCCGGCAGTTGTGGGGCCGGCTTCAATCCTCTTGGTCGGCATTACCTCCAGTCAAAGTTCCAGCCTTGACAGCATCTACACCTCCGTTCTAATCGGAGGTATACTCTTAAGCTTGTTTTGCGTGACTGGTCTTTTCTCTAAAATTGAAGCCCTTTTTAACAAAAAGGTTGTCGCCACCATCTTGCTCCTGATCGCCTTAACTCTCTTACCGATGATTATAAATTTACTCTTTACGGTGCCAGCTGCGGGATTGGAAATGTTCCATTTTGGTTTCGCCCTCGTCCTGCTCCTGCTCATGTTCATTGCCAATCGATATCTAAAGGGCATTTGGAAATCAACTTTAATTATATGGACACTGATAATAAGTAGTATCGTATATATTGTCTTAGTTCCCGAATACGCTTGGATGTCAGGAGGATCTCTCTTAAGTTTTTCAAATTTCTTTGCCGGTTTAAATTTCAGTTTCTCCTTGGATGCAGGAGTTTTAATATCCTTCCTCGTCTGCTTTATTGCCTTGTCTATCAATGATTTAGGTACAATTCAGGCTCTAGGTCAACTTATTAATGCCCCGCAAATGGATAAGAGACTAAGTTCCGGAATAACCGTTACAGGTATTTTCAATATCTTAGCGGGCTTTCTGGGAGTTATAGGACCTGTAAACTACGCTCTCAGTTCAGGAGTCATCGCTACTACCGGTGTAGCTTCACGTTTCACCCTAGTACCTGCAGGGCTATCAATACTGATCATCTCCTTTATGCCTGGAGTTATTTCGTTTTTAGGGGGAATACCACCGCTAATTATTGGCGTGATTTTCCTTTATATTATGTGTTCGCAAGTAGCAGCAGGTTTAGTGACAGCTTTTGCTGAGGAAGATTTTTCTATCGATGATGGCTTGACCATTGGCATTCCGATTATGCTTGGCTTAACTGTCGCCTTCCTACCGGAAGCAGTGGAGACTGCCCTCCCCAACCTGCTACGGCCTATTTTTGCGAATGGCTTTGTTGTGGGAACAATCACGGTTCTGATCACAGAACACCTCATTTTTAGAAAAAGAAAAATAAAAACAATAGCGGCAGTTAATTTAGATTAACTGCCTAGATTTCTTCGTGCTCTTCCATTCGTTTGCCATAGTTCTTAAATCTGTCCATCATGAGATTCATCTCTCCTTCGGTTAATAGTACGGGATCTCCTATAGCCTTAACTTGCGTATACAAACGACAGCAGAATTCGATTTGATCTGTAATTGCAAGTGCTTCGCCAAGATTGCCGCCACCACATATAAGTCCGTGATTTGCAAGCAAGGTGGCTTTTCTGTCCTTCATGGCTTCATATGCATTTTTTGCCAGCTGAACTGTCCCGTAGGTGGCGTACTCAGCGCAACGGACATTCGGTCCAGCAAACGCAACGAGGTAGTGTAGAGGAGGCAACTCATGCCCAAGACAAGCTAACGTAGTTGCATATGGTGTATGCGTGTGAATAATCGCATCAAGATCATCACGATATTTATAAAAAATACGGTGCATATCTAATTCACTGGATGGAACCGCTTCACCCTCGACAATGCGGCCTGTTTCAACATCGATCAAAATTATTTGATCAGGTTTAATGTCGTAATACGCAATACCGCTTGGGGTGATAGCCATAGTATTGCTTTTTCTATCGAATACGCTCAAATTACCGCCCGTCCCAGTTGTCAAGTTCATATCCAGCAACTTCTTTCCATATTCAATCAGTTCGATCCTTACTTCTTCAAGTTTCATAATTTCCTCCGTAAAACTACTTTAGGATGTTAGGCAACGCAATGTGTGAAAATTCTGTATCCAGAACCATCAGATTAGTATACTTTATCATGAAAAATCTGTCGGAATTTTTTTCTCATCTTCATAAAAGAAAAGCTGAAACTCCAAGAGGCTGCTAAAGGGTCAGCTGCCTCTTGAAAAAATCTTATGTTTCCATCTCCAGACCAGTTTCAGGAGATTGTTTTTCAGTCTTCGAACAGGGCTGCAATACTTTCAGTGAACGGAGCGCGGGCAATACCCTTCTCCGTAATGATTCCTGCGATTAGTGAATTATCCGTTACATCAAAAGCCGGGTTATAGCATTTGACACCTTCGGGAGCCATCGGCTTTTCATAGAATTTCTCTTTAATCTCCGAAGGATCACGTAGTTCTATTTCAATGTCGTCACCAGTCTTGCAGTTCATATCTATAGTTGAGGTCGGGCCGAGCACGTAGAATGGGATTCCATAATGTTTTGCCAAGATAGCGACGCCGCTTGTTCCGATCTTGTTAGCGGCATCTCCGTTGGCAGCAACACGGTCGCAACCGACGAATACAGCATCTACCCAACCATTCTTCATGACGATGCTCGCCATATTGTCGCAGATAAGTGTGACGTCTACACCTGCTGAATGTAATTCAAAGCTTGTCAGTCTGGCGCCTTGGAGCAAGGGTCGAGTCTCATCGGCAAACACACGAAAATTCATGCCTTTTTCTTTGCCTAAGAGCAGTGGTCCTAAGGCTGTGCCGTATTTCGAGGTAGCCAAGGGTCCGGCATTACAATGCGTCAGGACACCATCTCCATCCTTGAGCAAAGTCAAACCATGCTCAGAAATAGCAGTACACATTGCGATGTCTTCTTCCTGAATGCTAACTGCTTCTTTTTCCAAAAGATCAAGAATTTCAGAAATGGTTTTCTCTTGATTTTCTACAACTACCTTCTCCATGCGACGAAGTGCCCAGCTCAAGTTGACAGCTGTAGGCCTTGAAGAGTCAATATATTCTTTCTGTTTACGGAATTCAGCAAAAAACTCAGCGTAGTCATCTGTCTTAATCTGCTGTGCAAGTACATAGATGCCGTAGGCTGCAGCAATACCAATAGCTGGTGCCCCTCTTACTTTGAGGAAAAAGATGGCATCAAAGAGTTCTTTAGGAGTTTCCACTTTAATGTATTCCAGCTTATTTGGCAGCTGAGTCTGGTCGATCAAAATCAGCGCCTTCTTATCATTTGAAAGTTTTACGTTGTCGAGATTTATAATTTTCGTTGTATCCATTTATACACCTTTCGTTATTTATATTATGAATTATATTTTTCGTAAGATATTGGCCATATTTTTTCTGACCATACTGGTTTTCGACAAATCCTAGCATACACTGCATATCGCTCTCTGAGATAGCAATAGGAACTTTGCTTGCCTACAGAAGCGCATATAATTGCGCAGTTATTTTATTACCGTGGCGATTCTGAAAACCCTACTATCATATTATACTTAGCTTCCAAATAAAGGACAACTAAACTCAGATATTTCAGCTTTATGAAAACATTTCGTAACATTTTTACTTACGTTGCCCCTGCGAATAATTGGTAATAATTCGTCCAATCAAATACACTAGATCGGAGCATGGAAGGAGAACACAATGGAAAAACTAGAAAATTGTCCAAAATGCAATTCTGAATACACATATGAAGTTGATCACTTACTACACTGCCCGGAGTGTTTTCATGAATGGAATCCGGAGATAGATGCCGCAAAAGAAGCTGAAAGAGAAGCTGCCAAGCAAATTAGAGATGCCAATGGTAATATCTTGTCCGATGGCGATACGGTCTCAGTCATACAAGATTTGAAGCTCAAAGCTAACATGACAATTAAAAGGGGCACCATCGTCAAGAATATTCGCTTGATAGAAAACCCGAGTGACGGCATTCATAATATCGACTGCAAAATCGATGGTTTCGGCGATATGCTCCTCAAGTCCAGCGTTGTGAAAAAAGTTTGATTCTCTGCGGACTGAGCTGAAAACAGCATATGTAAAACGGCTTTACTTTTTTAAAAACCTATAAAATTTTTGATTTTTGCATACATCTTGGGGCCGGCAGCAAGGATGCTCGTTGTACGAGTGAGAGGCGGCTCCTCGCCGTCTAGAGTCGTGACTGTCACACCAGCTTCACGGGCAATCAGGAGACCGGCTGCAATGTCCCAAGGATTAATAGCAAACTCAAAATAACCGCCCTGACGGCCACTCGCTACATAGCAGAGATCTAAGGCAGCAGAACCCAGCCGGCGGATGTCTCCCTCTTCCATAATTTTCGCTATCAGGCGTACAGTTGGCTCGATGCTATTTGGATCGTAAGGAGAACCGCCAACGCCGAAGACCGCTTCACCTAACGCGAAATCCGGGTTCTTGAGGCGGTCTCCATTCAGATAAGATCCTTGGCCTACTTCAGCCCAGTACATCTCGTCCACTACAGGATTGTAGACAACTCCCTGTACAATTTCGCCCTGCTCCAGAACAGCTACGCTGATACAAAAATGGGGAATGCCAAAGATAAAATTCGAAGTACCGTCAATAGGATCAACCAAAAACCCGCGCTGTTCATATCGATACTCGACTTGTTCCTCGCCCATAAAGTGCCGGTCCGGCCAGAGCTCCTGAAAGCGTGATTCAAGAAAATCTTGGACTTCAACGTCGTATTTCGTCACCAAATCTTTCTGACTTGTTTTGGAGCGGATCTGCTCCGGTGTCAGGTTCGCCTGCGAAATAATCTCACCTGCCTCGCGCACAATTTCCTTTAATTTTTCAAGATCAACAAACATACTTAGCACTCCTTTCCTCCCCACTATATCAAAGGCCTCCCGCTTCTGTGGCACAAAAAGTTCTTTAAACCTATAATATCAACTAAGAACTTATCTTATTCAGCGCGACATCCGCATAGCCATAAAAGGAGAGATTATGCAAAAATATAGTTTAGACAGAGCAGAAACCGTTCTATTCATAGTAGATCTTCAGGACCGCTTGCTTCGAGTCATGAAATATAAAGATCAGGTCACAAGGAACAATGTGGCTCTGATCGAAACGGCAAAAGAAATGGGTTTCCCCGTGATTGCCACTGAACAGTATCCCCAAGGTCTAGGTCGTACAGTTTCGGAACTTTTGGAATTGCTTGATGAGGAAAAAATCTTCAGCAAAAACTGCTTCACTGCTTATACCGATGAGGTCAAGGAAGAACTCGCTGCCCTAGGCAAAAAGAAGGTCTTGCTCACCGGTGCAGAAACTCATATCTGCGTATTCCAGACCACACGTGATTTATTAGCTGATGGCTATGAGGTGTTCCTCATCAAAGATGCGGTTACTTCTCGCTCCACAGAAAACTGGCACAACGGGCTCGATCTCATGCAGTCAATGGGATCAGTAATCAGCAATACCGAAACCGCACTTTACGATCTATTGAAAGTTTCAGGCACAGCCGAATTTAAGAAACTTTCGCAGCTAATAAAGTAAAATCACTCAAGGAAGTCAAGTTTTGTGCCA
>DIRG01000121.1:7833-10030 GCA_002427475.1 Mageeibacillus sp. UBA5442
AAGTTTTGTGCCAGGCACACTTCTTGAATTCTTACTGCTGCGCAGCGAAAAAATTGATATTAGCGCAACCCCGGCTAGGATCAGGATACAGCCCAGCCAGTTCATTGCTGTCAAAGTTTCGCTCAGAATAAGGTAGCCAAAAAGAACCCCTGACAATGGCTCTGCCATTGAAATGACGGAAGTAGAACTGGCTCCAATCTTCACGATGGCGTAATTCAAGAGCGAGAAGCCGATTACCCCAACCATCAGCGAAACTAGGAGAGAGTAGAACCAAGCAGCAGGCGTCAAGATCAAATTAAGCGTGCCACTAGCCTGGCCGACGCCAAACGAAGTCAGGCTTACAATCAGATTAGTGTAAAAAGTAAGCTTAACGCAATGAAATGTACTGAGGACAGTGCGTTCCACGCTGATCAGCATTCCCGCATATGTGATGGCCGAACCCACTGCCAAGAGAACACCAATCATGCTGCCGCCACTAGCGCTGCCCATGAAAGTTATTACGCCAGCAAAGCCCAAGACCAGAGCCAAAAGCTTCCACCACTTCAAGTCTTCTTTGAAGAAAATCACACTTACCAAGACAACGAAGACCGGGAAAAAATAATGCAAAACCGAAGCCATTCCAACATTCAAATACGAAAAAGACGAATACAGCATTAAAGTCGTAGAGAAGTTCCCCAAGACGCTAACCAAGACTACAGTCAGCAACTCACGTCGCGTAAGTGTCAGAGAAATCTTTTTATACTTAGCAATCAAGAATAGGAACGGAAGTGACATGATGGCCCTAGTGAATGTCATCGTCATGCCGTTGCTGCCTCCGGCATAAGCCATCTTCGCAATCGCCGGAGTGATCCCAAACATCAGCGCAGAAATAAGAGCCGCACTGATCCCCATTAGTTTTTGCTTTTGCTGCAAATCTTTTGTCACCAAACAACCATCCTTTTTCACGCACCTTGCGCAATTATATAGCCAGCCTGAAAATAAATACAATAGAAGCATATCTCCAAGCAAGTAAAGCAAAGTCCGTGACGAAGAAAAAGAGCGGCACCTTCCGCTCTTTTTCCCTTATATATAAATTCTTTTAGCTATTATTTTTGCTTTTCCGCTTTCAAAGCGGCAGTCAACTTCGGCACTATATCGAAAAGGTCGCCCACTACTCCAACATCAGCAGTGCTGAATATCGGCGCATCGGGATTCTTGTTGATCGCCACAATATAGTCAGCTTCTTCCATACCTGCTACATGCTGGATAGCTCCGGAAATACCTACAGCAATATAGAGACTCGGCCGAACAGTTTTGCCGGTCTGCCCCACTTGACGCTCTTTTGCCTGCCAACCCGCATCGACTGCGGCGCGCGAGGCGGCTACTTCTCCGCCCAATACTTCAGCTAATTCCTCCAGCAGAGCAAAGCCCTCTGTTGAGCCTACTCCACGGCCTCCGGCCACAAGTACATCCGCTTCAGTGATATCTAGGTGCTGACCGATCTTAGTAGCAATGTTCTCCACCTCGACGTAGCAATTATTCTTCTCCAACACTACATCCAGATTAACAATCTCACCCTCACGCTCAGAATCTGCCATTGCACGCACCATCACTCCCGGACGAACTGTGGCCATCTGCGGGCGACGTTCTGAGCAGAGAATTGTCGCCATTAAGTTCCCGCCAAAAGCAGGACGCGTCATGCGCAATTCCTTACTTTCCGGATCGATTTCCAAGCTGGTGCAGTCTGCCGTCAACCCGGTGTGAACACGTGCAGCCACCCTCGGCCCCAGATCACGGCCAACGCCGGTGGCTCCGATCAATAGTATTTCTGGCTTGTACTCTTCCACAACAAAAGCCAGAGCCTGCGTGTAAGGCTCCGTTCGATAAAGAGCAAGCTCAGGATTATCGACGACCAGCACTCTGTCGGCTCCCGCAGCAATCAGCTCATGAGCCAGTTCAGCGACATTCTCACCAAGCAAAACAGCCGTTACAACTGTATCTAAATCCTTGGCCAGATCTCTCGCTTTTCCAATTAATTCGTATGAGACATTCATCAAAACCCCATCTACCTGTTCTGCGAATGTAAAAACTCCACTATATGTCATATCGCTGCCCCCTATAAAATATACTTTTCTTTCAATTTATCTACGATAAACTGTACGGACTCATCTACACCTGTATTGATCTTCATCCCCGGGGCTTTGACACTCTTGGGGAA
>DIRG01000040.1:0-1208 GCA_002427475.1 Mageeibacillus sp. UBA5442
CTAAATTGACCACCCGTCTTCCTTGCTTCAATTTGCGCAGAAAAGAAAAGATGAGGAAAAAGCCGATATTGGCAATCACGATAGTGGAACCCGTAGGTAGGTTTAAAGCATAAGAGCTGAAAATACCGATCAAAAAAGCCGCTACAGATATCAATACCGACACGATCGTCACTTGTCGGAAGCTACCGAAAAGGCGCATCGCGGTGATCGGCGGAAAGATAATGAGGCTAGAGATCAAGAGCGCACCCATCATGCGCATACCCAGAACAATCGTGACCGCAGCCAGAACTGCTAAAACCGAATTCCAGAATTTGCTGGAAACGCCACTGGATTCTGCAAAGGTCTCATCAAAAGTCACGGCGAAGATCCTGTTGTATGAAATCAGATAAAAGAGCACTACCGCCAGTGAAAGAATTACGCTTAGGATCATGTCGGAATCAGAAAGCGAAAGAATGCTGCCAAACATGAAACTGAAAACATCCGTGTTCATACCCTTGGTCACGGAGATAAGCAGAATACCTATGGCCATCGCAGCCGAAGAAATCATAGCAACAGCCGCATCCCCTCTAAGAGGATTGGTCTCACTGATGCGCAAGAGCAAGAAAGTAGCCAAAATCACTACAGGCAGGGCCACCAGCAGCGGCGACCAAGAGAAAATCATGGCTATGGCCAGCGCCGCAAAACCCACATGCGACAAACCATCCCCGATCATGGAGTAGCGTTTGAGAACCAAGCTGCTGCCCACTACGGCTGCGCTTATAGAGATAAGCAAGCCTGAAATCAGTGCTCGTCGCAAAAAAGCATAGGAGAGGAATTCAAGTATCATTTATTCAGCTCCGGTTCTATGGATGAAACTTTCAGCCATCACAGTATTCAAATACTCCTCTTTGGGACCAAAAAAATAATAGTCCTTGCCCAAGTGTAATGTGTGCGAGGCATCATGCATTACACAATGGACGTCATGCGAGACCATAATGATGGTTTCGCCTTCTTGATTCAAGCTGCGAATTAGATCGTAAAAATCGTGCGACGCAATCGGATCCAAGCCGGCGGTCGGCTCGTCCAAGAGCAAGATTCCATCCGAAGCGACCAGAGCTCGAGCCAGTAACACGCGCTGTTGCTGCCCACCCGACAAATTGCGGAAAGAGCTATCCGCCAAGTCCGCAATATCAAGGCGTTCTAGTGTTTCCCGCACCAAGCGCTTGTCC
>DIRG01000040.1:1459-4788 GCA_002427475.1 Mageeibacillus sp. UBA5442
TTTCTGCAAACCAGATTGTTGTGGAAGATAACCGACATTTTTCTTTTCCATATCATCGGCAAAATCAATTTCGCCCTGACAGGGCGCTTTCATGCGCAACAAGCCCTTCAGCAAGGTTGTTTTGCCTGAACCATTCTCACCAAGGATAGAAATATAGTCACCCTTATGGATGGAGAAAGTTAAACGGGGAGTAACCGGTCTGCCGTCATAGGCAAAGGCCGTTTCATTAAGACTTAGTAAAACCTGATCCGCCAACCCTTTATTCATTTAATGCCTTTTCCAAATTTCTAACGTTTTGCTGCATCAGACTGATATAAGTAGCGCCTTCGCTAATCTGCTCCTGAGTCACGTTATGCACAGTGTGAAATTGAAGTTTATCCGCGCCGCTTTCTGCGCTGATCTGATCTGCCAGTCTCTCGTTGGAGAATTCGATAGTGAAAAGATAGGGCGCATCCGTTTCCTTCACCAGATCAATTAAGGCCGTGACGGTTCTCGGTTTCGGCTCAGACTCTGCGGCGCAGGCTTCATAGGCTGCATAGTAATTCAGCCCATACTCCGCTACGAAATAAATCAGCGGGAAACGATCGCCCACGATAATGAAGTCACGCTCTCCGGCAGAAACAACAGCTTGAAATCTGTGGTGCAGATCGGTCAAACCGTCAGCTAGTACATCGAAATTGCTAGTGTAGACACCCGCGTTATCTGAGTCTATTTCAATCAACTTATCTCTTATTGCAGCCGACATAGCGACAGCGTTTACAGGTGAGGTCCATATATGCTCATCCACACGGTGCTGCTCGTCCTCATGCTCATGATCGTGGTCGTGATCGTTCTCGTGGTCGTGCTCAGCTTCAATCTCGATGATGCCACTAACGGTCTCTTCCCTCAATTCCACGAAATCCATCATGCGCAGAGTATTCTCCGGATGCAACTCGCCCGAATCCAGCAAGCGCTTGACCCAAGCTTCAGAATGGCCGCCGTTATAGATCAGCAAATCCGCATCATTTAACTTGATGATATCCTGCGGCGTCGGCTCAAAGGAATGAACATCAACGCCTGGCGGCAGCAGCATACTGACATCAGCTTGATCGCCGCTAATGCTACGAGCAAAATCATAGCTGACAAAGAGTGTCGTAACTATCTTCAGATCCGCATCAGGCTCATCAGCTTCTGTGGCGCACGCGCCCAATAAGGATCCCATGAGGAACACTAGGCTGAAAAAAATGATGGAAGCCAGGAATAAATTTAGGGTTTTCCTCAATTTTTTATTTATAATTCTACTCATTAAACAAATCTCTCTTAGCCCTATACTAGATTAATAAAAGGTCATGGCGGAGCGGTAAAAGCTTAATTCCATCACTATCGCCGTAGTGCTGAACACTAGACAGAGAGCTAATAGAACGAACAAGAGGACCTTTGTTATGCCTTCTATTTGCCGGTCGAGCCATTTGATGACAAAAAACATCAAGACATTGACTATAAACCAAGCCGCAGGAAAAACAAAAATACCGGCTCGATGTGACAGTCCGAGGAAGCTTAAAGCTCCTTCCGGCACAATAATTTCAGGCATAAGCACATATAACGGAATCGCAGTGACAAAGGGCGCAACAGCCAGAATCCAATAAACATTCAATAAGTTTTTTCTATAGTCCATCTATGGAATTCCTCTTACATATGTTCTCCAGCTCTTCTTGTGCCATATTTTAACACTTAGACCACGATGCTGCTCAGAGAGGGTAACATGAGCTTGTCTTTTCTACTCCTAATCTCCTAGACTGTAGCGGAACCAAATCTTGCTTATAGAGGGATAGAAATGACGAAAAAGAAGGTACTTATAAGTGGAGCAGATTCATATATCGCTCAAAAACTCTTAAAAGAGCAGACAGTCCAAGAAGCATTCACTTTTCTTGAGATAAACCCTGATATGGACAAAGCCGAGCTTGTCCCTCTTTTGGAAGAAGCTAAGTATCTTCTGCATCTCTATGAGTCAAAGACGGGCAGCCCTGAAGAGCGGCAAGTAGCCAATGTCGATTACACCGCAGAACTGATCCATCTGGTGGAAGAGCACGATTACAGGCTACCTTTTATTTACACTTCATCAGAGTATGATGACTCTGAATACGGACGCAGTAAACTACTGGGTGAACAACTGATCCGCGAGTATGGACAACGGCGACGCGTGCGCAACATAATTTATCGTTTGCCGGTTTTAATGGGCGAGGACCTTCACTTAGATATCGCCAACCCCTTGCACGATTTAATCAAGGATATGCTGCTGGGGAATAAAGAAATCCAGCTGCCGGACGAGGACGAGCACATATTTGTCGATGTCGAGGACGTAGTAGTAGAGCTCACTAGGGCGTTGTACGGCAGGGCCTTTTACGCCACGGTCGACAAGTCCATTTGTGTAATTTCTGCGGAACACTTTGCCACTTGGGAACGAGTGCTAGGAATCTTAAGAGATATCATAAAAAAGGGAGAGGATTATCCTCTCCCACAAGATAAAGCTAATTCTCTTGAGCAAAAACTTTATCGGACCTATAAATCACTTGAGGAATACTACTCCCGTGTCTAAGGAAACTTTATTCCACCAGACTTATTAAATAATCGTAGCCTTCAGCTGCCATCTCTTCCACAGGAATGAAGCGCAAGGCCGCACTATTAATGCAATAGCGTAGGCCGCCCAACTCTTCCGGTCCGTCATCAAAAACATGGCCTAAATGCGAGTCAGCATGGCTGGAGCGCACCTCGGTACGTTCGCGGAAAAGACTCTTATCTCGATAATAATCAACCGTGCCCTTAGAGATCGGCTTACTAAAAGATGGCCAACCGCAACCGGAATCAAATTTATCCGTAGAGCTGAAAAGCGGCTCTCCGCTGACTATATCGACGTAGATGCCCTTTTCCCGGTGATCATTATATTCATTGTCAAAGGGCCGCTCGGTCGCACCTTCTTGTGTCACCTTATACTGCAGCTCGCTTAGGTTCTTGCGCAGTTCTTCTTCAGGCAAGTCTGCGTATTTCCAATTCAGAGCAAACTCACCTCTGTAGCGCTCAAACTTATCTGCATCTAACTTTTCACCTTCTGCACGGCTCTCCTTCATTTCCGGCACGGCCAACTCTTCTGGACGCAATGGGTCATCTGCCAGATTAAGGTTTACGTGGCAATAACCACTGGGGTTCTTGTTCAGGTAATGTTGATGATAAGTTTCTGCTTCATAGAAATTATCCAGCGGAAAGACTTCAATCACAATTCCACTTGCATAGTCCTTGCGACGGGCATCTATGTAGTCACAGATTTCATCAAAATCTTCTTCATCCACAAAATA
>DIRG01000040.1:5116-9452 GCA_002427475.1 Mageeibacillus sp. UBA5442
ACCTCTTGATAAGTCGGATCTTCTGTATTACCGTTGGCATAACCGACTTCAGTACTGATCACGCCGTCTGCCAGCCGTTGATAATAGGCTTCTACGCCCCAGAAACAACCGCCTGCTAAATATATTGTCTTCTTATTCATAGGATTATCTCCTTTTCTGCTCTTCGACATTTCCGAATCGCTGCGCCAGATGCCGATATTATCAGCCTTGGCGTCAGCTTCCAACTCCTTCAGATAATCATGAAAGCGTACATTGGGGTGGTAACGTTTGACCTCAACTAAACCAAATCGCGCCAAGACTTCGTTGAGCATAATGCCTTCGTCCGTATAGACATAGGCCAGCATGCGATCGTACTGATCGTATTTCTCAACATCAAAGTCGAGTAGGACAGTCGTTTCAGACTCCAGTAGGGCCGTTAAGATACGGGAGACGTTCTCTCCCGCCACCGTGCGCCTATTCTCTTCGTGATGTGAAAAAGATTCAGGTGCATCAACGCCAATCAGCCGCAGGCGTACACTCTCTCCATCGATCTGAACAATCAAAGTGTCGCCATCGACCACTCGTTCCAGAGCAACCGCTTGCACTTGTGCAAGATCTAAGGCGCCTCCGGGTCGCAAGTCGTTTAGCTGAACCGCGTTCCTGCGAATAGTCGCCACATAGTCTTGAATCTGCTTTTCTTCTAGGAGTTCTGAGTGAGAAAAGGGTAGTGTTTCCACCGTTTCCGGCACTTTTGTCACAACGACTTCGCTCACTGCCGGACCCAGCTCTATCTCAGCTAAAAATGAACAGCCTGTGACCGACACTAGGATAACAAAGGCTAGGAAGAGACTACCTAGCACAGAGAACGGACGTTTTGCAAGATTTAAGCGCGAGCCGGGCCTTCTCACGAAGTTTTCACATTTGTTCAAATTTTCACTCTTTCCAAGTCACATGTAGCGAGTATTCTGACATCGTAGCTTAAATGCTACTAACACCTCTTCATACGTCTCCTCTGGTAAGGGCTCCTCGGAGCCCTTATCACTTTTTTGTCAACAAATACCCAACTTAAGATACTTAAATGCTTTGGATGAGCTCTAATTTTTCGTCCTTGATGCGTTGAGCTTCACGGATAATCCGTTCAATATCAAGCGTCGGCCAGGAGCCGTCACGATATAAAGCTTTTCCGTTAACCATGGTCAGTGCAATATCTGAAGATTGAGCTGTAGTAAACAAGTTTACTGTCGGCTCATAAACCGGTTGCATATGTGGTGCGCTGAAATCGAAGATTACCAAGTCTGCGGCCATACCCTCTGCTAGGCTACCGCAGTCATTGCGTCCTTGAGCCTGGGCCCCGTTTAAAGTGGCCATTCTCAGCAGTTCCCCTGTTGAAAGGAAAAGCGGATCGCGTTCAAAACCTTTTTGCACATATGAGGCCAGAGTAATCTCCTCAAGCATATTTAGATTATTGTTGCTGGAAGCTCCATCCGTACCGATCGCAGTACGCACGCCGTGTTGGCGCCAAGCACGAAGGCGGGCAATACCGCTGCCCAATTTCAGATTGGAGGAGGGGCAATGGCTAATAGTCACATCATAGTCCCGCAGAATCTCTAGATCTCTGTCTTCCACATGCACTCCATGAGCTGCCAAGGTAGGTACATCAAAGAGGCCCAGATCAGCAAAATATTCCGTCGGAGTTCTGCCCTGATGGCGCTGCTTAGACTCTTCGTGTTCTTTAATGGTCTCTGACAGATGGACCTGCATACGCAAATTTCGATCTTGGGCATATTCTGAAAGTTCTTCAATTAATGAGTCGCTCGAGGTATATTCTGCATGGAGAGCAGCGTCTATTCTGATGCGATTAGCAGAAGCTTCTCGCAAGGACAAGAGCTCCTCCGTCTCGCTATAAGCAGCACTTTCCTCAAATTTATCGCCCGGTCCACCAACTAGTGCACGGCTGAGATTCGCTTTAATCCCGCTCTCATAGACAGCACGTCCGATACCATCCACCTGCATATACATATCGCTGAATGAAGTCACCCCGCTCTGCAACATCTCCGCGATGCCGAGCAAGGCCCCCCAATACATATCGTCCACCGTCATTTGCGCTTCAAAAGGATAAATTCTTTTCTCCAGCCAATCATGCAAAGACAAGCCTTCACCATAGCCGCGCAGCAAAGTCATGGGTACATGACTATGAGCGTTGACAAAGCCGGGTATCATAAGTTTATTACTGCCATCATATACTTCCGCTGACGCAGCTATCTCGCTTAGTTCAGGCAAAGTGCGAGGGTCTTGGCTACCTAGATAGCGGATTTTTTCATCGCTTACAAGAACGAAATGTTCCGGCAGAATTTCTCCATCCGAATTAAATACAGTAATGTTTGTAAAAAGCATAATCTCTCCTTGCGCCGGTCCGAGCAGGCTTTTTCTGCTACAGACGAAAATTTTATTGTGTTTAAGGGTTAGAATCCTCTCCCGGTTCCGGTTCCGGTTCCGGTTCCGGTGCCGGTTCAGGCTCAGGTTCCGGTACAGGTTCGGGCTCCGGTTCAGGATCAGGATCTGGTTCAGGTTCCGGAGCTTCCGGTATCACTCGCGAGTGTTCCGGACAAACAATTGTAGGAGCATTGGTCTTGTCGAGATCGAAAATCTCATTCAGCGTACTCGGGCAGCGATCCATCGCCAAATATCCCGTATCACGACAGATCTCAGCGTGGACAACATTACCCTTTTCCTCAAATTCCAGCGACGCCTTATCTTCGTGCAACTGTGCCATTACATCCTGCCAGATACGGATGGCGTTACGGTTATCGTTGTCGTCAATCTCGGTTCGTCTGCCATTGGCGTTGTCAAAGCCGTACCAGACTGCAGCGGTATAATAGGGTGTGTAACCGCAGAACCACACGTCAATCTGATCACTGGTGGTTCCGGTCTTACCGGCTGCCGTCTGATTGGGAAGCTCAGCATAGGGTGTAATCCAGCTCGTGTTCATCAATGTGCCTTCTAGCATAGAAGTCATCACCGTCGCTGTTCCAGGTGTGAAGACCTGATCATATTTCGGCTTATTTTCTAACAAAACATTACCACTTGAATCCAGAACTCGTCTGAAGAGAATCGGTTCTGTATAAAGACCTTCATTGGCAAAAGCCGCAAACGCTCCGGCCATTTCAGCCGTCGTTACGCCCCTGCCAAAGGCACCCAAAGCTCCCGCGGGATGCGGTTCGTCCGTTCTATCAATTCCTAAACGCCGCAAATAAGACAAGCCGGTCGGAGGATTCAGCACTTCAGTGTAGACTTCGACAGCAATTGTGTTATATGACTGTTGCAGCGCTTGCCTGGCTGTAACCAAGCCATAGTGCTGGCGGGTTACGTTATGTGGCCACTCCTCTTCCGGATTCTGCGGATCGAGGAACTTCGGTTCATCGTTGAAAATGGACGCTGCTGTGATCAATCCGGTTTCAAGAGCAGGGCCATAGACCAGAATAGGTTTAATGGAAGAGCCCGGCTGGCGATATGCCTGCGTAGCGCGGTTGAAGATAAAGCTGCGGGTTTTCTCGCCGAAGCCGCCAACTAAAGCTACAATCTCTCCTCTGGTGGCAGGTTCGTTGGAGACAATTGTTATCGCTGCCTGAGGTGGTTCGGGAATATCCGGCAGGGCCTCGTAATTGGTAGCAAAGAGTTCCTGCTTTTGGAAACTGGCCTCAGCTTTGCGCTGCACTTCCTGATCTAAGGTGGTCTCAATCGTCAGTCCGTGCTGGAAAACCGCGGTCCGTGCCAGGTTGTAGGAATAACCTCGCTGCAGCATCAGCTGATCAATTACTTGAGCTACTACCGCATCAACGAAATAAGAGGTAACATCGTCTCCTTCTTCTCTTTCGTCAACTTCAAAGATCAACTCGCGGTTCAAGGCTTCTTGATACTCGTCATATTCGATCATTTCCAGCTCGTACATTTTGCCAAGAATAATACGCATACGTCGCATGCCATTACGGCGACCATACTCTGTCTGGGGATTGTAAATAGACGGCAAGTTGGGAATACCTGCTAAAAAGGCACACTCTGCTAAATCCAGCTCGTAAACGTCCTTGCCAAAATAGGTCTTGGCAGCGGACTGGACACCGGTCAAATTGTTAGCCATGGGCACCATGTTGAGAAACAGCTCAAGAATATTATCTTTAGATAAGCGTCGTTCGAGTTCCAGAGCACGTTCCCATTCTTGCACCTTACGTTGAGCTGATCGTTCATCCGCACCGGACATCATTTTCACTACCTGCTGAGTGATGGTCGAAGCACCATGCGTCGGATTGCCGGCATTGAGAAAAATCCCCGCAACAGCATTTACTATACGTTTGGGGTCAAT
>DIRG01000040.1:9806-11116 GCA_002427475.1 Mageeibacillus sp. UBA5442
TCCAAAGGGCTTGTTGTCGAAATATAACCTGAAAGCATGCCGCCACCAATTCCGCCAATGAACACGGCCACAATCAGGAAAAGAACGAGAATGACCTTCAGTCCCTTCTTAGTTGCTGACCAGAGCACATCCGGTACGGATTGAAAGCTACGGTTCTTGCTGGGATAACCGCTAATGCGCTTGCGCCATTCCCGCTTGGCCCTCTGATAACGACGGCTCGGTTCACTTACGGAATCGTCTTGGTACTTGCTCCGTTGTGCCGGAGGGCGTTTAGACACCTGTCTTTCACGGGGAGAGACCTGCGTAACACGTGTCTGCTCATTCGCCTTAGGGCTCCGGCTGTCAAATCTCTCCATGT
The DNA here is from genome assembly GCA_002427475.1 of Mageeibacillus sp. UBA5442. Lineage (GTDB taxonomy): Bacteria > Bacillota > Clostridia > Saccharofermentanales > DTU023 > DTU032. The sequence continues at coordinate 10,165 of DIRG01000040.1, forward strand.
CTGAACCAACCTTAGGCCGGCGCACAACGTTAGAGGCATTCTCCTGCTCTGAGTTTGAAAAGGCTTTAAATCTATCTCTATCAGAATTCATTTTCTTCTTATGTTTTCCTCATTCAGTAAATAACTGCTAAGATCTATATTGGTAAACTAATGTCGATCCTGCATACGGCAAGATCGTAGAAATTACTCATTACACCAGTGGTCATCTGCTTATTTTACCATAATAGCCCTCTAGGCTCATATTTAGCCCGGCCGCCGGATTTTATAAAAACTTGGAGGAAGCTTTAATGAAAAAAATTGTTGTTCTTGATGGATTTACTCTTAACCCCGGAGACATCTCTTGGGATTCTATCGCCGAGCTTGGCGAGTTACAAATCTATGATCGCTCAGACTCACATTTAGTGGCAGAGCGCATGGCTGATGCTGACATTGTTTTAACAAACAAGACCTTCATAAGCGCCGCCGATATGGATCAGGCCAAAAATCTCCGCTACATCGGCATTTTGGCAACAGGCCTTAACGTAGTTGACCTGGAGGCAGCAGCAGCCAGAAACATTATTGTCGCCAACGTGCCCTCCTACGGTCCTGAGGCCGTTTCGCAATATGCGATCGCCCTCCTTTTGGAAGTCGTGTCACAAGTGGGCCTCCATAGCCAAGCCGTTCTCAACGGCGCTTGGCAAACCTCTGAAGATTTCGCCTTCACACTGGCGCCCCTAATCGAGCTCTATCAGAAAAACTGCGGCATCATCGGTCTAGGAGCCATCGGTCGGCAAACGGCGCGCGTGGTTCAGGCTTTGGGCATGAAGGTATATGCCAATGATCTAAGTCCTGATCCGACCTTAGAGAACGAAAACCTGAAGTTCGTTGATCTAGATACGCTCTATGAATACTCCGACGTGATTTTCTTGCATTGTCCGCTGACGGAAGAGAACGAATGCTTCATCGATCGCGA
>DIRG01000037.1:0-215 GCA_002427475.1 Mageeibacillus sp. UBA5442
TATAAAGTAGATAAGCATTATGGGCGCAAAGAAAACTTAATGTTCCCCTATTTGGAGCGCAACGGCATTACTGCTCCTCCTAAAGTTATGTGGGGTAAGGACGACGAGATTCGTGATTTGATTAAGGCTGTTCTAGCGAAGGCTGAGGCCGGCGAAAAGGACGAAGCTCTGATTGATGAAATGGAATTCGAAGTTCGCGGCATGATTCAGAAGGA
>DIRG01000037.1:597-992 GCA_002427475.1 Mageeibacillus sp. UBA5442
GGCTATTTCAATGCGTACGAGTTAGAAGCTTTGCTTAATACCATTCCTAGCGATATTACTTATGTCAACGCTGAGGACAAGGTGCAGTACTTTAGCGAAGGCAAGCATCGGGTTTTCCCACGTACAAGAACCATCATCGGACGTCTGGTAGAGGACTGCCATCCGCCCAAGAGCCTTGATCGCGTCTTAGCAGTTGTTGAAGCTTTCAAGTCGGGTGAAAAGGACGAAGAACATTTCTGGATTCAGAAGGACGGCCAGTTTATCTTGATCCGCTACTATGCTGTACGGGGAGCCAAAGGCGAGTACCTGGGCGTAGTTGAAACAACGGAAGAAATCTCCGAATTGAGACAGTTGGAAGGCAGCAAGACTTTGCTATCTGAAGAGCTCTAGTAAGA
>DIRG01000037.1:1303-3408 GCA_002427475.1 Mageeibacillus sp. UBA5442
GAGAATTGATCGGCTAATGTGAAATTGGATTTTAAATCAGCCGAAAAGGAGCGTGAGAATGTATATTTCTAGATCCTCTGAGGACTTAGTAAGAATAATGATCTCAATGTTCAAAGTTGTTCTGGTCACAGGACCAAGACAAGTCGGTAAGATGACGCTATTGAAGCATGTTTTGGGTGAGGAATATTCCTATGTCACTTTAGATGACATTAACGATCTTGAAGTTGCGAAAACTGATGCAAAGCTTTTCTTTATGAATCATCCAGGGAAATTAGTGATTGACGAAGTGCAGAATGCACCCGAACTACTCATGGAGATTAAACGATTGGTCGACGCTAAAGATGATCTTGGAACGATAGTTCTTACCGGTTCACAGTCATTTTCTTTGATGGCCAATGTTTCAGAAAGTCTTGCAGGCCGCGTTGGTATACTAGAGCTAAATGGACTTTCACTTCGTGAAATTGTCGGCGAGGATTTTCATCTGCCATTTATTCCTGACAACATATACATGAACAGCATGCGTAAGAAAACTGAACCGTCTGACCTGTGGCAAATCATTCATAGAGGTTCAATGCCTGAACTCCATAGGAATACAGATCTGGATTGGCAACTTTTTTATGCCTCCTATGTTAAAACCTATATTGAACGTGACGTACGCATGATTATAAATATTAATGATTTAAGTGTATTTTCACGTTTCATAACAGCTCTAGCTGCACGCACTGGCCAAATACTCAATTACAATTCGATTGCGAACGAAATAGGAGTGAAAAGTGCAACCGTCAAAAGCTGGATTAGTATTCTCGAAGCATCAGGTATCATCGTGACGATTCAAGCATTTTCTAATAACCATCTCTCTAGAGTAATTAAAACACCGAGGATATATTTCATGGATACAGGGCTTGTCTCGTATCTACTTAGATGGTTAACCCCGGAAACACTTATGAATGGTGCTATGTCAGGTCCAATTCTTGAAACATATGCAGTTTCAGAGATAATCAAATCCTTCAACAATGCGGGCGTTTCAAGAGTGCCTATCTATTTTTACCGTGATAAAGATATGAAAGAAATAGATTAAATCATAGAAAATGCAGGCACACTATACCCTGTAGAAATCAAAAAATCTGCTAGCCCACGAAAAGAGATGGCTCGCCATCTAGCAATTCTTGAGAGGGCAGTAGGTTATAAAATTGGCAAAAAAATTATTCTATCCTTGGTAGATCAGAAAAGATATCTAGCAGATGACATTATCGCTTATCCAATATCTGAAATATAAAAACCGCCTCAAAACCTAAAGTTCTGAGGCGGCAACTTGGCTGTGGGTTAGATCTGGATTTAGAGCTTGCCGACTAGGTCGATACCTGGTGTTAGCGTCTCTTCGCCCGGTCTCCATTTAGCGGGGCAGACTTGGTCGCCGTGCTCTGCGACGAATTGGGCCGCCTGCAGCTTGCGCAGGAGTTCGGAGGCTTCGCGGCCTATGCTGTTGTCGTTGACTTCGTAGGCAACGATCTTAGCTTCGGGGTTAATCACAAAGCTACCACGCAGAGCCATACCTTCTTCTTCGATATAGACTTCGAAGTCCTTGGCTAACTGCCCTGTCGGATCTGCGAGCATCGTGTACTTGATTTTCTGAATGCTCTCTGAGGCTTCGTGCCATGCCTTATGAACAAAATGGCTGTCTGTCGAGACTGAGTATATGTCGGCGCCGATTTTTGTAAATTCATCATGATGATCGGCCAAATCGCTAAGTTCGGTAGGGCAGACAAAAGTAAAATCTGCGGGATAGAAGACAAAGACGCTCCATCTGCCGAGTAGATCTTCTTTGCTCACTTCCTTGAATTCGCCGTTCACAAAAGCGTTTACTTTAAAGTCACTGATTTCTTTTCCTATTAATGCCATAAAATTCTCCTTTGTCGGTGTGCTTGCACCGGTTTATTTTTTTGTCTAAAGAGCTGCCGCTTCTTCACTTTCTTGGCAATCAGAACATAAGCCACTGAAACTAAGCGCATGTTCGTCGATGCAGATACCTGATGTCGCTCCTATCGCCTCGACCAGTTCGTGCAGCGAGGATAAAACGTCTTCGCCTTCTGCATCCACCACGTGGC
>DIRG01000089.1 GCA_002427475.1 Mageeibacillus sp. UBA5442
ATGCAAGACATCTACTTACAAAATGCGTTTCGCTTAATGTTGCATTCCACGTAGGCTCGTTTTTTAAAAGAATTATCTTGACAGTCATGTGCGGCCATGCTAGTATTCTTATGCTTGTCAGTCGCACGAGTCTTTTTTTTGTGCGATGAAAAGCTCTAAAATCATGCGGAGGTATACACATGGCAACTAAAACCGGTGTCAGAGATAAAATCACGTTGGCTTGCAGCGTTTGTAAGCAGCGTAACTACAACACGAAGAAAAATAAGCGCAATACTCCAGACAAGGTAGAACTGAAGAAGTATTGTCGTTTTTGCAATAAGCATACTACCCACAACGAGACTAAATAAGTCTTCAGTTAGAGCTGTCGTCATAACATTGCATTAAAGCGAACGAGAGGTGTCTTGAAAGTGGCCAAAAAGAATTCATCAAAATCGCAGTCCAAGAAAACTGCAAAAGGTGGTAAGAAACCGCTTTTAACGCGTATAAAGAACTTTTTTTCAAACTTATTCGCGGAGCTAAAACGGGTAGTCTGGCCTGATAAGAAGAAGCTGAAGCAGAACACGGTTACAGTACTGGTAATCATTGTTGCCGCTGCAGCCATGATCTGGGTGTTTGATACACTTTTGAACTTCATTCTGACCTCGACCGGCTTTTATGCTCCTGCTTCTGAAATTGCTGAACCGGTGGAGACTGACCCGGACGGCGACGGAAGCGGTGTAACTGTTGATCCTACAGGCACTGGAACTGTTGGGGAATAATAATGTCTGATGAAGGAAAGCTCACTCCGGAAGCTAAATGGTATGTAGTCCATACTTATTCCGGCCATGAGAATAAAGTAAAAGATACACTTGAGTTGATTATAGAAAATCGCGGTCTTGAAGAGATGATTCAGGAAGTCCTGGTTCCGACAGAGAACGTGATTGAAGTTAAGGACGGCAAGCGCCGTACTATCGAACGCAAAATTTATCCCAGTTATGTGCTGATCAAGATGATCCTCACAGATGAGATCTGGTACATCGTCCGTAACACACGCGGTGTAACCGGATTTGTCGGACCGTCCAGCACTAACCCGGTTCCGCTGACAGAAGAAGAACTGATGATGATCGGTTTGGAATCATCCTGGGAACCTGTTGTCGACTACGAAGTGGGTGATACCGTCAAGGTTATCAATGGTCCGCTCGAAGGTTTCGACGGCAAGGTTGAAGAAATTAACTTAGAGAAGAAAAAAGTTACCGTTATGGTATCCATGTTCGGCCGGGAAACACCGGTAGAGCTCGATTGGATCCAGGTAATTCGCATATAGAGATTGACTAAAAGCCACACGGCTTTTAAGATAGCTGAGGCTTAGGCCAAAGCAAACAACGATTTAAAAATTTGGGAGGTGGCCACATGGCTAAGAAAGCAGTATCCGCGTATATCAAACTTCAGATACCTGCGGGTCAAGCAACGCCAGCGCCGCCGGTAGGACCAGCCCTTGGACAACACGGCTTGAATATTGCCCAGTTTGTTAAGGAATTTAATGATCGTACACAGAAAGACATGGGTTTAATTATCCCGGTTGTCATCACGGTTTACAAAGACCGTACGTACGATTTCATTACAAAAACTCCTCCGGCCGCTGTGCTTTTGAAGAAAGCAGCAAACCTGGACAAAGCATCAGGTGAGCCAAACAGAAACAAAGTCGCAACAGTAGCATGGTCTGAATGCAAACGCATTGCTGAGATGAAGATGGTTGATACCAATGCTTCGGATATCGAATCCGGCGCACGTATGGTAGCAGGCACCGCTCGCAGCATGGGCATTAAGATCGACTACGACGCGTAGGGGAGGAGCAAGAATGAAACACGGAAAACGTTATCGTGAAGCAGCGCAGCTTGTCGACCCTGCTACGACTTATGACATTGACGAAGCTTTGGATTTAGTTCTGAAGACCGCAACCGCTAAATTCGATGAAACCATCGAAGTCCATCTGCGCATGGGTGTTGACTCTCGTCACGCCGATCAGCAGGTGAGAGGCGCAGTTGTCTTGCCGCATGGCACCGGACGCTCCGCACGAGTTCTGGTTTTTGCTAAAGGCCCTCTGGCTGATGAAGCCAAAGCTGCCGGCGCAGATTATGTCGGTGCAGACGAATTCGTTCAGAAAATCGAGGGCGAAGGCTGGTTCGATTTTGATGTCGTCATCGCCAGTCCTGACATGATGGGTGTGGTTGGACGTCTGGGTCGAGTACTTGGCCCGCGCGGTTTAATGCCTAACCCGAAATCAGGCACAGTTACTCAGGATGTCGGCAAGGCAGTTGAAGAAGCCAAAGCCGGTAAGATCGAGTACCGTCTGGAAAAGCAGAACATAATCCATACCGTAATTGGTAAAGCATCCTTTGGTCCCGAGAAATTGCGTGATAACTTTGCAGCTTTAATGGATGCAGTTATTCGTTCGAAGCCGCCGGGAGCAAAAGGACAATATATTCGTCGCTGCACACTGGCTAGCGCAATGGGCCCCGGTGTACGCACGAACCATAAGGTAGATTAAGTCTACTCGAAAATTAGAAGCAAAACAGAAAATAATTCTGTTTTATAAAAATGAATAACCACGAAGCCGAAGAAAGCAGGAGCCCGTCGGGGCATAAACAGTTGTAGCTGTCCCGCCGAGGTGGAGGTAGGCCTAAACACAGATGCCCCTCTGCCATTCGCAGAGGGGTTTTTCAAATATTAAAAGGAGGATTGTCATGCCCAGTCCAAAAATTTTGGCAAAAAAGAAGGCAGAAGTTACTAAGCTCGCCCAAGAACTAAAAACGGCAGAGTCTATTGTCTTCTCCGACTACAAAGGTCTGACTGTCGCGCAGGATACGGAGATGCGGGCTAAATTCCGCGAGGAAGGTGTCAATTACCGTGTGGTGAAAAACTCTCTTTCTATCCGTGCTATGCAAGAACTTGGAATCGCAGGTGTAGATGAAATCTTCGTGGGACCGACAGCAATCGCTTACAGTTCCGAAGACGTTGTCCTTGCACCACGTTTGGTTCGTGAATCAAGTGAAAAGTACAAGATGACGAGCATCAAAGGCGGAATCATCGATGGTGAAGCTGTCTCTCTAGAGGAGATTGTTGCACTTTCTTATGTTCCTACACAGGAAGTACTGCACGGTCAACTTGCTTTCATGTTGCTCTATCCGCTGACCGCTTTAGCTCAGGTTACAGGACAGATCGCTGCAAAGGCAGAAGAAGCCGGAGTAGCAACTGTTGCAGATCTTCTAGCTGGTACTGAAGCCGTCGAAGTAACTGAAGTTGACGAGCCCGCAGCTGAAGAAGCTGTAGAAGAACCGGCTGAAACTGAAGAATCAGCTGAAGCAGCTGCCGAGGAAGTAGCAGAAGCTACCGAAGAAGCAGCAGAAGAAGAGCTTGAAGCTAAGTCTGAAGAAGAATAGCAGCTAGCAGATTAGACAATTATTAAAAAAGTCGTCCATTTTAGGAGGTAAGATAAATGGCAAGCGAAAAAATTACTGCAATTATTGAAGAAGTAAAAGGACTTAGCGTTCTTGAATTAAACGAACTCGTTAAAGAGCTGGAAGAAACCTTTGGTGTTTCCGCTGCAGCTATGATTTCAGCTGGACCTGCTCAGGCAGCAGGCGCAGATGAAGCCGAAGAACAGACTGAATTCAACGTCGTTCTCAAAGAAATTGGTCCCAACAAGATCAACGTCATTAAGGTTGTTCGCGGTCTGACCGGACTTGGACTCAAAGAAGCCAAGGCTGTTGTTGACGGAGCACCCGGAGCAATTAAAGAGAACGTGGGCAAAGAAGAAGCCGAATCTGCCAAAGCTGAACTTGAAGAAGCCGGCGCAGTCGTCGAACTCGAATAAGTCCAAACTTAAATTTTCAGGAATAGAAAAACCGCCGGCAGTAAGGCCGGCGGTTTTTTCGTATGTAAAAGAAATGAAAAACTATTTGAGTTTTATCTTTAGTTTATAATTCTCATCTAGGCAATATTAATCAGCACGACCGCGCAATAATTCCTGTCTAGAAAATTTCTCTATATTATAATCATCTACTTCTGTTTGCGAGCGGTACTCTTCTTTGAAGCGCACATCGTAAATTCGTTCAAATTCGTGCGCCATGTAGTTGACGCGCTTTAGCATGGCCTTGCGTGTAATAATCCCACGAAAGATCCCTTTCTTATCCGCTACGCAAAGATAGTTTTGATCTACCAACATATGCAGGATATCTTCAAATTGTGCTTCAGTTGACAAAAAACGCACAGATGAATCCATCACATCTCCGACTTTGCGCTCGCTCAGCAGGCTCCAGTCATAATCATCTCCCTCAAGAACTCCATTGATGATCATGGGCATAGAAATTTTGCCTTTGATACGCGATTTATGATCGATTACGGGGATAGAATTGTAGCCTACGCTTGAGAGTACAAGTAAAGCGTGAAGTAAGTTGTTTTCAGTTCTGACTGTTGCAACATCATTAGCACAAACCATAAGGGATTCTTCGCTTTGCATCAGTAATCCCTCAATATGTGAACCAATCATCTTTTCACTCCAATCTCAATTTGCTGTAGCTTCATTGTACAACTAAAATTAATTACAATCTGAAACAAATTGTGAACATTGTCAGTCAATACTTGCTTTTTATTTGTTTTCTTTTATGCTAATCGGAAAAGAGGTAAGATTAATATATGGACAAGACGATGCAAGAAATGGAAAATGGCAGACTAGCTTTCCTCAATGGAGAGTTCGCAGAAGCGGCAGAGCGCTATACTGCTGCACTTCAAACTCAGACGTTAAGTGAAGCTATGCGTATTAAAGCCATTACAGGCCAGCTTGAATCACTAATTGAGCTAGACCACTTAGATGAGGCCCATAAACTTCTGGAGCAGTACCTGCAAGAAAGTCAACGGCCTGATAGACGGGCAAGAAAAGCTGCCCTATTGCATGTAAAGGCGAAATATCTGAAACAAAGTGGTGATCCGAAAGCAGCAGTACAAGCTTTGCGCGAACAGTTAACGTATATATCTTCACAAAACGAGCGCTATTATATGCGCTTGACAGAGAACTACTTGCAGCAGGCCAGAGTTTTCCTGTACATGGACGAGTTAGTTGAGGCTCGTGTCTATTTGGATTTAGCCACCTACTATATGCAAACAGATGGCGATGATTTGCTAAAAGGCTATTATTACTATTATGAAGCTAAATATCTACTCGCAAACAAGCAAACAGATGAAGCCGAACTGTTTTTTCACTCAGCGCGCGAGCAGTTTTTACGTAGCGGAGCACGCTGGTGGGCAGCGAAAGTCGACAGATTTCTTAGTCATTTGAATGAATAAAAATTTATTAAAAGATATGTTTATATTTAATTAGAAATATTTAGAGGTTTATTGCTTTGAAGAATAGTGACGATTACAAAAAAGAACTTAATGAGAATAATCAAGCCAAGCAGGGCGAATGTGCTAGTAAGCAAAGGGACAAAGCTTGTGGATCCTGCCCCGGTTGCTCCGGCGAGCGCAAACGCTATGCAACTATTTACTATATTATTCCAGTGCTTGCGATCATACTTGCTGCTCTGATTTTGAAATTTTTAGGTATAATATAGAAAAAAATGTATTAATATACTGTTGGAAAGAAAAAAGATAAAAACAATTGTGCATTTCAGCTCAATTTAAACTTAATGCATGTCGATAATGCGCCATTAATCACAAAGTATTTCACTTTCTTTAATTGCATGAATGCAAATATCTATGTTATAATCCTGAACATACGAGATGGCTAAGCATTTAGTGTTAATATGCGCCATCTAACAAAGTAATTAACACAGAATACAAATAAGTATGGAGGAAAAGAAATGAAAAAAGTGTTAGCACTGCTTCTCGCTTTCGTCATGGTGTTTTCAGTCCTAGCTGCTTGTGGTCCTACGGAAGAAGATCCTGTAACCACTGACCCGCCAGCAGGCACCGATGCACCCTCGGAAGATCCTTCCGAAGAACCATCAGAAGATCCAGAAGATCCTACTGATGATCCTACGGAGCCAGGGCCAACTGAGCCTGAAGAAGAAGTATATTTGACCATGAATCAGGAAGAGGCTCTCGCAATTAGAGCGGCAGAAAACGTTGAGCCCAGCGGCACACTCGTCGTTGGTGACAATTCAGCCTCTTATGGCGACTTCTGGGGTGGCTGGACAAATGCTGCCCCCGACGCACAGGTCAAAGACATGGTTCACGGTGAATACGGCCTCATTTATTTTGATGAGCTAGGCGTTATGCACGTAAACCCTGTCGTAGTAGAAGAAGTTTCATCAGAAGTTGATGAAAGCGGAAACAAGACCTTCACATTCAAGATTTATGAGAACCTGGTCTGGAATACCGGCGATCCAATCACCGGTGATGACTATGTTTTCTCGGTCCTCATGGGATCATGCTGGGAAGCCGGAACCACACCTATCGGTAGGAGCAATACCTCAGGTGCGGAATTGTTAGGTTATGCTGAATTCCACGCACTACCTGAAGAGTATGTACCTGCCGATACAGATGAAGATGAAGAAGTTGAAGAGTTCGACTATGAGTATGTTAAGCGTGAATTCGCCGGCGTACGCAGAATTGACGACTATTCCTTCTCTATCACAGTCAATGGTGAATGGCTGCCATACTGGTATGAGCTTGCACTCGTAGCTTATGGTCCTACACCACTGCACCGTATAGCACCTGGCGTTGAAATTCTTGATGATGGCAATGGTGCTTATCTCACAGAAGAATTCACAGTTGCTTTACTTGAAGAAACAGTTATGGATGCCGAAACAGGTTATCGTTACCAACCTGACGTCACTTGTGGCCCTTACCAATTTATTGGTCATGACATTGACACAGATTTGAGAACAATCGAAGTTAACCCCAATTTCTTGGGAACATTCGACGGCAAGAAACCCGCAATCGAAACAATCGTCTTGAAGAAAACAGTACAAGATACCGAGATGGAAGAACTCGCAACAGGCGAAGTCGACCTCCTGGCTCCGATTAACGGTGAAGAATCAATCCGTGGTGGTTTGAAAGTAGTTGAAGCCAATGACCACCTGACTTACAGAACTTATCTGCGTAATGGTTACGGCTATCTCGGATTCCAGTGCGACGAGTCTCCGACTCAGTACAGAGAAGTCCGTCACGCCATTGCTCACTTGCTTGACCGTGCCGCATTCTTAGAACAGTATGCCGGACCCTTCGGACAAACAGTACATAGTATGTACGGTTTAGGACAAGTTGAGTATCAGATGCGCGAAGTCGAACTCGACGAAGCATTGAACCCTTATACCTTTAACCCTGAGCGTGCCGTTGAACTGCTTGAAGAAGCTGGCTTTGTGCTCGACGCAGCAGGCAATGAGTATGCCGGTGAAGGCACACGTCATAAGGAAATCACAAACGAAGACGAACTGCCGCCCGCAAGTAGTGTCCTCGCTGGTCAGCTCGTTGAAGTTGACGGCAAGACTCTTATGCCCTTGCAGATCAACTGGATGAACACCCCGGACAACCCGGTATCTGAGTTGATTCGCGCCCTCCTCCTGCCTGAAGCAGAGAAGGTCGGCTTGGAGATAACCGATAACACCCAGGAGTTCAACGTCCTTTTGAAGCACTTCTATCGTGAAGCTCTGCCTGAAGAAGAACTTGAATACACCATGTTTAACCTGGCAACAGGCTTTGCAGAAGTTTTGAGCTTCTGGGACAGCGTCAATCCGGATCCGGAATACCTTGGCTACCCCAATACTTCATTCATCTTGGATGACAGTCTGTACAACCTAGCTATAGAAATGTACCACACCGAACCAGGTGACTTCGAAGCTTGGTATGACAACTGGCTAGAATTCCAGATTGCATACAATGATTACCTGCCTGAGCTGCCTCTCTACTCTGATGAATATCACGTCTTCCACAATACAAGACTCGTTGATTATCGTCAGGACGTCCTCTGGGATTACGGTAGAGCTCTAACCTGGGCCAGAATCGAAGAGTAAATCTTTGATAAGTAAAATCTAAAGTCGCTATGTTTATTAGAGACTAAAAACCATGGACTGCCTTCGCAGGATGATCTGCGAAGGCAGTCCACTAGTATCAGCTAAAAAGAGTCAATCAGCTCTAAGCTGATGTGCAATTCATTTAATTGCAGACCTGTTAAACAAACAGGCTTGGAGCAGATCCAAATGCTCCTAATAAAATTCGAGGGGAGTATCCAGGTGTTAAAATATACATTGCGGAGACTACTATATTTAATATTCGTTTTCTTTATTGTCTCTATCATTATGTTTGGCATTCACTATTTGATCCCGGGAGACCCGGTATCCCGCGCCATAGAAGAATATCGCACATCGTTAAAACCGCATGAGTATGATGCTATGTATTGGCAGACTTATAGAGCGATGGGCTATGATCAACCCGTACCTGTGCAATATTTGCGTTGGATGGAAAGATTACTACAGGGAGATTTAGGTTATTCAACCATTTACAGGAGACCTGTAAACCAGGTTATTGGAGCACCAATTGTCAATACCCTGAAATTGAATTTGATTTCTACAGCGATTGTATTCGCGATAACTATACCATTAGGAATTGTATCGGCCGTCAAAAAGGGTTCTCTTTTTGACCGATTGACGCAGGGGGTGACAATATTGGGCTACAGCCTGCCTACCTTTGTCTTTGCCATTCTCTTTATATTCCTGTTCTCAGTACACTTAGGCTGGTTCCCTGTTTCAGGTATGGCGACACCCGGTTTTAGCGGGACGGCCCTGGAGATGACTTTGGACCGTCTCAAATATATGGCTCTACCTGTTCTTACTCTGGTTTTTATCAGTCTGGGTGGTCTGACACGTTATGTCCGTACTACTATGATTGAAGCTTTGAGTGAAGATTACATAAAGACTGCTCGCGCCAAAGGTTTGCGCGAAAGAGTCGTTATCTTCTCGCACGCATTTCGGAATGCACTTATCCCTTTTATTACCGTAATGACAGGATGGATCATAAGTCTGTTTTCCGGATCAATTATTACAGAAACTATGTTTAACTATAACGGCATCGGTAAGATGCTCTATGACGCATTAAGACAAAGTGACTATCAAGTAGTAATGTCTATGAACATGTTCTACGTACTCTTGTCACTTTTAGGCAATCTCTTTATGGATCTCGCTTACGGTATTGCTGATCCTAGAGTCAGATTGGCATGATGAAGGAGGTTTTTGATGTCTGAAGATAAGAGAAACAAAGAACGCATCGAAGACGCTGCTGATCAGACCAAGAAGACTGATTCTAAGAAGCAGCAGAAACGTAAAACAACTAGTACTATGCGCCGTCTCTTGTTCGGTGGTAGTAAAGAAGATCTTGAAGCCATGGATGCTTTGGCAGTTGAAACTGTCGAGAGTCCGGCGAGAGCTGTATGGAACGATTTCAAAGCACGCAAATCTGCCATTCTCGGCATATTTGGAATTATTTTTATGATCTTATTGTGCTTTGTCGGGCCCTATCTCTGGCCGGTAGATATCCTGGAACAGAACCCAACCATGAAGAACAAACGGCCGGGTTTTTATTATCTAAATATTCCCAGCGAAGTTAAGAACGATGCCGTGGCACTCTCCATGGGCAATAACTTCGGCGCCGGTGTTAGTGGCGACGGAGGATTGTATCTCTGGGGCGAATTGACTGATGCATACAAAGCAATTCCCGAATTGGAAGCTGATGAAAAATGGGTCGACGTTGCTTGTGGTAGCAGTCACATCATCGCTCTTACTGATAAGGCTAATGTCTATTCATGGGGCGATAATTTGCACAGCCTACCTATAGTTCCCGAAATGGAAGGTACACCGATCAAGGTCTATGCCGGCCGTTGGGTCAACAGTGTTCTAACTGACATGGGTAAGGTATACCACTGGGGTGCCGTCCTTAACTGGAAAGTTAACTCCATTCGCTATAGCATGCCTCCCGGACAACCCGGACAGGTGGTTGATCAGGCCTTAGCTCGTTCGACTGCTATCCTTTTACTTGAGAACGGTGATCCCGTTGTTCTGGATCGCACACGCGATAATATTTATGGTGAAACTCCGGAGCATCTCTTGGGGCGCACTGTAGATGTAGCTGCTACTGACCAAACAATGTTCGCCTTGACTGACAACGGCGAAATAACGGCTTGGGGACGCAACGAATTTGGTTTGACTTCTATTCCTGAAGAAATTCAGGGCCGTGTTGTTGAAATCTCAGCTGGTACTAGACATATAACTGCACTTCTTGATGACGGAACAGTCGAATCTTGGGGTGAGAACAGTTATGGTCAAACGGATAGTCCCTCTCGTGGCGATATCAAAACCATAAATGCCGGCTATCATAATACTTTATTCATAACCGAGGACGACCAAGCAGACGGCTATGGACTCAGTGGTTACCTCATGGGAACCGATGATAATGGACGTGATATTTTCCGCAGACTGATCTACGGAGGTCGTGTATCACTTACGGTCGGCGCAGTTGCTGTTGTTATTTCAGCTGTAATCGGAATAATAGTCGGCGGATTGGCCGGATATTTCGGTGGCTGGATTGATATGTTACTCATGCGTCTAGCTGAGGTTATTAATGCTATACCATTCTTACCACTGGCGATGATATTGTCTGCCTTAGTTCAAAATCGAGTAGATGAGACAGGGCGGGTATATATGATCATGGTCATATTAGGTATATTATCCTGGCCCGGATTGGCTAGACTTATCCGCGGACAGATCTTGGCTGTACGTGAACAAGAATACGTCACAGCAGCCAAATCTCTGGGAATTAGGGAACGAGGAATTATCTTTAGACACATACTCCCTAACGTCCTGAACGTGGTTTTGGTCAGCATTACACTAAGTTTCGCATCGTCGATCCTTACTGAATCATCATTGTCATTCCTAGGCTTCGGTGTAACATTGCCTACGCCGACATGGGGCAACATGGTCTTTGCTGCGAGTAACTCCCGCGTAGTAGGTGAGTTCTGGTGGCGTTGGCTATTCCCATCTTTGGCTCTGGCTATTTCAACGCTCTCCATCAACATGATTGGTGACGCCTTGCGTGATGCCATTGACCCGAAGACAGCGTCTAGATAAGGAGGTAGACAATGGCTTTATTAGAAGTAAAAGATCTACACACATTCTTCACGACGAAACGCGGCACTGTAAAAGCTGTAAACGGCGTCTCCTATTCGGTAGAAGCCGGGCGTACGCTGGGCATCGTAGGTGAAAGTGGCTGCGGCAAGTCAGTCTCAGCCATGAGCATATTGAAGTTGCTGGACGAGAACGGTTATATCGATAGCGGTTCAGTCAAGCTCGAGGGTCGTGAACTCTTGAATTTAACAAGAAATGAGATGTATCAGATTCGTGGAAATGACATTTCAGTTATTTTCCAGGAGCCGATGACATCGTTAAACCCTGTTCACACCGTTGAAAGACAGATAGGTGAATCCTTCTTGATTCACCAGAACATGAATAAACGTCAGGCTTACCGCAATGCTCAGCGCATGCTACTTGACGTTAAGATTCCAAACCCGGATCGCGTGGCTAAGCAATATCCTTTCCAACTTTCCGGTGGTATGCGCCAGCGCGTAATGATCGCCATGGCGTTAGCCTGTCAGCCCAAAATTCTTATAGCTGACGAGCCGACGACAGCATTGGACGTTACTATTCAGGCACAGATCCTCAAACTTATGAACGAGCTGCAGGAAGAAAAGGGTACAGCGATTCTTTTCATCACGCATGACCTAGGCGTTATTAACCAGATGGCTGATGACGTTGCGGTTATGTATAGTGGACAGATTGTTGAGAACTCTCCCTGTAGAACGATTTTCGGTTCCCCGAAGTACCAGCATCCCTATACTGAGGGACTGATGGTATCTATTCCCAGGCTTGACACACCGGCCGAGCAACGTCTCGGCGTTATCCCCGGAGTGGTTCCACATCCGCTTAACCTGCCTAAGGGCTGCAAGTTTGCACCCCGCTGCAAGTATGCGACGGAAAAGTGTCACACAATTGAACCGCCAATGTTTGAAGTAGAACCCAATCACACTGTTCGCTGCTTCTATCCGGAGAAGGGAGATCGTGATGCAGAATTTTAAGGATGTAACAAGACAAGCCAATGGCGAGAGAGAAGTTCTCTTTTCCTTGTCTAACCTGAAGCAATATTTCCCGGTAGAGGGACAAAGAGACGCCAACGTTAAGGCAGTCGACGGCATAACGTTAAAGATCTACAAAGGAGAAACCTTTGGTCTAGTAGGGGAGAGTGGTTGCGGCAAGTCTACTCTTGGACGAGTTATTCTGCGCATCTACGATCCTACAGATGGGCGTACCCTTTATTATGGTCGTTCAATCTACGATCTGTCTCCTCGCTATGTAGATAAGACATACAAGGATTTTTACAAACTTCGTGATCAGGTTAAGGATCTAGAACAGCGTTACGAGAAACGCAAAGCTGAATATGACGCTCTGTCAGAAGAGGAGCAATTCAAACAGCACGGCGAATACACCGCTTTGGAAAAACAGTATAAGGATTCATTCCTTAATCTAACGGAACTTGTGGGCGGTCTATATGCTGTAGAGAAACCTGATGCGGAGCTTGCTCTGCTGCGCAAAGCTTTTGCTACCGGTTACAAACGGGCACAGACCCGTCTCGCGCTGGAGCATTGGTTCGGTTCTTACTCTGAAGAAATTGAGGCACGTGAACCGCTGGCAGACATGAAGTCTCGCGATAAGAAAAAATTGGATCGCTATTATGCTTTGACCGATGAGCTACACGATTATGTGCGCCAGCTTGAAGAGGCCAAAGACAAGTACAAAGGTGATCCGGAATTTGATAAATACGAAAAATTTTACGATACCGGCATCGACTTGGCTCGCTTGACCTATGACGAAATGCGGCCTTTACGCAGAGATATGCAGCTGGTCTTCCAGGATCCTTACTCATCTTTGAATCCGCGTATGACTGCGGGTCAGATAATCGGTGAAGGTATGGATGCCCACGGAATCTATGCTGATGACTCTGCTGCACGTGAGCAACACATCAAGGACACCATGGAATTATGCGGTTTGCAGGCCTATATGCTGTATCGTTATCCGCATCAGTTCTCAGGTGGTCAGCGTCAGCGTATCGGAATTGCCCGTTCTCTGGCCTTGAATCCTGAATTTATTGTTGCTGACGAAGCCGTATCCGCTCTGGACGTGTCGATACAGTCGCAGATCATTAACCTTTTGAGTGACTTGAAAGAAGAAAAGGATCTTACTTACTTCTTCATCTCGCATGACTTGTCGGTTGTTAAGTACATCAGCGATCGCATTGGTGTCATGTACCTCGGAACTTTGGTAGAGATGGCGCCGACAGAAGAATTGTTTGAAAGTCCACGCCATCCATATACGGAGGCTCTGCTTTCCGCTATTCCGACAACAGATCCTGATAGTCGTGACAAAGAAGTTACCATACTCGAAGGAGACATCCCCAGTCCGGTTAATCCGCCCAGTGGATGTAAATTCCATACACGTTGCCCATATATGACAGAGATCTGTGAACATATAGATCCTGAATGGGAAGAAGTCAGTGAGGGGCACTTTGTTGCCTGTCACCATAAACTGCCGCCGCATAGTGGACAGCTGTTTACGACAAGATTGCCGGAAGATTTTACATCTGAGTTCATTGAAACAGATGAGGAGGAGGAGAGTGAAGTATGATGAAATCACTATTTAGTCTCGATGGTATCATTTCTGTTTTCAGAGCTCCTGATAGCTCAAATGGAACTCTGGGAAATGCTCATAAAGAAGCACTTATTAATGTAGGCGACAAGGCTGATGACCTCGACAAAGTCCACTCTTATATTAAGTTTGAACGGCTCTTTTCCTGGTTACATTCGTTGCTGACAGCCTTGTTCTTATATACTGTTTCCGTGTCTTTTATCAGCGGTTTGGCTATGCCAAAAGGGACAGTAGTAATCTGGGCCGAATTTGTTATCGACTTGATTTTGATTTACTTCTTAGTACACACCTTGATTGATTTAGGTGTAAATCCTCAGAAGTTGTCAACTATTCCCTATCTCGCTGTCATTGCACGCTTTGCCTTTTCTTTGCTTGTCCGCATCATTCCTCAGTCGGA
>DIRG01000007.1 GCA_002427475.1 Mageeibacillus sp. UBA5442
AATTTATTGACAAGTATTTCCAAATTGAGTACCTTAATCATGTTCCGTGTACATAACAAGTAAGTGTACACAATTATGATTTGCCAAGAGAAAATGGAGGACATGATGAAAAAAATCTTGAGTTTACTACTCGTACTTGTGCTTGCAATTTCGCTCCTTGGAGCTTGCAGCAAAGAGGAAACACCTGAGCCTGTTCAGCCCGAGAAAACAGAAGCTCCGGGAACTGATCCAGCCGAACCCGAGCCCGAACCTGAACCCGAGCCGGAACCAGAAGTTGAAGACTTAGTCGTCGCAAATTTGCCTAAATCAGTTGGTGGTGCTTGGTTTAACCGTATGGCCGTAGGTATTGAAAAGTACGGCGCAGATACTGGATTTGAAGCATTCCAAACTGGAGCTGACAAAGGGGATGCAGCTCTTCAGGTAAAAGAAGTTGAAAACCTCATTACTCAACAAGTAGATGTTCTTACAGTCGTACCTGTGAGCCCAGAATCATTAGAGCCAGTCCTGAAAAAAGCAATGGACGCAGGCATCGTTGTCATCTCACATGAAGCACAGGGAATCACAAACGTACATTATGACGTGGAAGCATTTGACGGAAAAGAATATGGCGCTCACTTGATGGATCAGCTCGCAGCAGCCATGGACGAAGAGGGTGACTACATTATTAGTGTTGGTTCATTAACTGCTAAAAGCCACATGGACTGGGCCAATGGAGCTCTTGAGCGCCAATTGGATGCCTATCCTAATATGAATTGCATTAATGCTGACGCCTTTATCGAAAGCAATTACAACCAAAAGGCCTCTCAGGAAAAATCTGCAGAGCTTATGCGTACCTATCCGGAACTCAAAGGTATGTTTGTTACCTCAGCCACCGACCTGCCTGGCTACGCTTTGGCAATTGAAGAAGCTGGAAAAGCCGGTGAAATCTCTCTAGTAGGTAACGGCTTGCCTAGCGCAAATAAAGACTATATCGAATCTGGTGCATTGACCTTCTTGGGCTGCTGGGATCCGGCAGATGCTGGATACGTCATGGCTAAAGTCGGCGAAATCGTAGCAAAAGGTGAAGAAATCACAGAAGGTATGGACCTTGGAGTTGAAGGTTATAACAGCATTACTCTCGATGGAAACGTAATCATCGGAAAAGCATGGAGAGACGTAACTGTAGACACTTTGGCAGATAACGATTTCTAAACAAAACTTATAAATGCATGTTCTGCTTCTCTTTGAGGCGGAACATGCAATCTTTTAGTAGGAGAGTTCGTATGAGTGAACCCGTATTGGAATTAACTAACATTAATAAGTCCTTTACAGGTAATAGGGTCTTGTGTGGTGTAAGTCTAAAGGTCTATCCAGGAGAGATATTTAGTCTAGTAGGTGAAAACGGAAGTGGAAAATCTACGTTGATAAAAATTGTCTCCGGAGTTTACCAAGCAGATTCAGGAACAATTAGATTAAATGGAAAAGACTACGATAAGCTTGATGCAGTAACTTCGATTCGTGAAGGAGTCCAAGTTATATATCAAGACTTTTCTGTATTTCACAACCTGACTGTAGCCGAGAATATTTCTTTAGGTACACAATTAGTTTCAGGCAGTAAAATAATGCGTTGGAAGCAAGCTAGAGAGCAAGCGGCTAAAGCGTTAGAGTACGTAGGAGTTTCTCTCGATCTTGATACTGAGGTCGGACGCTTATCTGTATCTCAAAAACAGATTGTTGCAATCGCTCGCGCAGTTTTGCAAGATGCCAAAATCATTATTATGGATGAGCCTACCACCGCACTTACTAATAGAGAGATTGATCGCCTTTATGAAATAATTCGCAGTCTTTCTCAGAAAGGTATTGCTGTAATATTTGTTAGTCACAAACTGGATGAAATCTATTGTGTCAGCCAGAGAATCGCTGTTATTAGAAACGGATTAATGGTAGTAGATCAACCCTGTGAAGAATTTGACAGAGATCGCATGGTGTATTACATGACAGGTCAGGAAATAGGCGTTGAGCCTTTCATCTATGAACCAATCAGCGATATACCCACATTAAAAGTTGAGAACTTAAGCCAGAGGGGGTCATTTGAAGATATTAGTTTTGAAATGTTCCCAGGTGAAATTCTCGGCATTACCGGTCAGCTTGGCAGCGGCCGTACAGAATTGGCTGAAGTGCTTTTTGGCATTGGCAAGCCAACTTCAGGCAGGCTTTTGCTACACGGAGTCGAAGCAAAATTCAAAAATATTCGTGAAGCCATGGAAAAACGCATTGCCTACGTTCCCGAAGATCGCTTATCAGAAGGATTGTTTATGGAACGTGATCTCGTTGACAATATCAACGCACCAACTATTGATAGAAAAAAAGATCGTACAGGTCTTGTTAATATAAAAAAGATGATGGCTGAAGCTGTTAAGCGCATTCAAGATCTCAGCATTAATGCAAAGAGTATTAATCAATTGGCCAACACGTTTTCAGGTGGAAATCAGCAGCGCATAGTTATTGCAAAGTGGTTGGCTTCTGATCCTGAAATCTTAATTCTCAACGGCCCCACTGTCGGGGTCGACGTCAAAAGTAAGAACGACATACATTGCATTCTCAGAGATTTGGCACATGAAGGATTATGTATCATTTTGATTTCTAATGACATCGGTGAGTTGCTAACCACAACGAACAGGATATTAGTAATGAACAACGGCCAACTTGTCTATGAGAGCAAAACAGAGGATGCAGATGAGGAAACCTTGAATGAGAAAATTCTCATGGGTTCAATAGAAGAGGAGATAGCGTAATGAAAATATCAAAATCGCTTCGTCGTTTTGTTGCATCCAATGAATTTGTTACTTTACTCATTTTACTTGCGGTGATGGTCGTCTTTTACATCATTAATCCAACCTTCTTGACTCAAAGAAATATTTACGATTTATTCCGCACAATGATTGTTACCGGTATATTTGCTTGCGGCGTAATGATGGTAATCATAAATGGCGGCATAGACCTATCGTTTATGGCGATAGCAATCTGTTCTGCCTACATTACAATTCGTCTTGCAATAAGTGTGGGTGGCGAATGGCCTTTTGTACTTTTGGCTTTGGTATCTTGTGCTATAGGCTTGGTATTCGGTTTGCTAAATGCCTTTTTAGTCAACAAATTTAAAATGCCTGTTTTCATAGCAACCTTAGCCGTGTCCACTACCATCCGTGGACTTATGCTCCAATTTGTTGGAAATGAGTACGTTGCCAGCTCAGAGATGCCTGAAGCTGCGATCGAGTTTTCAAAGACTTATTGGTTCATGACAACAGATGCCTCAGGCTCAACCTATGGCCTTCACTTTTCCGTCTTTATTACACTTGCAGTCATGATAGCTACAGCCCTTCTCTTGCGTTATACCATAATCGGCAGAGGCGTTTATGCCTTGGGAGGGGACGAAGTTTCCACAGCCCGCATTGGTTTCAATGTCAAAAATCTGCGCAGATTTATCTTCGGTTACGCAGGAATGTTAGCCGGTTTAGGCGGAATAATTTACGTTAGTAACAATCGAATGGCAGACCCAATGAGCTTTCAAGGCGAAGAACTTACAGTAATTGCTGCCGTTGTTCTTGGAGGTACGAGCATTAAGGGTGGTAAAGGCAGCGTATTTGGTATTCTTTTGGGCTTGCTTTTGACTAACGTGATTAACAATAATCTGACCCTCATTAACGTTCCTAGTTATTGGGAAAAGTTTACATTCGGCCTGTTAATCGTTATTGCTGTTTTGGTGCAGTCAATTAAAGCTAAGCGTCAGGCTAGGCAGTAAGGGGGGAGAGAAGCATGGTAGATTTGATGAAAAAAGATAATATATTTTCTCGTATAGATGGAAATACTAAGCAATTAGCAGTGATCAATCTCTGTATTTTTCTGCTCTTCGCTTTCCTGCGACCAAATCAATTTTTGTCGATAGCAAACCTGGACTCGATGAGTTTTCAGTTGGCTGAGCCGGGCTTGTTCACTCTTGGCATTGCAATAACAATGTTGACGGCAGGCGCTGACTTGTCAATCGTTTCCGTGGCTAATTTAGTGGCGACTGTTAGTGGCATAATTCTTCTGAATGTTATGCCGGCAGATGCTAGTGATTCTACTGTAGTCATGTATTTAGTACTTTGCTTTGTCATAGCAATAATGATTGGTTTGGTTTGTGGCGCGCTAAATGGCCTCTTGATTGCTAAATTGGGAATTTTCCCTATCCTCGCAACCCTTGGAACACAGAATTTATTCACTGGAATAAGTACTATTTTGACAAAAGGGCAAGGTGTCTTCGGAACCTTTCCGCCTGCTCTAGCTTACATAGGCGGTGGGAAGTTGTTT
>DIRG01000078.1 GCA_002427475.1 Mageeibacillus sp. UBA5442
AATACCTCAGTCGCTCTACGCGAACCCTCCATGGGACCTGTCTTCGGTATAAAAGGCGGAGCAGCAGGCGGCGGTTATGCACAGGTAGTGCCGATGGAAGATTTGAATCTGCATTTTACAGGCGATTTCCATGCTATCGGAGCAGCAAACAACTTATTGGCAGCCATGCTGGACAACCATATCCAACAGGGTAATAGTCTCAATATCGACCCACGTCAAATAACCTGGAAACGCGTAGTTGACATGAATGATCGTCAGCTGAGATTTGTTGTCGACGGTCTTGGTGGGAAAGCGAACGGAAGCCCCCGCGAAGACGGTTTTGATATTACTGTTGCGTCAGAAGTCATGGCAATATTCTGCTTGGCGACCGGCTTAGAAGACTTGAAAGAACGTTTCTCCAAAATAGTGGTTGCTTACACCTATGATGGCAAACCTGTTACCTGCGCAGACCTCAAGGCGGAAGGCGCAATGACAGCTTTATTGAAAGACGCCATCAAACCTAATCTGGTTCAGACCCTTGAAGGTACTCCGGCCTTTGTTCACGGTGGACCTTTCGCCAATATCGCCCACGGCTGCAACAGCATCTTGGCTACAAAACTGGCATTGAATAAGTTTGATTACCTAATTACTGAAGCCGGCTTTGGTGGTGACCTAGGAGCCGAAAAATTCATCGATATTAAGTGCCGCGCTGCAGGTCTCAGACCTGATGCAGTAGTAGTTGTTGCTACAGTTCGTGCTCTTAAGATGCATGGTGGTGTTGCCAAAGCTGATTTGAAGGCAGAAAATCTTGAGGCCTTAGCGGAAGGCATGCCCAACCTGCTACAGCACGTTGAAAACATGCAAGAGATCTTCAAACTTCCCGTCGTAGTCGCTATTAACCGTTTCCCTGATGACAGTGAAGCAGAGCTCGAACTAGTGCGTGAAGAATGCAAGAAGCTGAATGTTAACGTTGCTTTGTCCGAAGTTTGGGGTAAGGGCGGCGAAGGCGGTCTGGAACTTGCAGAAGAAGTCATTCGCGTTGTCGAAGCAGGCTCAGACAGAACACCTCATTATACCTACGAGCTCGACACTACTATTGAAGAGAAGGTCGAAGCCATTGCCAAACGTATGTATCGTGCAGACGGCGTTGTTTTCACAAATAAGGCTCGCAAGCAAATTAAAGTCTTGACAGAAAACGGCTTCGGAAATCTACCTGTGTGTATGG
Source organism: Mageeibacillus sp. UBA5442 (assembly GCA_002427475.1). Taxonomy (GTDB): domain Bacteria; phylum Bacillota; class Clostridia; order Saccharofermentanales; family DTU023; genus DTU032. The sequence continues at coordinate 1,205 of DIRG01000078.1, forward strand.
CGAAAACTCAGTATTCATTCTCAGATGATCCGGCACTGATCGGCGCACCTCGCGGTTTTGAAATTACTGTGTCCAACTTAAAAGTCTCTGCCGGTGCAGGCTTTATCGTTGCTTTAACCGGTGAAGTGATGACCATGCCGGGACTGCCGCGCGTACCTTCTGCCGAGAAGATCGATGTCGACGCTAACGGTAAGATTTCAGGTTTGTTCTAATTCAGACTTGATCTCTTCACAATTTTAGTATTTAATGGGGGTTGCTAAAAATAGCAGCCCCTATTTTTATAATATTTCACTGACGTTTTATTAAATGTTAAAATTTCGAATCAAAACACAACATTTCTTTATGCATGAGTTTTATGCTTATGCTAGAATACCGTTAAATGAATGTGAAATATCTTTGACCATTCGCATGATCGCTCTTGAGCGGTATTTTTAAAGCGTCAGGAAAGGTGCAAAAATGGAAGAATTAAAAAAATACATGCAGGAAGCCGCAAGCTTTATGGATCGTACAGCTGGTGTGCTGAACGAAGAAGGTTTAGTGTTGGCATCAACAGATAGTCAACTCGAAAACACAGAGGACTCGGCAGCTCAGGCAGTCTTAGCGTCTGATGAGCATATAGTTTTCAGTGGAGACCGCGCTTATATCAAGATTGATCGCGCCGCACGCAAGAGTTATATCTGCTTCGTGGATGGCACTGATGAACAGTCTCAGGTCTACCTTGAATTACTAAAGCGCTGGATCGAATCAAGTTATGTCGAGAAAGACAACGCTGAAGAGAGAGAGACGTTCATCAAGAATGTCCTGCTGGAAAATGAATTGCCCGGTGACGTTCCGCTGAAAGCCAGAGATCTGAAAATCGCTTATCCCGTACCGCGTCAACTGTACATTGTCAGAGTCAACGCAGGCAAATCCGCTGATGTACTTACCGTGCTGGAACATCTCTTCCCTGATTGGGAACGCAATTTTGTCTTTCCGATGGATGAAGAGAATATCGTTATCATGTTGGAAATACATTCCGGTGACAAAGCGCTTAGTGCCAGTGAAGAAGCTTCTTTAATTCTCGACACAATTAACACAGAAGCGAAAACTCATGCTTACATCGGCGTCAGCATGCCGGCGGAAACCTTGAAAGATACCGCGAAATCATATCGCGAAGCTTCCATGGCTTTGATCGTCGGGCAGATTTTCGATGAAGAGTCGAGCATTATGCGTTATGACAAGCTAGGTTTGGGACGCTTGATTTATCAGCTTCCGAAAACTCTATGTGAGCTTTTCCTTTCTGAAGTGTTTGAAGAAGGTGCCTATGAAGCGTTGGATGAAGAGACTCTGCTCACTATTCAGAAGTTCTTCGAGAACAACTTGAATGGCAGCGAGACCAGCCGTCAGCTTTTTGTACACCGTAATACCCTAGTTTACAGATTAGATAAAGTAGAAAAGATCACCGGTTTGGATCTGCGCAATTTTGATGACGCAGTTCTCTTTAAGCTGGCACAGATGGTGCGGAAGTATCTTGAGTATCAAGATACAGACAAGAAAACCGCCGTCAGTGTGCGTAGCGATAAATCAGACGATTCCATACCGGTTATTTAAGAAGATATTGGAATAATTTAGAAGATGAGCATGATTGAGTTTAAGGGTGTCAATAAGATTTATCCTAATGGCACCCGAGCTTTAAACGATGTTTCCTTCAAAGTAGAGCCCGGAGAATTTGTCTTTGTTATAGGCGAGAGCGGGGCAGGAAAATCAACCATAGTTAAAATGCTAACTTGCGAAGAGCGGCCCAGTTCGGGTGAGGTCATTTTGGATGGCCAAGCTGTATCTGAACTGCCGAGCAAGTATGTACCATTTTTGCGACGCAAAGTCGGAATGATATTTCAGGATTTCAGGTTGATCTCCTCCCGTACTGTAGCGGAAAATGTTGCTTATGCGATGGAAGTTACAGGAGCTTCACCTAAAGAGATAAAAAGACGAGTTCCCCTGGTTCTTTCTGTTGTTGGCTTAAAAAACAAGGCAGATGTATACCCTGATCAACTGTCAGGTGGTGAAGGGCAGCGCGTTGGCATTGCCAGAGCCTTAGTTAATAATCCGCGTTTAATACTTGCGGATGAGCCTACCGGAAACCTCGACCCGGTTAATGGTGAAGCCATCATGGCGTTATTGGAGCGGATTAATCGCAACGGTACCACCATTATCGCTTGTACCCATGACCAAAACCTCGTAAATAAAATGCAGAAACGGGTTATGCAACTCGACAGGGGAGAATTATCCCGTGATGAGCATTGCGGTAACTACTATTGCATGTCCGAAGACGAAATTCGGCCGATTGAGACTAGCAGAGTGTTCAAACAGAACCATGACTACAGCGAGGCCGAGGAAGTTATTGTCTCCGCTGAAACCGGCGAGTTAGACATCATAGATCTGTCTCCCTCAGATAGAAACATTGATTTATTTGAAAACCTGCGCCAAGACAGTGAAAGCCGTCGTTCAAGGACTTCATCCTTTGATAGAACTGAGGAAATGAAAGAAATTTTAAAAAGAATTGATGAACGCGTAAAAAAGCGAGAAGCACAACGTAGTCAGGATGGTTTGCTTTCAACACAAGAAACTGCACGTGCCTACGAAGAAAACAACACAGATCACGGAGATTACTAGACATGAAAGTTAATGAATTCCGTTATTCGGTGAAGTCTGGTTTTCGCAACCTTGGCCGTCATCCCTTTTTACTCTTTGCATCAGTTACAACGCTTGCTTTGATGTTGTTCTTGTTGAGTATATTTGTTGTATTTTCACTTAATGCTTCTAACTTGTCGGAGATTGCTTCTCAGCAACCACCTATTACAATATCCATGCGCGTGCAAGCTGAGAAAGCGAGTATTGAGCAGATGCGAAATTTCCTTTCGAGTCGATCCGAGGATATCGTTGAGTACGCAGAATTTACCCCTGCAATGAACTTTGCAAACTTCAAAGAAGACATGGGTAAAGATGAGCTGTGGGAAGATTTTTCGATAGAAGACAATATCCCTTATACCTTCAATGTTCGCCTCGCTGACCCGGGTGAGGGAGAAGAATTCAAGAGCAATGTTGAGGCCATGCCTGATGTCTACGAAGTGCTGATGGAGTCTGAAGTGATGAGCTTCCTAGACAAAGTCACACGTTGGACCAATCGTATTGGTTTCATTGTCTTTATTGTACTTTCTGTTGTGTCCGCACTGATAGTAGCTAATATGATTAGAGTCGCTGTCTTATCGCGTTCACACGAAATAAATATAATGAAATATCTGGGGGCGACTAAAGGTTTTATTCAACTGCCTTTCATCATTGAAGGTTTAGTGTCGGGCTTTATCGGCGCTTTATTGGCTAGCCTTGCATCCGGTTTACTGTATGTTTACATTCAGGGACGTTTCGATTCAGGTTTAAGCAACATTAGCAGTGGTGTCTTTTCTTTGTTACCTAATTCATCAGTGATAGGGACGATTACCCTAATCAATATGGGAGTAGCTTTTGTCCTGTGCCTTGTCGCTAGTATGCTTTCTGTACGCAAACACAGCAATGTCTAATAGCTGCTCGATGTTACATCGGAGATTTATTTTATTTTTAAAATTGTAAATTTCAAAATATTTTTAAATGATTGTTATTCATTTGTAATTTATAGACATCAAAATGATGGTATTGTAAAATGTGCAGCAGCGGATATTTCCGCTCAGGAGATTATGGTTGAAATCACAAGTGACTAAATCAAGATCTAAATATTTATATTTCGTACGCTTAAGTTCTCTGTTTTTGGCTTTATGTTTAGCCCTCGTTTTATTTATGCCTATTTCTGCAAACGC
>DIRG01000107.1:0-1009 GCA_002427475.1 Mageeibacillus sp. UBA5442
GTGAGCTGTCTTTGTCTGCCGTTTTGGCTGCGGAGGAAATTTCTGTGCCAGGCACAAAATATGAATTACTATGTTAAAATTCTGGTGGAAGTTAACAAAAATACTTTTCTTATAGGAATTCGCTTTGGTGAATTTTTGATTAGAAAAATAGTACAAAATTCAGAGAGGTTTTTATGTCCCAGTCTAATGTAGAGATGCGCGTTGAACGCGATTCAATTGGTGAGATCGAGATTCCGGTCGATGCTTATTACGGAGCTCATTCTCTGCGAGCAGCACAGAATTTTCCCATCACAGGCATGAGTATGCACCCGGAAGTCATCAACACGATCTGCCAAATCAAGAAGGCAGCCGCGTTGACCAATCTTGATGTAGGTCGCCTTGACAAAGAGCGTGTCGATGCTATTGTCCAAGCTTGTGATGAAATTATCGCCGGTGAGTTTCATGATCAGTTTATTGTCGATCCGATCCAAGGTGGTGCCGGTACTTCACTCAACATGAATGCGAACGAAGTTGTAGCGAACCGCGCAATTGAGATATTGGGTGGAAGCAAGGGGGATTACGATCTAATCAACCCCAATGACCATGTGAACTATGCTCAATCAACCAACGACGTATTTCCATCCAGTGGCCGCATCACAACTTACAAGCTTCTCTTAGGGGCAGAGGAAGAGCTCAAGAAACTCAAGGCCGCCCTCTTGGTCAAAGCCGAAGAGTTTGACGATGTCATCAAGATGGGACGTACTCAGATGCAAGATGCCGTACCGATTCGTCTCGGACAGGAGTTCGAAGCTTGGAGTTACGCTATCGGTCGCGATTTGCGACGCTTCGAGAATGCTCGCCGCGATATGCGTTTCCTCAACTTGGGAGGAACAGCCATCGGCACCGGGATTAATGCTGACGTAGAGTATCTGGAGCGCGTGATAGAGCGCTTGGCTGAGATAACGGATTTGCCACTCACGCAGGCCGACAATTTGATCGACGGCACGCAAAACACCGACGGTTACGTAGC
>DIRG01000107.1:1255-1742 GCA_002427475.1 Mageeibacillus sp. UBA5442
CTGCGCCTCATGTCTTCCGGACCGCGCACGGGCTTTGGTGAAATCAACTTGCCGGAAAAACAGGCCGGCTCTTCCATCATGCCGGGTAAAGTTAACCCTGTAATTCCGGAGGTAGTGAACCAAGTTTGCTTCAATATCATCGGCAATGATGTCACCGTCACTATGGCAGCTGAGGGAGGACAACTCGAGCTGAATGCCTTTGAGCCGATTATCTTTTACAATCTCTTCCAATCGATTGAGACCTTGAGATACGCTGTGCGTACTTTGGTCGACAACTGCATTGTTGGAATCACCGCTAACCGCGAGCATTGCCACGATCAGGTCTTCAATTCTGTTGGCATCCTTACAGCAGTGACTCCTCATCTCGGTTACCGTGCGGCTTCTAAGGTTGCTAACGAGGCGATTAAGACCGGCAAGTCGATTAAGGAGATCATTTTGCGGGACGGCCTAATGACGGAGGAAGCGTTGGATAAGGCGCTTGACCCGT
>DIRG01000107.1:2044-5175 GCA_002427475.1 Mageeibacillus sp. UBA5442
TTTAGGACTAGATCTATTCTTTGCTGACGAGTGTGTTAAAGCGCGTTGCTACGTCGTTGTAGCTTGCTCTCATTTTTTCATACATTTCGTCTTCGAGTTCGGGCGAGAGAGCTTCTTGTTTTTCTAAATCTGCTAACACTTCGCTTAAACCTTCCATAGCTTCTAGTAGGACAGGATCTTTGGTCTTTTCCAGCAGCTCTGCTGCGACGGAGAGTAGGTTTTTGCTGCTGCGATAAAGTTTTACAAATTGATGTTCTTTGCGATTGGCGTCGATCAGCTCGCGCAAGACCCATTTGCGATTGTTGTCTGTCAGGGCGGCTTTGTAAGGTACGGCAAGTTGCCTCTCGTTCAGCAAATCGAGAAAAGTCATCAGCTCATCCTGAACGAAATTTACAAAAAGGATATGTTCGAGATCGAGCTCGTAGGAAGAGGGAGGTTCGATTGGGCTTAGGTTTTCAGCTTCAGTTGGCAAGAGATCCTGCACGATCGTGTCCAGATCGTGGTTGCCTAGCAGTTTGAGCTCGATAGCGTTATTGCTGCAAAGATCCTGAAGTGTTTCGAGGCGCTCACCTGAAAAGCCGTAGGCCAGTATATATGATTGTTTGTTCATCTTACGCTCCTTATATGGATTGCTTATTTGTTCGTCAACTACGTTTTTACATAATAGCACGCTCTGTGTGTGAGGAAGTTAAGATTCGTGCCTGGCACGAAACTTATGGCACGAAACTTAACTTGTGCGCTGATGACACGGCATGTTTTGGTGTCTATGGATATTATCAAGTGAGAGAGAAATTCGTTGCAGTGAAGAGAATGAAGCAAGGAGGTTTAGTGTATGGTTTTTCAGAATCGCAAGGAAGCCGGTATTAAGTTGGCGGAAGCTTTGTCAAAATTCAAGGATGATGATGTGATTGTGTTCGCCTTGCCGCGCGGGGGTGTTGTGTTAGGTGTGGAGATTGCGGAGAAACTCGACGCTCCTCTGGATTTGGTGATTACGAAGAAGATCGGACATCCTTTTAATTCAGAGTACGCGATTGGTGCGGTGGCTGAGTCAGGCGAGCCGCTCTACAATGCGGCCGAGCTGCGACGTGTCGACGCAAGTTGGCGCCGGAGTGAGGAAGAGCGTATGCGAGCGGAGCTGAAAAGACGTAGGCGAGATTATTTTGGCGATCGGGAGCAAGAAGATTTGGCGGGGAAGGTGGCGATTATTGTTGATGATGGCATTGCTACCGGCCTGACGATGATGGCTGCTATTAAGTATCTGCGTGGGCAAGGTGCGGAGCGGATCGTGGTCGCGATCCCGGTCACGCCTTACGATACGGCGCAACGTTTGCGGGAGCAGGCGGATGACTTGGTGTCGCTGCAGATTGATCGTTATTATCGGGGTGCAGTGGGCGCGTATTACAAGGATTTTAGGCAAGTCAGTGATGAAGAAGTGATTGCACTTTTGCGCTCAGTGGAGGGCTAGCCGGCGCCGGATAGCGGCGAGCTGGCGGCGGTTTTATTGCTGGCGGGTGCGTAGTTTTTTTACAAATTATTAATCATGATCAGGCAAGGGTTCCAAGGATCCCACATGTCGGGGAAGACCTCGAGTTTGGCAAAACCCAATGAGCGATAAAAGGCTATCGTCCGGTCGTATTCGGGGTAATGGCCTTCGTCTACGGTTTTTACTTGTATGTATCTGTAATGATTTTTGGCGTAATCTGCCATGCGCTGATAGAGTTTTCGGCCGAGACCTTGGCGGTGATAGGCTTTTTTGACGGCCATGCAGTGTATTTCGGTGGAGTCAGGGCTCGTTTCGCTTAGGCTGATGAAGCCGAGGACTTCCTTTCCCTGAAAGGCGCACCAAAGATCGAGGTCGCGGCTTTCGTCGATGTAGTTTTGTGTGCTTTCGGGTAGGCCGAACCACTCCGGAAGGTCGGCTAAGACCTCGGCGACGATGGCGGCTTTTTGTTCTTTGTTTTCAATTTTTACAATCAATGTGTCCATCTTACCAAGTGTCTCTTCTGTCTGACCAGGTGTCTCGTCTGTCAGAGTAGCGTGCCAGTTTTGCGAAGGGTATGATCGAGTCGATGAGTGCGGCCACGATGATTATGGCAATTAGGACCCAGATGGCGATGCCGATGGAGCGGTCGATTGCGGCGGTGCTGAAACCAAAATATTGTGATATTGCGCCGGCGAGGTTGGGGTTAATGATGGCGCGGTTCCAGAGCATAGTTAAGGATAGGGCCATGGTGGCGAGGTTGCGTCCAAGGTTGGCGAACGCGAGGCTCATGTTCCAGTGTCCGGCGATGATTTTCCAGCTGGAAATGCCGAGTTCCAGGAATGCGATGACGAGAATTAGGGGAATGAAGTCTTGTAAGCGTGCCAGGTTTAGGATGGGGACGACGTTCCAGGTGTCTCCGCTTCTGCTGAAAAAGGAGAATAGTTCTGGCCGGAAGATTAGGATTGCGGTGAAGGCGACCGTGAAAAAGATGGAGACGAAGGCGTCGCTGCGCTTAATGCGGAGCTTGGCTGACTTCTCTTTGCTGAGGTCGTCGGGTGTCCATGCTTGGTCGAGAACGGGAGGAGCGGTTAGTTTGTTGCGTTCGATGATTGCGAACACGATGGTGACCCAAGCTGCTGCTTGGATGGCTCCGTTTACTGCGGAGAGGATCAAGTCAACGATGAACTTAATGATGCCACCGCTGGGTGGGGCAATGATCCAATGCAAGACGGTTACGACCAGCATCACAGTTATGAGGATTCCGACAACGAGTTTTAAGATGGAGATATAGCTGTCGTAATATTCAGGGCCGATGAGGTATCTTTGGCGGGTGTCGAAGTTTTTGGCTTGTTGACGCGGGTTGCCAAGCTCCTCCAAAACGCGACGGACTTCTTCGTCGCTGGGGTTTGGTGGCAATTTCTCGGCAATCTGAGAGCGTAGTGTGCGGGCTGCCTCCGCTTTATTTTCTTGCGGCAGAAATTTAATTACGGCTTCAACGTAAAGGTCAATCAGATTCATACACTTCTCCTCGGAGACCGATTCAGCGTGATGGGCTTGCCTGATACGCTGCTGCTCCTGAACTTATTATGCTCTAGCTGTCAAGATGTTGCAGCTTTCGTCACGTAAGTCATGAATCGTGCCCGCAAGT
>DIRG01000107.1:5376-8559 GCA_002427475.1 Mageeibacillus sp. UBA5442
CGTTTCTTTACTTACGGCGTCGCAGGGGCTTTTGGCTTATGCTGATCTTATATCAGGTGAAGGAGGTCATCACTATGCAGGATTCTTGGTTACCCACACTTATCACGGAAACACCGGAACAAGGTTTTAAATTGGCTCTGCTCTTAAGTCGTAAGGCAGTTGGCAAAATTCAACCGGATGGAAACATCAGGAAGATGCTCCGACCGGGCTATTCGTCAAATGCTGATAGCCTAACTATGGCTTCGCAGGTTGTTGCTATTCATTTTCAGACTATAGCCGCTGCGAACAATTATTGGACTGTGACTAAATAGATTTTTAGTCACTAATTTTTATTCTCAGGGGCAGCGCATCCACCCCTGAGAATAAAACAGATGATACTATTCTTACGAATGATAGCCGCATTTATCCTATAAGTAAGGTTTTGCTTCCCCTAAGATTAAAAAATAAAGCAGTGTAGCAGAGCTTATGAGATAGCTTTTCAAAGAACTTGATAGAGAGCTTTTTAAAAAAGCTTTCTATTGATCTGCTGTCGGGGAGTTTTTAACTAGGGGCAGACGTTGGATGGAGCGAATCATTTGCACTGCCGGATGACGGTTTCTCTTCGGTTTAGGCAGGCAAAAATTATCGGAACAAGTGAAACGAATGTAACTCCTGAACTCACTATATATCAATCTGATATTACTCTTAAAGCAGAAAGTAGGGTCGTTATATAGTCAAAAATTCCACAGGAGATTATCAAAAAGGCCGGCGCACTTAAGAGCGCATCCTGGTCGGCACGCAAATTGTAACTGATCAAGAGACTATGAAAGAAGGATAACAGTATGAAAAAACAATTACTTAGCCTGATCCTTGTATTTCTATTGGCATTTATGCTCTTGTCGGCTGTGGTCACAGCTGAGCCAATGGATACCCGCACTTTGGCCACGATAAATAAACCCGGTGTGGTCCTTGTTTACACCACCTGGACTGCTGATGTAACTTGGTATGAATTTGCTTTTGACGATAGCTTGGAGGCCGACCTTTCGGCTGAAATTGAGCGAATGATCGCTCAGGGAGAGATCGGATCTAGCGACGAGGAAGTCTATAGAGCCATGGTGTGGCTCTTGATTAATTACCTTGAGTATTACGCCTTTACCACCGGTAACGTGCAAACCGAAAACCTGAGCAGTGGTGCTGTGGGGACCGGTTTTATTGTTACTCCGGATGGATATATGGTGACTAATGCTCACGTTGTAGCCACGGACGAAGATGCGACCTATAGGTCTTTTGCCTGGACTGCTTTGGAAGATTATGCGGTTGAAGCGACCGACTCTTTCATGGCGGAAATGAGACGCGCAGGTTATCAAATGTCGCAGGAAGAGTGGGACGGTATGGCTAATGCTTGGCTTAACCTTTTCGCTCAGAGTATGGAAGTTCAGAATTTGCAGACTTCCTATCAGGCCTTTATAGGTAACGTAGTTCCCGGTAGCGATATTTCCGCTAAGGGCGAGCGTATTGAACTGAGGAAAATTGGTGAGCCCATTCCGGGTAAAGATATCGCAATTATGAAACTCGATGGCAGTAATTTCCCGACTGTGACTTTGGGTGATGACAGCAACATAAGGACGGGTGATCAGGTTTATGCGATGGGTTTCCCGGCCAGCGCTACCCTTACTGAGGCGCTTAATATTACGCACTCCATTCAGGAACCTACTTTGACTCAAGGGATCATTAGTGCTCGCAAAGAGATGAGTGACGGCTGGTCGGTTTTCCAGACCGATGCTGATATCCATGGCGGCAACTCGGGTGGACCGCTCTTCAACAACGAAGGTGAAGTTATTGGTATCAATACTTTTGGCATGGTAGATGAGGACGGTAGTGTTTCAGGAATGAATTTTGCTATTCCTGTTAGCGTTGCGAAGGAGTTCTTGAACGAAATCAACGTCACGCCGGGCGAAAGCAAATTTACAACTGATTTCAAAAGAGCGTTGAACCTATTCGAGGGCGGCGACTATGCTGCAGCGATTGAATTGCTGCGCAATATCAATGATACCAGTCCGGGATTCCCGGTAGTGCAGGAATTGTTGGCAGATGCACGTGAAGCATATGATGCAAATCCGATAGCATCAACAGTGCCGGCAGAAGTCGATCCTGAGCCAAGTACTGAACCTGTGGTTCCCGGGGTGACTGACGAGGACAATCGCATCTTGGGCATACCGTCTACGACGTTTTATGTTGGTCTCGGTGCGCTGATATTGATTATCGTGCTAGTGATCCTGCTTCTCTTGGGGCGTAGGTCGAAGCCCACTCAGACAATTGATCAGGGACCGCCTTCGCAGCAAAGACCGGCGCAACCTCCGCCGACTTCGCAGCAGTACGCGGTTCCGGTACCTCCAGTAGCGAGCCCTCCACCTGATGAGGTGCGGGCGCCGGAGGCAGTTGCAGAACCGCTGTCCACTATTAATGAGATGGATGTGAAAGATGGAGCGAAGCTTTGTCAACAATGTGGATCTGCCTTAAGCGAAGATTCTAAGTTCTGTAGAGAATGTGGAGCACCAGTAAGTTAAGATTCGTGCTAGGCACAGATTGTGAAATCTGTGCCTGAATCTACTTTTTGGCTGCAAAACCAGCCTTGGCCAGCGATCCACCACTATTGTCTTTTGAGGTAACGTGCACCACTGCGTTTCGCCTCGGCAGCTGTAAAATATAGGTGAGAGTCCTTAGAGTGAAGTCCCTCAGGTAGGGACAATGAAAGGAGATCTGCCATGAGAATTATTCAAACTACCTTGTATGTTGATGATCAGGATAGGGCACTTGAGTTCTACACGGAAAAGCTGGGATTCATTGTTAAGGCAGATGTAGACAGCGACGGATATCGTTGGCTTACTGTAGTCTCGCCTGAAGACAAAGACGGCGTTGAGCTAATATTGGAACTCGATACTAATCCAGTCGCCAAAGCCTTCCAAAGGCAGATGTATGAGCAGGAATATCCTGCGATAATGTTTGGCGTAGAGAATGTACAAGAAGAGTATGAGCGCTTAAGCAAGGACGGAGTTCGCTTTGTCCAAGAACCCTTGAATATCGATGTCGCGACAATCGCAAGTTTTGCAGACACCGTCGGAAACATAATTCAAATTGTCGAACAGGACAATAAGTTTAGAGTTAGATAAGAAGAAGTTAAGAAACGTGCCTGGCACCAAACTT
>DIRG01000107.1:8825-12039 GCA_002427475.1 Mageeibacillus sp. UBA5442
TTCTTTACCGACGTAGAGAGCTAGGTCGGCGCGATGGATGAGATCTTCGATAGTCTCATGCTCTCTCACAGTTGCAGCCCCAATCGTGACCGTAATTGACAAGCTGTGACCGTTGAAGGTATATGGATATTGGCTGATCTGGTCGCACAATACTTCAGCACGCGACATGGCATCCTCTTCGCTCAGGTTAGGGAAGAGTAACAAAAACTCTTCACCGCCCCAACGCGACACAACATCATACTTCCTTACATTATCCAGTAGTATTGAAGCCATAGTTTTCAGCACATCATCTCCGGCCTCATGCCCGAAGTTATCGTTAGTCAATTTGAAGTCATCTATATCTACAATCATGACCGTAAATTCCTGGCCGGTCCTGCGGAACTCTTCCATCTCAGCCCCGAGACGTTCGTCTATGTGACGCCTATTGTAGAGCTGTGTTAAAGGATCTATCCGCGCTGTGTGATCCAACTGCTTATTTAATTTCTCCAAAAGCCTATTCGCTTTGAGTAACTCTAAAGTACGCTCATTGACCATTTTTTCGAGAGTTTCGTTCAGACGCCTGAGCTCGGCCTCAGCCCTAACCCTCCTGCGATTGTTATAAATCAGCGTGATAATCAGCGCAGTTTCCAGGACAATAACCACCACGCCAATGACTAAATATTTGCCATACTGATCCCAGAAACTCACATCTGCGTGTTGAATTTCACTCTCGGCCGGCAAGAGCTTTGCCTCAATATTCCAACGATCTAAAGCCCGCTGATCAAATACGTAATTGCTATAGCTGTCCTGCTGCACAAAAGCGGCAGTATCCTTACCGTCAATGACATCAATGGCCATCCTCGCAGCATCTTGTCCTAACTTCGATACTTGGTACACATAACCACCGATAACACCAGTACCCAAATATTGTTCCATAACACCGAAAACAGGCACAGAAACAGCATCAACCACATCCTCAATGACGCGTTCCGGAACATGAGAAATACCATCGATATCCATCATCCAGCGAAGATACAAAACTGCCGAATCACTTCGCGCCGCGCTCAGTGTCGCCAACATCTCCTCATGAGCCAGTTCGTTTGTGAACACAAAGTCAAGCTGCTCATCAAAGCCTGAGGTAGCTTCAGTGACAGCTTTCATTGATTTCTGCTCTTCGGATGAATTGCCAATCACTACGTATACTTGCTTAGTCTCAGGCAAAAGTTCAAGTATCAGTTCGATATTTTCTTTGTAATTTTCAGTCTTTGGAAGCAAATAGTGTTCACTGAAGGCGTCGATCGAAATATCAGAGGTGCTGCCGTAATCCGGCGCACAAGCAACCACCGGCACATCACTCGGCAGATCCTTCTTATATTTTAAAAGCCAGTTGGACACACCGTCCGAAGTTACAAGCACATCAGGCTGCCAAATGGAATGCTCTGTTTTGTACCTCAAGTGCTCAATAGTTTGGCCTAGATGGACGGCATCATGTGGCAGCTTATCGATCTCCAAATATTCAAAACTAAAATCGTAGCTGTAGCGCTGATCCTCAGCAAAGACCTCACGCATGCCTTGGTTGAACAAAACATGATAGGGATGGTCACTGGAATATTGATGGATGACCGTAATGTTTTTATCGATGGGGGCTGCAACTGCGGATTTCTTGCCAACAAGAGGGCTCAACAAAAGAACTGCTACCAGAAAAGCAGCGAGGTTTTTAATTTTTATAATTTTCCTCATACACGCTCTCCCCGAAATGTTGATTAGCTGTCCTCTCAATATAGATAATCTGTATTTTATATATACAAGTATCGTAACCGGATATATTTCCTTTGTCCAATAATATATATATACAAAGCATTAGTCTAGTTTCTGGAGCAAAAATATCAGAATAAACTGTAGTAGGCAATATACGTAACGAAATCATAGTCAATAATCAGCAATTCAATGCAATTTTAATGGAAATATTGTTATAATAACTTTTGATATTGAGTAAAATATTTACAAATCTGTGTCATGCAAAGGCAGCTTTATGAGAAAGAAGGAGAAAAATCGAAATAGCCTTGCCGCCTCCTTCCAGCAGGCACTAGCCGCAGAAGATTTGTGTGCGCAAGTTTTCGAGGGTTTCCCTTTCCCTATCCAAATCTTCGATCCGGACGGCACGTCTGCCTTGGTCAACCGCTGCTTCTTGGAAGAGTACCAGATAGAAGATCCCGTCGCAGTTGTTGGAGTTTTCAATATCCTGCACGATCCCTTAGTAAGAGCATACCGTTCAGAGATTGAGCGCGCTTTTAGCGGCGATTATGTTTTCATACCCGATGTAAAGGTGCCCACCCAAGAACTGGCTCAGCGCCACGGTGTGGAAACCAGTATCCAAGCCATTTATCAAGACATCTCCGTTTTTCCCGTCTTATCTAGCGAAGAAGAAATTAAATACGTCGTAGTCGTGATGGTCAATAGACGAATTTATCGCGATAGGGAAGAGATCATGCGTGCCAAAGAATTCATTGCTAATAATTGTTTGGAAAAATACGACGCCGCCAAAGCAGCTCAAGCTGCAGGATTGTGCCCCTCACACCTCGCGCGCTTGTTCAAACAGCACACCGGTATCACCCTACATGACTATTACATTAATTGCTTGATGGAAAAGGTAAAGGAAAACCTGACAGACCGCAACCTCTCAGTGTCTCAAGCTTTTGCTGCCTGTAATCTAGACTACTGCGGACACTATGCCAGAGTATTCAAGGAGAGAGTAGGTTATAGCCCCTCTGTCTATCGCAAAATGGCCCTGAGCAGAACGAAATAGTTTTATCCTTACAAATAAAAGTAACATATTGCCTATAAGGCAAGTTCCTTCAGTTGTATCCTCAAAAGAGCTTATGGTCTTAGCTGCCGTGTTTTCGTATTCAGAAGATGGGGAGCCCGGCCATGCTGTTTGTTTCGGACTTGATTAACAAAAAAATGATTGATTTCATTAAAAAAGGAGCACCGCTATGAAAAAAGTATTGGCCCTTATCATGGTCATAATGTTGAGTCTGACAATGATTGCTTGCGGCCCCAATGACACACCGGACTCGCCCAATAGAACAGTTGACCCAGGTCAACAGACGGATATTGACCCCGACGACGATCCAGCAGAAGATCCCGACGACCCGGCAGACGATCCTGCCGACGACCCCGGCGACGATGATCCTGAACCCATTGTTGATGAACCGGATGATCCTTCAGGCCCTAA
>DIRG01000029.1 GCA_002427475.1 Mageeibacillus sp. UBA5442
TCTTTCTCAAAATAGCACTCCACACCTTTTTCCTTCAGCTTGCGGATGGTAACAAGGCTGTCAACCGTGTTTCTCGCAAATCGGCTGACCGATTTTGTAACAATGAGGTCTATCTTGCCATCCAGCGCATCCTTGACCATCTGCTTGAAGCCGTCGCGGTGCTTGGTGTTCAGAGCCGAAATGCCCTCGTCGGTGTAGACCGTGACGAACTCCCAGTCCTCTCGGGACTGAATGTATTTGGTGTAATAATCGACCTGTGCCTCGTAACTTGTGAACTGCTCGTCCTTATCCGTGGAAACACGGGCATACCCGGCAGTGCGTCGCTTTGCAATGGACGCTGTCGGTAGCGCCGTGAACTTGTTTTTTGTCGCTGGTATTGTCGTTACTCTTGGCATTGTTTTTTCCTCCTTTGGATGCGTGTTCGCTCGGCAGCGGCTTGCTTCATTTCCGATGTCCAGCTTTCCCGCCGTGAGCGGTCTGCCCATGTGCGCTCAACTGTGCTACCATCCTTGAAAACAAAACGCAGGTGGTTGTCTTCCGGCACTTCGATATGGTCAATCTGCATGTCGAATATTGTTGAATTGTAGGTTTCCGTCCCAAGCACCTCGGCGCACACGGCTTGTAGCGTAGCTTCAGGTATTTTTTTGCCGTGGCAGTACGCATTACCCTCGGTGAGAAAAGTGGAGCAGTTCCAGCCAAACGATCCGTTGCAGGTGTTTCGCTTGTAGTTTTTTCCGCAGAATGGGCAGTAGATTTTACCGGTGAACTCGCTTTTTTGTGGGCGGGGTCTGCCTTTAACCGATACATTGGATGCAGTCTCTGCCTATGTAGTCAGCGGCACAGTAAAGAAAAACAGTCCGCCAACTGCCCCGTTAATCGTCTGCCCGATATCTGGTGGTTCCAGTTTCAAAACCTCCCCACGCTTCATGATTACAACGGGCATTGAACCAGATGGTCAGACGCAGATTGTGGAAGTTAAAATCGATGCGGGTGTTTGGATTAACAGTGTAGACAACCCTGAGATGTTTTCCGTAAGCGGCTATTTTGGCAATGGTGCAAAAACGGTGTATCGATCGGCAACACTCACCGCGGGGAACCATACTGTGACCGTTCGCTGCCTTGATAGCGATATCGAGTCGTCGAGTCCGGAGGTTATGCGAAACTTCACCGTATTGCCACCGCCATTTGAGATGATCACCGCGAACGAAACGCATGTGAAGGCAACTCATATCCAGACGCTCCGAACTGCTGTAAACACAGTACGTAGCTATTACAATTTATCTCAAGTGGCTTGGAGTGAGGAAATCCTTGCTGGAAAGAGTACAATCAAAAACTGGCCGTTCCACATAACGGAGCTTCGAAAAGCCATCGAGTCGATCATTACAACAATTAACAGTTTTGACTCCTCTTCGACCTTTGATATCCCGCCCATAACATGGATACCCATTGGAACGGGACGGCCAAGAGCGGACGTAATGCAACAGATTCAGAATCTGTTCTTAACGCTTTAGGCGCAATACTACTACAGCGCTCTCGTATTTGCGGGAGCGCTTTTCTATACACAAATTTCATGAAACGGAGGTATTTCAAATGAAAGAGATTTGGAATTGGATACAGCTGGCTCTTGCCGCTGTCGGTGCTTTTCTCGGGTGGTTTCTCGGTGGGCTGGATGGTTTCCTTTATGCGCTCATAGCATTTGTGGCCATAGATTATGTGACCGGAGTGCTCTGTGCCATTATTGATAAAAAGCTGTCCAGTGAAATTGGCGCGAAAGGTATCTTTAAAAAGGTACTTATTTTTGCCTTGGTGGGTGTAGCCCATATTCTTGATACGCAGATACTGGGTAACGTTGGGGACACTGGTGGTGTCCTTCGGACTGCAGTAATTTTCTTCTACTTGAGCAATGAAGGCATTTCCATTTTGGAAAATGCAAGCCATATCGGGCTACCCATACCTGAAAAACTCAGGGAGGTTCTAAAGCAGCTACATGGTCGTGATGATGATCCCCGTAAGCCAGGTGATGGAATATGATTGATTTAACAAAAGCAGCAACAGTATTCATCGGCAGACGCGGAGAACATCATTTTCGCCACCTTGAGTTTGACGTTTCCAGTTTATTGGATAGCACCTACCCCGGAGCCGCCCTAAATGCTATATGCAAAAGACCTGACGGTATTGCCTATCCGGTGATCACGACCTACGCAGATGGATTCCTTACATGGTCCCCCAGTGCTACGGACACACAACTCGTCGGTGTCGGTCAGTTGGAGATAAGGGTTACGTATGGCGATGTGGTCGGAAAAAGTGTTCGGGTATTAACCATTGTCGAGGAGGCTCTCGCAGACTGTATCGCTGAACCACCTGAGCTGCCCGCTCAAGAATGGCTCAATCAGGTCCTGGCAGCGCTGTCGGAACTCGATATCGATGAGATAAACAATCTGCTAAATCTCACTTATAACCTGCTAAATGACAATTATGCACTGCTAAATACAACACACAACTTACTCGATGAAACACGTGGCACGCTGTATATGAGGACAGGAATTCTTCTCAACCATTTGCATCCGATAGAAACCGCCTCTGCACCGGATATGACCAGCCGAAGAGCGTCCATCACATTTAGTGGCATAGCGAATGGCAATATTCCGGCGTAAGCTGTAGGTATTGCTCGGTCCCATAAATATTTGTGTGTCCCATGTAGGTTGAAAGAATCGGTATTGAATAGAACCGATCTATATTTTTCTCGTTCTGCAGTTGAAGGGTATGAACAGCAAATGTGTGTCGAAGGCAATGGACACAGACTCCGCGAGTGATTGCAACTCCTTGGTGCCGGTCAATTCCCGCTTGTTCGAGTACATACCGCATCCACATATACGGCCTGAGTGTTGGAAACGGGTTTCCATTGCGGCTGCGAAAGAAATAATCGTCAGGTTTTGGGTCAGTGTGTGCGACCGTATAATAATCTCGGCAAACAGAACCCAGGGATCGACTCATTGGAACAAGCCGGTCCTTATTTCCCTTTGCGGCTCTAATGAGAAGAACATTTTCTTCCCAGTCGATATCTCTATTTTGCAGTGAGACTGCCTCTCCAACGCGCAAGCCGCACCCATATAGCATGCGCACCATTACCGGGAACCACAGCGGTGCGTCAGTAAGCGGGCTCCGGCTGACAATGTTGTCGCTGGCTTCAAAAATACGTCGCAGTTCATCCTGGGTGAATATATGGGGCACATACAGGCTTCTGCCCCTTTGAGAAGGAGGAACATATGCAGGGTAGCCAAATCCATGTAGATATTCAGCAAACATACGATAAATAGACACATAATTTTTCTTTGTTCTTTCTTGTCCTTTTATGGATGCAATCCAAGTGTCAACACTTTGTGCTTCAATAATTTTCTGATTCAACCCCATGCCGAGCAAAACATCGTCAAGCGTTTTGAGAACATACGGCTCTTGCACCCCCTTTCCGCCTCCGTCAATTCTGTATTTCAGGAAGCTATTAATTTCTGAAGCGAAGATGCTTTCGTATGTATAAACAGGAGGCTTTCTCAAGACCGCACCCCCTTGCCCAGAAGTGTTGCGAAGTTGCCGGATGGCCGTGGGACTTCAAGCGCACAATCCCTTAACTGAGTAAAATCTATTTTCGTATAGTACTTGGTTGCATTCGGACTACTGTGCCCCAACGCTTTTTGTATGACAGGGTAGCTGACACCTTCATTTAGAAGAGCACTGGCAAAACTGGATCGTAGAGAATGTGTGCCTCGTTTCTTGCCATCCGTATTGATGTTTGCATCTTTCAGCAGTGTCCGGAGTTCGTAGTCTAAAGTCGTGTTCCGCAGCGGCAAGTGCGGTGCCCTATGACGCAGAAAAATTTGAGGAAGGTCGCTCTCGGGACGCACTTCGATATACTCATTTAAAGCAGCCTGCACATCTGGTAAAAGCGGGAGCGTTAAAGGAATGCCTGTTTTGCTTTGAACAATTGAAATAACCTGCTTTGCGTGGTCAATACTTGAGAATTCCAATGAACACACATCCGAATTTCGTAACCCTAATCTGGCACAGAGCAATAATGCGGCATATCTTCGTCTTCCGCTCCTTGTTGTTCGGTCAACTACGGCCAAAAACTTCTCGATTTCAGGCTTGCTGTAAACAGTTGGAACCGTTTTGTGTCGGCGAACCTTTGGCACAAAGCTGCTTAAATCCACCGGAATCCATCTCATATCTGCTGCATAGGTCAGAAATTCTCGCATTGTACTTCTGAAGTGAGGTTTATCCTCGGCATTTGCAAAGGCAGATGCAATATGGTCTATATTGACTTCCGTTAAGGTGACTATATTTTGCGATTCCAAATATGCAAAGAACAGGGAGAGATTTTGTACTCTTGTTTTGATATCCGCTGGGTTCTTGAGCCGCCTGCGGATTTTTTCTTCAAACAAGGGTAGCATCCAGTCGAATTGTGTTGCCTTTAGAGGAACCGTCAGCAAATGCCGTAATCGCATTTTCTGTCCGTAGGCCACATCCGACAGCTTATGGAAGGCTATCTCGTACTGCTCCATGAAGCGAGGCCCTTTAGTGGACAAAATCTTCTCTTGCTCATGTAAAAATTCTTTAATTAGCGCATCTGTATAAACCGTTTGCCCTTTACTGTGAGCATACTGGATCAAGCGTGAGTATGCTCTTTCGTGTCGAATTACTGTGTTCTCTGAGTTGCCCCGTTCCCGGAGTACCGCTAATACATTTTCAACTAACAATTCAAGTTGGCTGGTCTGATCCATTTTCTGTAACCTCTTTCATTAAAGATACTTTGCTATATTCAGCAAGGTATCTTTAATTATTTAAGGAAAGATGACTTTAGACAAGCCATTGAAAAATATTATGTGAGGTGTTCTTATGACAAAACCCATATTTCCAAGGCTTTCGGCCGCGTTCCATTCTCGGGACAAACCCGTCACATATTACCTGTTATGTGCTTAAGCACATAACAGATAGGCGTGGTAGTCGCCCTGGCCGGGATTGCACCGCAGGCAGTAGCGGTACCGATCTGTTTCTACGACATAGCCGTAATTCTGCCGCCAGCCGCCCTCGATTTTACCGTCATGCTCGCCGCAGTATCTGTACATGGCACTGAGATCCTTCAGCAGCCCACATTCCCTGAGTTCATTGACCACCTCGGCCAGTTCCGCTTTGAATTCGGGACTGTTCAGCGACTCATCACCACGGGGATGCCATGTGTGCCAGAACTCTTTTCCGCCTCTGCCGAAATCCATTCGGACATGGCCTATCGTCCCGAGCTCCGCGTCCTGCTCTTTCGGCAGGGCGAAAAAAAGCCCCGCTTCTTCAGGCAAAGCGGGACGCAGGATAAATCTTCGGTTGTCCGGGGGGAACTTCAGTCCGTGTTCTTCGCAAAAATCAGCCAGCGTCAGACACTCATCGAGAAAGTTGAGCTTGCCACTCAGTTGGCGGGTGCCGCTTTTGGGAATGGTGACCGGTTTTGCGGTCACTACCGTACCTACATGATTGACGACAACCCAATTTTCCACTGTCACCGGCTTGCCGGGATCATAGTCGGAACCGCGCAGGTCATAGCAGTAAAAGCCATCGGGTACTGTATTGCGGTCAATTCTTGAACTGGTGTAAAGAGCCGGTTTTCCGAAAAGCTCCACATGCTCATATTGTTCTTCTCTGGCGTTTACGCTCATCGTGATCACCTCCATAAAAATTGATTACATGCTAAGTTCCATTTCACCGCGCCCGCTGAAATATGCTTCCACCTGTGCGTCTGTAGCAACGGGGAACTCCTGCGGCTGTGCTTTGCCCTTCTGCATGGGGATAAGATGCGGCAGAATCTGCTGTAAGAGCTCCTGATCCGGGCAGTGGTCGATAAACTCCCCGATGGTATTCAGGATTTTGCGGTCCATGGTGTCGGTGAGGATAATCTCCCGCGCGTCCCTGTATTGCATGATAAAGTTTGCGATATTGGAGGGCGATTCCTCAAACCAGTATTCACTCCGATAGCCTTCATAGGGGAAGACGTACCCTCTGACCAGATTGTGGCGATTGAACATCTCGCCAATTTCCTTATTTGTCATACATGTTTTCTCCTTTCAATCAATTGGCGCTGTCCCGTGTCAAGCACACAGGATACCATCCTGCACGCGGAATAGCTATCATAAATAGCAAAGCGGGGTTCGGTTTCCGGCTCCATAGTAGAGCTCATACAAAAACCGCCCCGTCGCACCATTTTTTCATCGCGTTGTACAGCAGCTCTACCTTGGTCTGGTCGGT
>DIRG01000048.1:0-1434 GCA_002427475.1 Mageeibacillus sp. UBA5442
CGACCGGCTTGCCGAGCCACATTATACGTTCCGTAGATGTTGTTAATTACAGCTTCGCAAGGATTATCTTCCATCAAAGGCACGTGCTTATGCGCAGCAGCATGGAAAACCAAATCCGGCTGCCATTGCTCAAACACTTGAGCTATCCTTCTTTGGTCCCGAACAGAACCGATCAGCACACGGAAATTGAGGCTATTGCCGTAGGTGGCGAGTAATTCCTGCTGTAACGAATAAACAGAATTTTCATAGATATCAAAAATAAGCAGCACAGAAGGTCTATAGGCTGCAATCTGTCGAACCAGCTCCGATCCAATGGAACCACCGCCGCCGGTAACAAGAACCGTCTTACCACGGATATATTTCGAGATCTGCTGCAAATCCAGGTCGACTTCTTCCCTGCCCAAAAGGTCCTCAATAGTTATGTCGCGAACATCCGTCAAGCGCACCTTGCTGTCGCGCAGTTGAGTATAAAAAGGCAAAATACTAACGCGACTCTCGGTCTGATAACAAATATCAACAATGTCCCGAATCGTAGTCCTGGAGGCCGAAGGTATAGCAATAATTATCTCGTCAATATCGTATTTTTCAGCCAGCGCAGGAATGTCGTGGCGATTCCCCAAAACAGGAATACCGTTATTCTTATAATTTAAAATTAAAGGATTATCGTCAATCAAGAGCAGAGGAACCCGGTTAGACATGGAGGTTTTAATCTCCGTGATCAGTTGGGATCCGGCCTCACCGGCGCCTACAATCATTACTCTGATTTGATCCTGCTTCTCCCTGCCCCTTCTTCGCAATCTCACAGAAGAGGAATAGAAACGGTAAATAAAGCGAATCACAAACACCGCTGATGTGAGAAGGAACCAGTAGACGACGTAAGTTGCGAAAGTAAAATGTTTGTCCTTTATTTGCATAATCAAAACGGACAGAATCAATTGCAATGTCGTACCGGCGACTAAAACCAAGTACTGATAGCCGCGAGCGAAAGCCCACATCTGATCATAAAAACCAACTAAATTAAAAATGATTAAAGCTGTTAGCGGCAGGATAAACCAGGTCGCAATAAAGATCTGCCATTGGGCATGCGGTATGCTCCCGTTGTGGATAATGAAGACTGCCAGAAGCATGGCTATTAAAGTTGCTACCAGATCATATACAAATAAAATCAGCTTTTTAGGCGTTATCTTTTTTCTATTCAACATAAACCCTCATGTAGTGCGTATCTATCACTGGCGCAATTTTACTAGATAGTCCCGGATCATGCAAGAAACAGGCATTTCTTAAGCATCAGCTTCTGCAATTATACATCCTAAATACATGGAAAAAGAACGTTTTCAGTAAGTTTTCTTATAATAATTGCAAAAATTGCCTCTTTTCGTTGAAAAAAGCCTCAAAAGCTTGACAACTCAATCTTCTTCGCTTCATAATGTTCAA
>DIRG01000048.1:1663-18720 GCA_002427475.1 Mageeibacillus sp. UBA5442
GTCGCAAAGTCCACAGGACTAACCAAAAAGGACAGTGAAAAAGCTGTGTCCGCTGTTCTCGACACTATTACCGATGCCCTAGCTCAAGAAGAGAAAGTCGTCCTGGTAGGATTTGGCACATTCAGTGTTCGCGAGCGCAAAGCACGCAAAGGCCGTAACCCCGCGACAAAAGAAGAAATCATGATTCCTGCATCCAAAGCACCAGTATTTAAAGCAGGCAAAAACCTGAAAGAAAAAGTTAACAAATAAATTCATCACAGGATTATTAAAGATTAACTCCGCCTCAAAGAGGCGGAGTTTTTTTGTCAGTAATTATGCTGAGGTAGCAAGTTCATTTACTTTATCCAACTCCTCTAGCAAATCCCCTTCTGCTTCCAAGCGACATATTTGCCACAACTTTACAACTGTCTTAGCTACAGGCAATCGTCCATTTTCGGAGGACAAATAATATCTTTTCTCCTTTGTCTTGACGCGCATTATCTTTTCTTTTGCCATCAAGTCTTCAAATAGATAGCGCACATTGCGTTCCACCTGAGATGCAGTCACATTAAAAACCTTTGCCACCTGTGTATACAGTCGTTTGCTGATCGGGTTTAGCAAAGAATAGTCACCCAGACTCAGTTCAAGCATGGTAAAGAGGATTCTATAACCGCGCAAATCCTTATTAAAGGCGTACCTACCCAGAATTTGATTAACTAAATTCTGCGTTTCGCGCTGATAGTCCACTTCTTCCTTAACATGATCCTCTACTAAACTTGAGACTGTTTCAAGAAATTGGTTCTCTGCGTAAGGTATGCCTTTACGCGCATCCAAGAGATAGTGTACTCGGCCCGATGCATCCATGATGCCGAAGGCTCCGTAACGGTTCATTACTTTTTCAACATGTTTTAAAAGTTCACGATTAGATGAGATGAAATAAAGACCGATTTCCTTTTGAGGTTTGCGTAGGCTGAGCTCATACGCACTTTGCAAATCGGCGGCTATGACCGGTTGTTTTGTCATTACCATCACCTCCTTCTGTCAATTGTAGCGAAGAAGCTGATGAAATGTTTTGATCAGATCGAAATTAGGGCGTGGCGGCAGGGTCGTCAATCGAATCTTCCGTCTCACCTACAAAAATTAAGTTCATTACGTAATGTGTGCGCTCGGTGTAATAAATCTGATAGCGGCCCGCTTCCGGCTCATCATTAAGCGATGGCGGATAGTAAAAGACTTGATCTTCTGTGACAATGCGGTTGCTTTGGAAGTTTTCTGCGGACAAAGTCGCCTCAGTACTCGCATATTGACCATAGACGATCTGAACAGCGTCAAACACGCGCGGTACAAATTGGCTCGCTGCCATATATATGAGCATGGACATAAGTAATAATGGAATAAAGTAGGAAACAACAGATCTGTTAGTGTGATTCCAGTTTCTGCGCAAAGCGATCATCATAAGTATAAAGAGTACGAGTACCATGACAAAAGCTGCGACTAAACCCCACAAAAAATACCAACGCATCAGTTAAACACTTCCTTCATTTTCTTCTAACATCGCTAAGAGATCAGCCTCAGATATTACAGGAACATTTAGCGAAACCGCGCGTTCATACTTGCTGCCGGGATCCTCTCCGAGCAAAAGATAATTAGTCTTACTGGAAACACTGCCAGTCACGCTCCCGGCTTCCTTTTCAATCAACGCTTTAGCTTCATTACGGCTCAGAGTAGGCAAGGTACCCGTCAAGACGAACGTTAGCCCTTCAAAGCGCTTAGTGGATGCCTCTTCCTCTACTTGCTCAGATTCACTTGTCCTTACGCCGGCTTTTTTCAGCTCCGAGATCAAATGCTGAGACTGCGGCAAAGCAAACCAGTCTCTAATTGCCTCTGCAGTTTTTTGTCCTATATCGGGGATCGCTGACAGTTCTTCGACAGTGGCAGCGGAGATTTCATCCAAAGACTTCATTGCTTGCGCCAGCGAGCGTGCTGTCTGCACGCCGACGTGCGGAATACCGAAACCGGTCAACAGTCGGAACAAGGGAACGCCCTTAGAATTTTCGATCGCAGCCAATAAGGCGTCGACAGATTTTTCGCGCCCGATGCCGCCCCAGGCGATCAAGTCGTCACGCTTGTCTTTTAAGCTGTAAATATCTGCCAAAGAAGTGACATAGTTTTCTTCACTTAAGGCTAAAGCTGTTTTGCTGCCCAAACCGTCAATGGAAACTGCGCTTTGCGAAGCAAAATATGAAAGATGGCGCACCATCTGCGCCGGACAATCAGTGTTTGTACAGAAAAGGTCAACACCTTCGTCCAGGAATGTAGTCGGAGAGTCACAGGAAGGGCAATTGCCCGGCAGACGATATACTTCTTCACTGCCATCTCTGCGTTCTTTAACAGTCCCCAAAACAGCAGGAATAATTTCGCCACCTTTATGAACAAGGACCGTATCCCCTACTCTGACATCTAACTTGTCAATATAGTTTTGATTATGCAAAGTAGCTCTCTGCACAGTAGTTCCGGCCAGCTGAACCGGCGCCAAGATCGCCAAAGGCGTAATCTTGCCTGTGCGTCCGACTTGTGCTCTAATTTCGAGTATTTGCGTCTCTTTTACTTCCGGAGGGTACTTGTAGGCTACAGCCCAACGCGGTGCCTTACTGGTCGCTCCAAGCCGCTCTCGCAGACTGAGCTGGTTAAGCTTGACCACTGCTCCGTCTATCTCATAGGGAAACTCTCCGCGCGATTGATCTATGCGTTCAATTTCAGCAAAAATCTCTTCTGCAGTTTCGAGCGCAGCAGAAGGTTTAATAGTGTCGAAACCAAGAGATTCCAAGAAGATCAATTCTTCTCGATCAGAATCAAAGCGGCGAGAAGAATTTTGAATCTCAAAAGCCAAAAAAGCCAGACCACGTTCTCTCACTACCGCTGAATCCAGCTGACGCAAGGTACCCGCTGCGGCATTGCGCGGATTAGCAAAAACCTTGGCATTGTTGTTGGCCAGCTCTTCGTTTATGCGCTCAAATTCCTCTATAGGCAGATAAACTTCTCCTCTGACCGATAGATCCGAGATGGTTTCGCTCAGTCTATGAGGTAAGTTGCTGATCTCTAAGGCGTTCAGGGTTACATCCTCTCCGAAGTTGACACCGTCACCGCGCGTGACAGCTCTTTGCAAAACGCCATTTTCGTAAGCGACCGAAAGGGAAAGTCCATCAATTTTAGCTTCGACTATAAACTGTGCTTCGTTTTCGGTGGCCCGCATACGGCGGATGAAATCTTCCACTTCTTCCAGTGAAAATACATCGTTAAGAGACAGCATCGGGTAAAGGTGCGGAACTCGCTGAAAGCGCTCGCTGGCTCTGCCCCCTACGATACTTGTAGGAGATTCTTCATCAGCCAATTGCGGGAAAGCAGCTTCAATCCGTCTCAGACGCTGGGAGAGAAGGTCGTAACCGGCATCGGTAATCAAAGGATCGTCAAGATCGTAGTATGCGCGATTGTACTCTTGTAGCTGCTCGCGCAGTTCTTTAATTTCCTGCATAGCAGCAGACTCGGAGAGCTTGTCTAACCATTCCTCCGAGTCTGTAATCATATCTGAAAATTTTCTGTCAGATGCCTTAGATTCCACGCAAGTCTTTCGCCTTTCCGGCACAACCGAGAACATCAACTATCTTGCGATGTACCATGGCTTCTATCGCATCTCTGGCAGGACCAAGATATTTTCTGGGGTCAAAATCAGAAGGATGCTCTGCAAAGTGCTTGCGGATGGTACCTGTCATAGCCAAGCGCAGGTCACTGTCTATATTAATTTTACAAACTGCTCTGCTGGCAGCTTCGCGCAGCATATCTTCCGGAATACCGATCGCATCGGGCATATCTCCACCATGCTCGTTGATCATGTCCACAAACTCAGGAATAACCGAGCTAGCTCCATGAAGAACGATCGGGAAACCGGGCAAGCGGCGCTCAATTTCTTCCAAGATATCGAAACGCAGTTCCGGTGTCTGACCGGGTTTGAACTTGTAAGCTCCGTGGCTGGTACCGATAGCGATCGCCAATGAGTCACAGCCGGTGCGCTTAACGAAATCTTCTACTTGTTCCGGATCGGTATAAGATGCTTCTTCAGCAGATACATTGATATCATCCTCTACACCTTCCAAGCGGCCCAGTTCGGCTTCCACCATCACGATGGGGTCGTGATTATGAGCGTACTCAACCACTTTGCGTGTCAAAGCGATATTTTCCTCATAGGGCAGATGTGAACCGTCAATCATGACTGAAGTAAAGCCGCTGTCAATACAATCAACGCATAGTTCGTATGAATCACCGTGGTCCAGATGCAGTGCGATAGGCAGTCCTGTCTCGATTATGGCTGCTTCAACCAGCTTGGTTAAATATGTCTGATTGGCATATTTACGAGCTCCGGCAGAAACCTGCAGAATCAATGGAGCATCCAGCTTTTTAGCTGCTTGGGTTATGCCTTGGATAATCTCCATATTATTGACATTAAAAGCTCCAATTGCATAGCCACCCTTGTAGGCATTCTCAAACATTTCTTTCGTAGATACTAACGGCATAATATTCTCCTTACTCGTCCTTATTAGCAGGCATAAGCCCTTAGAGGCTTGTTCTTAACACTTGAAATTATAGCATAGAGCGAAGAGTTTCCATTCGCTCTTCAGCCTTTTCCAGCTCTTCTTGGTAACGTTCGTATTTTGCTTTCTCGTTATTAACAACTTCTTCCGGAGCACGTTCGATAAACTTCTTGTTCTTGAGCATAGCTTGAGAACGTTGAATCTCCTTTTGGATGCGTTCTTTCTCTTTATCTAGGCGTTCAATTTCTTCATTTATGTCGACCAGCTCGCGCATTGAAATCAGCAATTCTCCACCCGGGAATTGGACCGCAACACCGTCTTTTAAAGTTTCGGTATCTAGGTCACGGCTAATCTCCCCTATCCCTGCTAGGCGCGAAAGCGTATCTTTGCCATCAATTAGTCGCTGAGCAATCTTATCCTCGGCTCTGACCACGGCATTCACTTTTTTGCCTGCGGGTACTTGATATTCAGCGCGTAAATTCCGAACACCGCGAATGGCTTCCATTAGTCGGGTCATCGTACTTTGCGCCTCATCATCTGTCGAGTAGTTCTCAAACTGTGGCCAGCTTGAGCTGATCAGCTGTCCTTCTAATTCCAGATGACCATAAATCGCTTCAGTCACGTAAGGCATGAAAGGATGCAAAATCTTGATGATAACTTGAAGCACCTCAAATAAAACCATCTGTGCCGCTCGACCGCTGCTGCCGCCCTGATGCAATCTCTCCTTGACAAACTCGATGTACCAGTCGCAATAGAGATCCCAAACAAACTGATACACCCTTTCTTGAGCTAAACCCAGTTCCAGCTTGTCTAGGTAATCGGCGACATCTTTGATTACATGATGTGTTTCGTGCAGAATCCATCTGTCTTCGACTTTCAACATCTCGGGGCTGATATCGCTATAGTCTCTATCTTCATCCAAGTTCATTAAGACGAAGCGGAAAGCGTTCCAGAGCTTATTCATGAAATTGCGGCCCGCTTCTACTTTTTCTTCATGGAAGCGCATATCGTTACCCGGAGCAATTCCGTAAATCAAGGAGAAACGCAGAGCGTCAGCTCCGTATTCGTCGATTACTTCCAGTGGATCGATGCCGTTATTGAGCGATTTAGACATCTTGCGACCCTTAGAATCGCGCACCATACCGTGTATCAAAACTTTGCTGAAAGGTACTGTTCCTGTGTGTTCGATACCCGAAAAGATCATGCGTGCGACCCAGAAGAAGATAATGTCGTAGCCGGGAACAATCACATCTGTTGGATAGAAAGTTTGCAGATCGACCGTATCCTCGGGCCAACCCAAAGTGGAAAAAGGCCAGAGTGCAGACGAGAACCAAGTGTCTAATGTGTCTTCATCTCTGCTCAAAGAGGAAGAGGAACAATGCGGGCAGGAAGTCGGTTCTTCTCGCGCCACGATGAGCTCATCACAATCGTCGCAATACCATGCGGGTATACGGTGTCCCCACCACAGTTGTCGGGAAATGCACCAATCTCTTACATTTTCCATCCAGTTGAAATATATTTTCTCGAAACGTTGCGGAACAAACTCGGTCTCGCCGTTTTTCACAGCAGCGATGGCTGGCTTGGCTAAAGGCTCCATTTTGACAAACCATTGCAGAGACGGTCTATCTTCAATCAAGCTGTGGCAGCGACTACAAGTGCCGACGTTATGCTTAATATCCTCTACTTCGCTTAAGAGACCAAGATCCTTCAAGTCGGCCACTACCGCTTTGCGTGCGGAAATTACATCCATACCGGCATACTTCCCGGTATCTTCAGTCATTTTGGCTTCTTCTGTTAGGACCGAAATTAAAGGTAGATTGTGCCTTAAACCGACTTCGTAGTCATTGGGGTCGTGGGCAGGGGTAATCTTGACGCAGCCGGTACCGAAATCCATATCGACGTATTCGTCGGCGATGATAGGTATCTGGCGATCGGTCAAAGGTAACTGTAGTTTGCGCCCAATCAGATTCAGAAAACGTTCATCTTCCGGATTAACCGCTACAGCCGTATCCGCCAGCATGGTCTCCGGTCTCGTCGTCGCAATCATAATTCCATCCTCTGCATCAACAAAAGGATATCTTATATAATATAGCGCACCATCTTGTTCCTCATGTTCGACTTCAATGTCGGAAATAGAGGTTAGGCAACCGGGACACCAGTTAATCATACGCTCGCCGCGATAGATCAAATCCTTTTCATACAGTCTGACAAAAACTTCAACGACAGCCTTCGACAGACCCTCGTCCAAAGTAAAACGATGGCGACTCCAGTCACAGGAAACACCCAAGCGTTTCTGCTGTTCAATAATGCGGTCGTTATATTTATCTTTCCATTCCCAGGTACGTTCGAGAAATCCTTCGCGCCCTAGTTTATCTTTACTCAGCCCTTCTGCTTCCAGAGCAGCTGTAACTCTCACTTCAGTAGCGATCGAAGCGTGATCCGTTCCAGGCAGGAATAAAGCATTATCGCCCAGTAGACGATGATAACGAATTAAAGCGTCAGGTAGCGAAGTATCAAGAGCATGGCCCATATGTAGTTCGCCTGTGATATTGGGCGGCGGCATCATAATCGTAAAAGGGCGTTTGGTGGACGGCGCTTCCGCTCGGAAAGCCCCTGCTTCCATCCACTCCTTATATATTTTTTCTTCTTCAGCAGCCGGGTCAAAATGTTTCGGCACAGAATCAATTTTTCTCATCAACAATCTCCCTTATAATCAAACGTTTAACGTCCATAATCATGCAAAGCAAACTCGACTGAAGGATCAAAACCCGAGAATCTAATGCGGTGAAAATGTATCGCCCCTGTCCCTCCCCGATCGCTCAGTTGGAAACTCAGCCGCACGATCTGGGCGCGGTTAACAGTTATCTCATCTAATCGCCATAACAAATTTTGATCGCGAAAATCGTCTTTAATAATTTGCGGCGACGCTTCATACTTTACACCATTCGCATCTTCAATTCTTAGGATCAATCTCTTATCTCTGTGGTCCGGATTCTTCAAGATCAGGTTCATGCGGCTGAAAGGTTCCAGATTTAAAGGCGGATAGGCGGATTCATAATCCAGATAAGGGCCAAATTCGAGGATCCTATCATCAGCATTGCGGTATTCCAGACACAAACCTTTCCACGAGTCTATGTCGCGTGCTTCCAAGAAGGAAAATTTGCCACGCCCTCGCCAAACCTGCCAGAGATTTTCCTTGTCCGGCCAGTCCGTCTTTTTTACACGCGGTTCATCATCATCGATCGATTTTTTCCAAATCATCTGCTCTAGCTGATCCATGTCTGCCCAAGGCGTCGGTTTCAAGAAAAGGGACTCGCCCAGATCCAGACGGAACGGCACAACCGGAAGCCCGTTCGAACCGTAGAGGTTTGCGTGGCTGTTGAAGTTGTCAAAGGCATAAGTCAAAGATTCAGGATTGTCTATTTCATCGTGCCAGACCAAAACTCTTACACCATAAAGTATGCGAGCCTGCGCAGGAATAAAAACACGGTTCTCTCCACAGATGGAGAAGCCTTTAAGCTCAGTTTCTCCGGCCGGCAAACGCAGCCCTCCGCCCTGCACGGCACTATCCGTGAAATTGATCATCCATTTATTGCCGACCTGTTCCAACGAAACCGGTTCAGGTGCAGAAGTTGAGACGCCTTCTTCACCGCATAAGCCGCGAGCAATTAACGCCATGCGCGCACCAAGCTGCAGCTTGGCCCAAGGGGTAAGCGCTAGGCACACGGATTCATCTTTCTGATAATCAAGCGGCAAGTCATACTGTGTCACAAGGCCGCAAGATACGTCCAGACAGTGATGACAACGGGTCAGCATTTCATTAAAAACCGCGAGATCATAAGGACCAAGATCACGATATAAATAAGACTGGAGATGAGCGTAGATAAAATGTAGACTCTCATCTGCGGGAATAAACAATTCCTTAAAGCTGGCAACTAATTCTTCGAGGGCTCTGCTATAAAAATCCGGACTATCAACATCGCTCTCACCGTGAAGCCAAAGTACACCGCGCAAAGCCATACCCACTAATGGAGACAGCTTGTGGTTGAACATGGCACCCGGTTGGTTTTTCGGATCGAAGACACGCAGCAAGGGAACTGTGCGTTTGTGCACCATGGTTCGCCTTACCTGAGGACGAGGGATCAGCGTGGAGCTCGACTCCACCGCATCGGGTTGTCTGCCGTCCAGCAGAGCAGCCGTTTGTGGCCGCACGCTACGATGTCTGGCGAAAGCCTCTTCCTCCGACAAACCCTCTTCCTTAACTGTTCTTTCTATTGATTCAAGATTCCACGTATCATCGTCGCGATAAAGCTTCAACTCCCGGACATGGCTTTTCAAAATAGGGTCTTTCTCCAAAACCTCTCGTGGTAGCCACGAATGAATATGCGTTCCCGGGCAAGCAGCGTTGATGATTCCAATCGGCACATTGATAGACTGTGAGAGATGCCAAGCGAAAGAAAAAGCCGCCGCCGACACATCTTTAACCAAATGAACCTGATTGCCGCGCAACCAAAAAGCATCCGCCGCTTCACCCAAAGGATAGGGACTATAGCTCGGAGTACTGGCGCTGAGGCCATTTTCATTCATTTGGAAAAAGCGTATATTTTCAAGATTAATAGCTTTATCCAATAACTGATCCACATCAGATTCGCGCACAGTTTGCGCCATATTATCTTGACCGGCAGCTAACCAGACTTCACCGACCAAAACATCCTGGAGAATGATCTCATATTCAGTACTGGAGACTTTAATAATATATTTATCGAAAGATGCTTCCAATGCCGGAAGCTTTATCTGAAAGTAACCGTCTCTCTCTGTAACGTCGTCCTCTTCATATATAATTCCGTAACGGCTGGCATTTTCCAGTGCACTGGCTTCATCTAGAGCTTGCCGCTCTATACTCAGATGCACTTTGCTTTCTTCCGGCGCAAAACCATATAAGCGGCTGACCACGCCTTGCTGTAAGACCATGCCATCGCGAAACACCGTTGCCAATTTGATCACTGCATCACTCCTGCTTTTTCGAAATTAATCCATTTTTCAAGTATAAGTTAATAACGCAAAGTAAATATCATCTAAACATTATACACAGATCAGCTCAATTCATATAGAGATCAGCGATCTTCGTCTGCCAAGATTACTTTGTGCCTAATCACCCGAATAGCGTTCACTTCCTCTTCCGTCAAAGCTCCTCGTTCCTGTAGAGCCTCTAGGAAATTATCAGGCCGCAGATTGTCCCTGCTCCCCGCTACGCTAAGCAGCCGAACGCAATCTTCGGAAAGCTCTTTTGACTCTAAAATCTGGGCAGCTAAGTCGAGTTCACGGCTTTTGCCTTTACGCGTCCTTGTAAAAAAGACCGGCTCTCCGGTAAAAACTTCCCTATAGGCTGAGCCGACTCCCTTACCGACGAACTCATATTCAGCCGCTTCAACTAAGGACATGATACTCTTTCTGTGTCCAAGATCAATGTATTCAGCGTGTTCGATACTCATGCCGGCTGGCAGTTGAGAATTAAGTCGCTCCACAGCTGTATCCAGATCTATCTCTTCGGTCAGAGTTAGTTCGAAAGGCTCGAAACGAGTTTCAATACCACAAGCAACAGGCAATGCGAAGACCAGCTGCGGTCTGGGGTTATACGCCTGCTCGCTCCAGGCCAGTGGCCAGTCGGCCCTAGCCAAGGCGCGCTCAAAGAGGCGCATCATGTCCAAATGGGCCAGGTAAACCGGGGCACCGCTACGAGCATAGAAAAGCCGTACTTTCCGCATTTGCTCCGGATCAATCTCAGGTGTAGCTATCTTGACTTCACTTAAAGAGAGCTCAGCAGCTTCTTGCTCTAAAACGGGCTCATCCTCCACCTGCTCTTGCCATTGCAGACAGATACCACAGTGTTCGCTCTGTAAGCCGCAGTAGCTGCACTGATCCATGCATGAAGCACTTGTCTTACCTTCCATAGCCAGCTGTAGCTCACGCAGCAAAAAGCGCTTGTTGACGCGGACATCCATATGATCCCAAGGCAAGGCTTCATCTGTACTGCGAGCACGTGTGTAATCATCACTGCTCAAACCGTTAGCCGCCAGCGCTTGATCCCAACGTTCCGCGGAGAAGTGTTCATGCCAAGCATCGAGAAAACTGCCATCACGCCACGCTTGTTCAATTACAGGTGCCAAACGGCGGTCGCCGCGAGCTAACACCCCTTCGATACGTGAACTCTCGTATTCATGCCACTGCAAGCTAATACGGCGATCACGCAGCAAGTCTGTCAGCAGACGCACTCTTTCTTTCATCTGAGTGGGAGTGATCTGTTCTGCCCACTGGAAGGGTGTCCAAGGTTTCGGAATAAAGAAGGAGATGGCTGCGCTTATCTTGGGTTGTCGTTTGCGCTCTTCTGGCGGAATCTCTTTCCAGACATTCAGAACTTTCCAGCAGAGATCGGCAATCCCCCTAACGTCTTCCTCTGTCTCGCTTGGTAGTCCCAACATGAAATATAATTTGATATTGGTCCAGCCGCCTCGGAAAGCAATATCGCAAGCCTGCAGCAGATCCTCCTCCGTAATATTCTTGTTGACAACATCGCGCAAGCGCTGAGTGCCGGCTTCAGGGGCGAAGGTCAAACCCGCTTTGCGCGTGCCGGAGATCTGTTCCATTAAATCAAAATCAAAGGAGTCCAAGCGTAAGGACGGTAAAGATAAATTGACATGACAATTTGCCGTTTTTTCGATTAGAGCCGGCATCAGGCGATCCCGCTCACTATAATCGCTACTCGAGAGGGACAGCAGACCCAATTCGTCCGCACCGGTCGAGTCTAGAAGTTTTTCCGTATATTCAGTCAAGGTCGTGAGAGAACGTTCACGCACTGGGCGGTAAGTATAGCCCGCCTGGCAGAAACGGCAACCGCGCGAGCAGCCGCGGAAGAGTTCCAGCACCGCACGATCATGCACAACTTCCATCAAAGGCAGTAGTGGCTCCGTAGGATAGATTATTTCATCGAGATCCGGCTCAAAGCGTCTTATGATTTTTGCAGGGGCTGCAGGGTTGAGCGGCTTCAGTTCAACGAAGCCGGTTTCGTCATAGACAGCTTCATAAAAACCCGGTACATAGATCCCCTCAATCGTTGACGCTGCCCGTAAAAAGGCTTCTCGCGAGTCTCCGCGGGCTTTATGCTCGCGAAAGACTTCCAACAATTCAGCTAAGGCCGTCTCTCCTTCGCCCAATTGGATCAAATCGAAAAACTCAGCCATCGGCTCAAGATTACAGGTAATCGGTCCTCCCGCAATCAGGAGCGGGTGGGAATCATCACGCTCTGATCGAGAGAATGGGATCGCTGCCAGATTCAGCATTTCCAAGACTGCAGTATATGAGAGCTCATAATGTAGGCTGAAGGCTAACACATCAAAGTCACTCAGAGGAGTGCCTGACTCGATAGACTCCAACAGGATCTGCTCTTCTCGCAAAATTTCACGCATATCCGGTGCCGGCATGAAAGCACGTTCACAGTACATCCCTTCTTGGGCGTTAACTGCTTGGTAGAGGATCTGCAATGCCAGATTAGACATACCAATTTCATATAAATCAGGGAAACAAAAAGCCACGTGCAGACGTTCCTGCGGGCTGAGCTGAGCAAAGCTCTCTGACTTATCTATTAGGTTCCATTCGCCACCGACATAGCGGCTCGGCTTTTCTACGCGTTGCAAAATTGAACGCGTTTGCATTCTTTTTTTATTCATTATTTATCGATTATTTTTCTTTCAGTTCTTCTAAGAGTAGTGCACGTTCTTCTTCAAAACCCGGCTTACCCAGAAGTGCGAACATATTCTTTTTATAGGCTTCAACTCCGGGCTGATCGAAGGGGTTGATAGCGTCAAGATAACCACTGAGGGCACAGGCTTTTTCAAAGAAGTAAATGAGAGCACCTATATGTGCAGGAGAACGCTGTGTGACTTCTAAGCTCAAATTAGGCACTCCACCGCGCACATGCGCCATACTGGTTCCCAGTGCTGCTGTGCGATTGATTTCGTGCAAGCTCTTGCCGGCAAGATAATTCAGCTGATCCGAATCATCCTCTTGCAGTGGCACCTTCAATTCGCGTATGGAAGATTTAAAGAGAATCGCGGTCTCAAACAGTATCCTTCTGCCTTCCTGGATGTATTGTCCGAGCGAGTGCAAATCGGTAGTAAAGTTCGCCCCTGCGGGGAAAATACCGCGACCGTTCTTACCTTCACTTTCGCCGAAAAGCTGCTTCCACCACTCAGTAAACATCGCCATCGAAGGCTCGTAATTCACCATCATCTCCATGAGATAGCCGCGTTGGGCCAACACATGGCGCATCAACGCATAGTGCACGCAGTCGTTTATATTTTCAGGTTCAAATTTCAGATATTTCTCGTACGCCCACTCAGCACCGCCTAGGAGATCGCGGATAGGAATACCTGCAACGGCAATTGGCAGCAATCCAACTGCGCTCAAGACAGAATAGCGTCCACCGATATCGTCAGGCACAACGAAGGAGCTGACTCCGGCCTCATCTGCGTAAGTGCGCAAAGCACCCCTCTCAGCATCCGTTGTCACGACGATGCGTTGCTTCACTTCTTCAGGACCGTATTTCTTCTCCATGAAAGAGCGCAAAACGCGAAAGGCGATGGCGGTTTCAGTGGTTGTCCCGGATTTGGAAACTACATTGAGGCTGACATCGTAATCTTCGATAATATCGCAAAGCTCAGCTAGGTAATCTTCACTGAGTTGATGTCCGGCGAAAAGGACTAAAGGAGCGCCACGCTGCGACTTGTTCATAAATGTCGGGAAATGATGATTGCAGGCTTCGATGACTGCTCTGGCACCCAGATAGGAGCCTCCGATACCTAAAACCAAAAATATATCGCTGGACTCACGCAGCCTAGCTGCTACCGCTTCAATTTCCCGCAGATTCTCTTCCGTGTTTATCCGGGGCAGATGATACCAACCTGAGTATTCAGCTCCCGGTCCGGTTCCGCTTTCCAATTGCTTGTGAGCAGTTGCCATAAACGGAAGTAAATTCTCAAGCTCTTCTTCCGAGATAAAGGGCATTGCTTGTTGGGTCTTAAGGCTCAACATGGCATGATCCTCCTTTTTTTCTAGATATTATAAGTGATATACATTATTGTGCATTCTCACGTCATTATAGCGAATATTTGAGAAAAAAAGCCGGCCGCAGCACGCTGGCTACGCCAGGTCGCTTATTTCTTATCACTAGCGTAAGTATCAACTGCAGCCCGCACTCGATAGAGTTCGTTGTTACCACCAATCACTCTGACTGATCTGCCTTTCGATATAATTTGCGTGGAAATGGCCGGGTAAACTTCGAAGGACGACTTATCCGTGCCACCTAAGGCAATTTCATCTTCCTTTTCCGAAGACAAGGCGGAGCGAATCTGCCCAATAGCATTGGGACGCAACTCAGTCACTGCTATTGCACGCATGCCGACCAGCGTGTCATCGTTCTTTTTGATCTCATTCTTGGCCGCTGATTCGACCTTACGGCGTAGCCGCCTGAAAACAAAAAGTGCTAGCCCTAATGCAAGTAGGGCTAGCAGCAGTATACGTACTATTTGGCTAATCTCAGGAATACTCATATCGTTTTCAAACTTAGTGCTTTATTCTTCCAGATAAAAGCGTAATTAGCGCTATCATCATAATGTGGACCGCCCATATCGGGTGATGCAACTTCCGCACCGACATTGTCAGCGCTATCTACTATAACTTTCTCAGCATAATTGAGGTCACCGGATAACCACAGATCCGCCAGAATGTCTTCAATGCGGCGTTGGATCTTGCGGCGTAGAGGTCTGGCACCATATTTAGGTTCATATCCTTCTTGCGCCAGCAAGTCTCTAGCGTCGTCTGTGACTTCCAATATGATATTGCGTCGAGCCATATCAGCAAGCGGATCTTTCAACATCAGATCAACAATCGCTCTTATTTCTTCGCTACTTAATTCATGGAAGACGACAGTTTCATCTATACGGTTTAAGAATTCAGGACGGAAAATATCTTTCAAAACGCCATCAATTCTTTCTTCCATCGCGACATGCCCATCAGCTCCAAAGCCGATGGTATGTCCTTTAAGTGTCGTGCCGGCGTTACTGGTCATAACTATAATGCAGTTTTCAAAGCTCACGACGCGACCGTGACTGTCTGTCAGACGGCCGTCATCCATGATTTGAAGCAAGATGTTATAAACATCGGCATGCGCCTTTTCGATCTCATCAAAAAGCACCACACTGTATGGTTTACGGCGAATTTGCTCTGTCAGCTGTCCGCCATCGTCGTAGCCAACATATCCCGGAGGAGATCCGATCAGCTTGCTCACAGTGTGAGCTTCCATATATTCGGACATATCCAGTCTGACCAGGGATTCTTCCGTGTCGAACATTACTTCTGCCAAAGCCTTGACCAGCTCAGTCTTACCAACTCCAGTCGGCCCAACGAAGAGGAAGGTGGCCGGTTTGTTTTCTTGACTAAAGCCCGCTCTATGACGTCTGATGGCTCGTGACAATGCGTTGACCGCTTCGTTTTGTCCCACAACACGTTCGTGCAATCTATCTTCAAGATGAATCAGTCGTGAGGTTTCTTCTTCGGTCATACGTACAACCGGAATGCCGGTCCACATCTCAACAACTTCAGCGATATTTTGAGTTTCTATTTCAATCGGATGACAGTCTCGTGCCAAGTCTTCCCGCTCGGCTCTCAGACGCCTCAATTCAGACTCAATCTCCATGCGCCTGGCATAGAGTTTATCCTGATCCTGTGTGGGAGCAGCTTCATCAATCGCTCTCTCTACATCTTCCTGGGCCAGCCCTAAGTCCTCGATTTTATTATCCAGCTGTTTGATCTCTACGAGGCATTCACAGGCTAGGTTTGCACACGAACCTGCTTCATCCAAGAGGTCGATCGCCTTGTCAGGCAGGAAACGCTCTGTGATGTAGCGCGAAGAAAGCCGTACTGCTTCTTTCACTACCGGAGCCGGGTAGAAAACATGGTGATGTTCTTCATAGTAGTCTTTGACGCCCATGAGGATATCAAAGGTATCTTCTTTGCTAGGTTCATTAACCATAACCTTCTGGAAACGACGCTCCAGAGCAGAGTCTTTCTCTATATGGCGACGATATTCATCTAAGGTCGTTGAACCGATAACGCGGATTTCGCCCTTTGCCAGGGCAGGTTTAAGAATATTGCCGGCGTTCATTGCGCCTTCGGCATCGCCAGCACCCATAATATTGTGTAGCTCATCAATGACCAAAATCACATTACCGGAACGACGGCAGTCATCGACGACCCCTTTCATGCGGCTCTCAAATTGACCACGGAACTGGGTTCCCGCCACCATAGCCGTCATATCGAGCAAGAACATTTCCTGATCCAACAACTTCGCCGGAACCCTAGCTTCGTGAATCCTCACAGCGAGGCCTTCCGCAATCGCGGTCTTACCTACGCCGGGTTCACCGATCAAGGCAGGGTTATTCTTAGTACGGCGGTTGAGAATCTGGATCACATGATTCAGCTCCTCATCACGCCCAATAATACGGTCAATTTCGCCTCTAGCTGCTTTTTCAGAAAGATTCGTGCTGAACTGCTCCAAGAATTTACGACGCGGTTTACGGTTTCTTCTGGAGCCTCTGTCTTCAGGACCTCCGATATTTGCCGGAACAAGTTCTCCAGACGAAGAATTAGCTCTCAACAGAGCATCTGAGAAACCACCCCTACGTCGCGGCTTCTCAACTTCAACCTCATCATCGTCTTCATCTTCTTCCAAGTCAGTGTCCTCCTCTATATCCGACCACTCAGAATCATTAATGCCGGGAAATTCTCCCTTCATCAGCATGCCAAGAACTTCTTCCGGCCTCTGACCGGAAAATTGCTCCATCATCTGATTCATGCGTGAAGTTATTTCATCCACATTTTCTTCATTCACGCCAACACGTTCGAATAGCTCAGCCATGCCTCCGAAATTTTGCTCGTAAGCGCATTTCAGGCAGACTCCTTCAATACGGTTTTCACCGTCGAACATTTTGTTAGCATAAACAACTGCTTCGTTGGTTTTACAGATTGAACATTTACTCATTTGCATATCCGTTGTTCTATTCCTTAAATATATAGTATGTGATCAAGCTTCTTTGCTCAAGATCTGACCACGTTTGTTACGATGTTTTCCTGGGAAACTGTAGGATACACCCGTTTCAAGATTTGTGCAAGGTAAAGGCCGGTGTAGGAATCGTTGTTTTCAGCGATTTCTTCCGGCGTGCCCGCTGCCACCAGAAAGCCGCCATTTTCCCCGCCCTCAGGTCCCAGGTCGATGATATAGTCGGCAGTTTTAATTATATCGAGGTTATGCTCGATAATAAGGACGGTATTACCGGACTCTACCAGTCGATGCAAGACGTCAATTAAGTTGTGCACGTCAGCTGCATGCAAACCGGTGGTGGGCTCATCCAGTATATAGAAAGTCTTCCCGGTATCACG
>DIRG01000048.1:19055-23886 GCA_002427475.1 Mageeibacillus sp. UBA5442
ACGTCGCTAATGTTTTTCCCTTTATAACGTACTTCCAGAGTCTCGCGGTTATAACGCAGGCCATCACAGACCTCACAAGTCACATAAACGTCAGGTAGAAAATGCATCTCAATGCGGTTGACGCCATCACCTTTACAGGCTTCGCAGCGCCCGCCTTTAACATTAAAACTAAAGCGGCCGGGCTTATAACCACGCGCCTTAGCCTCAGGCGTCTCGGCAAAAAGCTTTCTCACCATATCAAAAGTGCCCGTATAAGTGGCCGGGTTCGAGCGCGGTGTGCGCCCAATAGGAGACTGATCGATGGAAATAACTTTATCCAACTGTTCTATGCCCTCGATGCGGTCGAACTTCCCTCTCCGGCGACGAGAACCCTGTAAATCGTGCTCCAGCTTTTTCAGCAAAACCTCATTAGCCAGCGAACTCTTGCCGGATCCGGAAACGCCGGTTATACAGACCAAGTTCCCCAGCGGAATCGAGACGTCAATCTCTTTGAGGTTGTTCTCCGCTGCTCCATAAATCTTCAAAAAGCCCTGCTCCTGAGGTCTGCGCTCTAAAGGAATAGCTATGGTTTTTTTGCCCGAGAGATATTGTCCGGTTATAGAATTTTCATCTTTGGCGATATCCTCCGGTCGCCCGCAGGAGACAATATGGCCACCGTATTCACCCGCCCCGGGCCCAATATCTACGACAGTATCGGCTTCCCAAATTGTTTCTTCGTCATGCTCAACCACAATGACAGTATTGCCTAGGTCACGCAAATTTTTCAGCGTACGTAAAAGCCTGGCGTTGTCACGCTGATGCAGGCCGATGGAGGGTTCGTCAAGAACATACAGAACACCGGTCAAACCTGATCCGATCTGGGTGGCCAAGCGAATCCGTTGTGCTTCACCTCCGGATAGGCTTGCCGAACCTCGTGACAAGGTCAGATACTCTAAGCCAACATCAAGCATAAACTGCAAGCGAGCTTTGATCTCCCTGAGCACGGGTTCTGCAATCTCCGCTTTAGCCTGATCAGGGAATTCCACCTGTTGCAGGAAGCTATGCGCTTCGCTAACCGACAAATCGGTCAGACCCTTTATATTCAGATCTCCGACTGTCACAGCCAAACTTTCCGGTCTGAGACGACCGCCCTGACAGGCTGAACATTCCGTATAAGCCAGGTACTGATCATAGTAGTCTCGTATATCGCCTGAATTGCTATCTTTATAGCGACGCTCTAAAACTGAGACAACTCCGCTCCATTTTGTGTGATACGGCTCGCCACGGTCATAACGGGTCATGCTGGTATCGACAGTAATCTTCGTGTTGTCGCCGCCAAACATGACGATATCCTTAATCTTCTGGGGTAAATCCTTCCACGGCGTTTTCAAGGAGAATTTATACTTCTCCGCCAGAGCATTAAGATGCGCTCGCGCCCAGCTGTTATTATCCTTGAAGTTAAAGCCGATCGCTGAGATTGCTCCTTCTTCCAGAGAAAGCTCCGGATCTGCGAGGATCAACTCAGGATCAATATGCGTATGTATGCCCAAACCTGTACATTCAGGACAGGCACCATAAGGATTATTAAAACTGAACATTCCGGGCGAAATCTCACCGATGCTGATCTGGCAATCAGGACAGGAAAAATTCTGAGAAAAAAGCTGCTCACGCCAGTCCAATTCACCCTCATCATTTCGGTTCTCGAAACGAACCATAACCAGCCCGTCTGCGAGCCTGAGAGCCGTTTCTAACGAATCGGCCAATCTGCTGCGAATATCTTCACGCAAGATCAGACGATCAACGACAACCTCTATGACATGCTTGTGGGTCCTTTGTAGATTGATCTCTTCTTCCAGCTCATAGGTCACACCGTCAATGCGCACACGGACGAATCCTTCGCCACGCAGATAGTCAAGCACTTTCTTATGCTCGCCTTTGCGATCACGTACCACGGGCGCAAAGATATTCAATCGTGTGCCCTCCGCTTCCTGCATGACGATATCCAAAATCTGATCGACTGTCTGCCGCTCTATAGTACGCCCGCATTGCGGACAGTGCGGTGTACCTGCTCTGGCATATAGCAAGCGCAGGTAATCGTAAATCTCCGTCACCGTACCTACCGTAGAACGTGGATTCTTGCTGGTCGTTTTCTGATCAATAGCAATAGCCGGCGATAGACCGTCAATGCTGTCTACGTCCGGCTTCTTTGATTGACCGAGGAACTGTCTGGCATAAGAAGACAGCGACTCCACGTAACGTCTTTGACCTTCGGCATAGATCGTATCAAAAGCCAGTGATGACTTACCGGAACCTGAAATTCCGGTAAAAACGATCATTTGATTGCGAGGTAGAGTCAGGGAGACGTCCTTTAAATTATGTTCACGCGCTCCGCGTATTGTTAGATCTGAATTCATGATTTGAGTTTAGCATAGCAGTATGAAAAATTGCGTAACTACTTAGAATAAAAGGTGACAAATATTAACGTTCTCTTAATACTTCATTCGGTATACAAGTCGACATACCACCGTTGACCAGAGGCACCACATCTATCTCCAAAGAATAAATGGTGGAAAGATTCTCTGAGGTCAGAACCTCCATCGCTTTGCCTTGAGCCATAATCATGCCGTCATGTAGAAGAATAACCTCATCGGCAAAGAGTAGGGCTTGATCCGGGTGGTGCGTAGACAAGAAGATCGTATAGCCCTCATTGGCTAGCTCACGAATCATCGACAGAATACGCATTTGATTGCCATAATCCAGACTGGAAGTCGGCTCGTCCATAATGAGAAATTTGGAACCTTGCGCCAGGGCACGCGCGATCAAAACCAGCTGCCTCTCCCCGCCCGATATGCGTGAATAGCCTCGATCTTCAAAGCCGATCAGACCGACACGTTTCAGCATCTCTCGAGCCAATTCCTCATCCTCTTCACCCGGCAAGTGGAAGAAGGATCCGTTTGCCTGCGTTGCCATCAGCACTACCTCTAGGCAGCTGAAATTGAACACAGGAATATGCGACTGCGGAATATAAGCAATCTTCTCTGCTCTTTCCTTAGTGCTTAAGTCCGCTACATTAATACCATCGAGCTCTATGTTGCCCTCATAGGAGGTCAGGAACTGCAGAATGCAGGAGAATAAGGTACTTTTGCCGGAGCCATTGGCACCAAGGAGGCTGACTAGGCTGCCCTTTTGCAGAGAAAAAGAAACACCGTTTAAGACTTGGTGATCACCGTAAGAAAAGTGTAAGTCTTTTACTACTAAGCTCATAGATCACCTACATCTGCAAACGGCTTCTGCGGCTGAGAAGCAAGTAAAGGTAAAAGGGTGCTCCAACTAGAGAAGTTAGTATTCCTAGAGGTATTTCCGCCGTATAAGCCAGGCGCGATATATTATCAACAATGAGCAAAAAGCAAGAGCCCATCAAGAGTGAAGTCGGCAAGAGGCGCCGATAATTGCTGCCCACTAGCAAACGCGAAAAGTGAGGTATGACCAAGGAAATCCAACCGATCATACCCGAAACTGCGATGCTTGTGGCGGTTAGCAAGGTTGCACAGACGATAACAATCAAACGCATCGGCTTAACAGACACGCCCATCGACTGGGCTTCCCGCTCATCCATGGTCAGCAGATTGAGTCGCCAACGCAAGCCCAGCAAAGGCAGCAAGCCGGCGACAATAAGGATCGCTGCATAAAGCAGATCCTTCATCGACTTCCCGTTCAACGAACCGAGGAGCCAGAAAGTTATCTGCGGTAATTGATCGTTAGGGTCGGCAATGATTTTCAGGAAGCTAGTCCCGGCGTTAAAGACCGAGCCGATCATGATTCCTGCCAGCACCAAGCCTAGAATCTGATTTTGTCGGAGCAGCTTACTGATCATATAGACAAGAGCAACCGACAGTGCGCTGAAGACGAAGGCAGAAGCTGATATCCAAGCTCCACTGGCGCCGATAAGGATTCCCAAAGCAGCTCCGAAAGCTGCTCCGGAAGAGGCTCCTACGATGTCTGAGCTGACCAAGGGGTTACGGAACATGCCTTGGTAACAGGCTCCTGCTACTGAAAGAGCCGCACCTACCAGTACGGCCAAGCAGATGCGTGGCAGACGCACGTTGAAGAAGATCGCCTCTGCAGAATCAGTCCAGGTGACCTCTACATCGGTAAAGCGGCTCAAAATCAGCCGCCCTATTTCTGATAATCTCAGTGGATATCTCCCCAGCACAAGAGAAATCAAAAACAGAGCGACAAGAGAAATTGCCAAGACTAAAAGTATTTTTCTATAACTACCTTTTGTTATTGCTTTCAACTACTTACTACCAATCGCAGTTTACGGAACAGTGACCAAAACAGAGTTTTCCATCATTTCCGCATATTCTTCTGAGCTGAGTTCATAATCATAAAAAAGCTCATAGTATTCGGTCGTTATGCTTTCTATATTTCCAGTGAAAATATCAGGATACAGGATGTGCGCCATCCACTGCAAACCCATATAACGGTTGACTGAAGGAGGAGCTCCGAGCCAATTGTACGGCTGACCGGGAACCTCAAAGTACTTGTCATTTTTGATGGCAGTTAGCGTGCTAAAGGAGGGGTCGGTGGCTGCATCATCATAAACAGAACCTGAAGCAAAAAAGATGTATTCCGGATCCCATAATATCAATTGTTCCATGTTGATCTCGTCGCCTGCCCCGCGTGAAGAAGGGTTGTCGACGTCAACAACGTTAGTGCCAAGCATGTCCATGATAGTTGAGTGGTAGGTGTCCTTAGCCAAAGCATTCAGGCCGGTCTCACCCAAGAGATAAGCAAAGGTCGGCCGCTCATCTTCAGCGATTTCCGACATTGTTTCGGTCACGCCAGTGTA
>DIRG01000104.1:0-3020 GCA_002427475.1 Mageeibacillus sp. UBA5442
TAGAAGACAAGATTTTGCGTATCAACTCAATCGCAAACTATTTCAAGGCTTCGATGGATCTCTTTGACGATGACCTCAGGCACCAGCTCTTCTCTGAAGATACTCCAATTTATACTAAGGTGAAGAATCAACCGCCATGTTTAGTTGAG
The DNA here is from genome assembly GCA_002427475.1 of Mageeibacillus sp. UBA5442. Taxonomy (GTDB): domain Bacteria; phylum Bacillota; class Clostridia; order Saccharofermentanales; family DTU023; genus DTU032. The sequence continues at coordinate 150 of DIRG01000104.1, forward strand.
CCCGGAGCACGCGTGAAGAACGTATTGGCTTCCGATGGCTGCGTAATTCAGGGTGATGTGGAAAACTGCATTCTCTTCCGCGGGGTTACTGTTGGCCAAGGTAGCAAACTGCGTAATTCTGTGATTTTCCAAGATACTCAAATTTCCAGTGACGCGGATCTGAATTACGTGATTATTGATAAAGACAGTGTAGTGAAAATGGGTGTACGCTTACTGGGGCATCCCGGTTTTCCCGTTGTCATAGGAAAAGGCTCAATTGTTTAATACCTTTTAGGAGATATTATGAAAATATTATTTGTCAGTTCGGAAATGAATCCTTTAGCGGCGACAGGTGGCTTAGGAGATGTAGTAGGCTCTCTGCCGCAAATGTTGCGTCTGAAAGGACATGACGCACGTGTGATTCTTCCTCTTTATCGGCCGATAAAACAGGAATACTTTGAAGATCTGACCTTCGTGCGCTGGGCCATGATCAAGTTAGGTTGGCGCACAATGTACAGTGGCTTGTTTCGCCTTGACTTGGATGGTTTGCCGGTTTATCTGATCGACAATGAGTTTTATTTTGGCCACGACAATCTGTATATTGATTATTCTTTCGATATAGAACGTTTTTCATTTTTTCAACGTGCGGTGTTGGAGGTACTAGGAGAGGAGATGGACTTCGAACCGGACATCCTGCATCTTAACGATTGGCAGACCGGAATGATTCCTGTGATGCTAGAAGCACACTACAAAGCAAAAGGCTTTCACAAAAATATCAATAGCGTGATGACAATTCATAATTTGAAATACCAGGGCATTCACGGGCGCGACAACGTTCAAGATCTCTTTGACTTGCCTGACTCTTACATGTCGGAAGGCGGTATTTTGAAAGACGGCGTTCCGAATTTTCTAAAGGCAGGTATTCAATATTCGAACCGGGTGACAACTGTTTCGCCGAATTACGCCAAAGAAATTATGACTGATTATTTCGGAGAGGGTCTGAATGGCTTATTGGCTGCTCAAGGCTGGAAGGTGACCGGCATCTTGAACGGTATTGATACCAAGAGCTACGACCCTGAAAGTGATAAAGAAATAGCTTCCAATTATAACGCACAGGCTTGGAAACGAGGCAAAGCTACCTGTAAAAAGGCTTTGCAGGCTGAACTGGGTCTGGCGCAGGAAGCGAGAACGCCTCTCTTCGTCATGGTCTCGCGCCTGGTGGAACAAAAGGGTCTCGACCTTTTACTGCATATAGTAGATGAGCTGCTTGAAGAAGACATTCAATTGCTTGTTCTCGGTACCGGCAATCCTGAATATGAACGGCGTTTGACAGAGGCTGCGGGCAGGCATCCGGATAAGATGCGCTCCTTGATTAAGTTCGATAGCAAGTTGGCTCGCCGCATGTATAGTGCCGGTGACGTCTACTTAATGCCTTCACTCTTTGAACCTTGCGGCTTATCCCAGATGATAGCTATGCGCTACGGCACGCTGCCAATAGTACGCCAGACCGGCGGCCTTGCGGATACCGTGGAGGCGTATAACAAATTCCAACATTCCGGTACAGGCTTCGGCTTCCTCAACATTAACGCCCACGAGCTATTATTCACTGCGAAGGAAGCAATTGGTGTATACAAAGAACATCCTGATACATGGAGCAACATGGTACGTAGCGCCATGTACAAAGATTTCTCTTGGGACAAATCTGCTGATCAGTATATTAATTTGTACCAGGATATTATGAAGGAGAACGTGGACCTTGCCTGAAGTAAGATTAGATCACTATATTAACGACGAACATTATCGATCTCCGCTGGGTGCTTTAGCGACGGACACGGAACTGACCCTTAGACTAGATGTCAACCAAGCGCAGGAAGAGATTGTATCTGTACGTTTATATTACGCTTACGGCTTAATGTCTTTCTTTTCCGGTTCGATTCCCATGAATTGTGATTATGCCGGAGAGGACAGCAGTTCTTTCGTGCAGAGCATAAGAATGGATGATGTTGCCGGCTTGTTTTATTATTGGTTTGAACTGCGCTTAGCTGATGAACGTTATCGCTGGTGTTTTCCCGACCCTGACAGCTCCAATTTGCAGGGACATACTCTCTTAGATAGTTTGCATTTCTCACTCAGCGGAAAAGAGCCCATTCCCGCTTTTCAGGTTACCGTCTATGAGGCCGATTTTAAGACGCCGGATTGGATGAAGGGTGCTGTGGTTTATCAGATTTTCCCGGATCGTTTTAACCGAGGAGAAAATTTTGATAAAAAGGCGATCGAGCACTACCTAAATTATCCGGAACGGATCTGGCACGATGATTGGCAAGCAGATGTAGACATTGAGGGGAAGGAGCCCGGAGGTTATGAGGCTCTTGACTTCTTTGGTGGTACTCTTCAGGGCATCAAAGAGAAATTGTCATACATTGCGTCTTTCGGTACGGACTGCATTTATCTAAATCCAATTTTTCAATCTCGTTCTAATCATCGCTACGACACCGGCGATTATTTGAAAATAGATCCTCTCTTAGGGACGGAAGAGGATTTCCGTGAGCTTTGTTCCGAGGCTGAGAAATATGGCATTTCAATTATACTTGACGGTGTCTTCAGTCATACGGGTGCTGACAGTAAATATTTTAATAAATTTGGTCGCTATAACAGTGTGGGTGCCTGGCAAGAGAGGACTGAGGGTAAGATTTCTTCCTACAGTTCTTGGTATAAATTTAAAAAGGATGAGGCCGATGAAGTTCCGGCTTCTACGTTAGAGCTAAATTCAGATCCTGCTTACGATTCTTGGTGGGGGTTTGATAGTCTGCCCAATGTCAGAGAAGAAGAGCTTAGTTACAAGAATTTCATCTGCGGTGAAGACGGAGTTCTGGAATATTGGCTAAAGGCTGG
>DIRG01000104.1:3407-5036 GCA_002427475.1 Mageeibacillus sp. UBA5442
GGCTATAACAGTACTGAAAAAACCTGCGACAGGTTTAATTATTATCTCAATATAATGCCCCAGGAAGCTCTCTATGTGATGATGAATCCGCTCGGTAGTCACGATACTGAACGTGTTCTTAATGTCTTGGCGGGAGTCAGCACTCCGGCCAAGAGAGATGATCAGAGGGCGAGGGTTCTTTCTCAGAGAGAACGGAAGCGGGGAGAGGCCCGTTTAGTTCTGGCTCTTTTGCTACAGGTTGCTTTCCCGGGTGTTGCCCATCTCTATTATGGAGATGAAAAGGCGATGGAGGGCTTTAAGGATCCCTTTAACCGCCGTACCTATCAATGGGAAGAAGAGGAGCCCGAACTGACAGAGCTTTTCCGCAGTATTTTGAATTTGCGCCATGAACATGAAGTTCTCCGCACAGGTGAAGTTGAAGTAGCTGTTGTGGGCAAGGATGTATTCCAGCTCAGGCGTTTCCTCAATCCACCGGAAGCTGAAGGAGCGGAGAACGAAGAGTGGACGGATGCCTTTGGACGAGCGGCGACGGGCAAGAAGGAGCTTACTTTCCTTTTTAATCGCTCTCGTCAAGAGTCTGAACCGTTGTCTATTCTTGGTGAAGATAGGCTTGCTGCTCTAAGTGGAGTGATGATCTCGGGTTCTGAAATTACATACTATAGTGCTAAATAATAAAAATTAATTAATCGAATAAAGGTGTATCGGTTTTATCGGATTAAAAGGGGGCATCTCAGTGCGAGATGCCCCTTTACCTTAGTGTGGTGCTATATCTAATTTCTTTTTATCAGCGTTATTCTCTTGTTTCAGCAGCAGAAGCAGCGGCGTCTGCAGCTAAACGTTTTCTCCTTTTCCTCTTGTTCACGAAATAGATGATGAGGATTATCAGTACTATCAAGAGAATGATAGGAAAGCTTACAGTAATTCCGATGAAAAGGTACTGAGCTACTAAGAGCAGTACGGTGCCTAATCTACTGAAACCGGTAGTGATGAAATACTTAACGTGTTCCCAAGACAAAGGTTCCAGTTCGCTCGGTCTTTCGAGGAGAGGATCTTGTTCCTGGTAAATTTCGATGTAAACGCGGGAGTTCGTTGTTAAGGCATCCAAGCGATTTAGGCGTGCCTGTAGTGATTCTAATTCTAAGGTTAGCTGGTCAATGCGAGATTGTACTTGGAGAGTTTCCTCAACGTTTCTTGCTTCACCTAAGAGTTCACGATAATGATCAAGTAGATCGCGGGTGGTGCCGAGTCGAGTCTCTGTATCGTAGTAGGTATCTGAGACGTTTTCGCTTTCAACTGACTGTGACTCGACTTTCACACCGCTGTCATTGATCTGGCGGAGGAATACGTCGAGTTTATCGCTTGGTACTTCAACTGTCATTTGCACATAAGTATAAGTGTTGTTCTGCTGCGAAAAATCCGAGACGCGGCCTCCCAAACTTTTGGCTTTGTTTTCAATATCGGATTTTGTTTTGTTAGGATCCGTAGAAAGCAAAGTCATTTCTGCATTTTTAATAATTTTCTCGGGCAGACTCGGATCTGCCGGGTTTACGGGTGCTTCCGGATCAACGGGGAATCCATCCATGTCCTCTTCGGGAGCAGGGGATCCGGGATATTCATTACCATAATCGG
>DIRG01000104.1:5330-8142 GCA_002427475.1 Mageeibacillus sp. UBA5442
ATGACACTATCTAGTGAACCTTTATTTTATTACATAAGGAAACTCTTGCATAGATGCCAAGTCATAATCTGTGCCTGGCACGAAAGTTGACTTGTTGAAGTCACAATCTGTGCCTGGCACGAAAATCAACTTACTTCTACATCATCAAATTTCCACTCGCTTAAACAGGTTTCTTGCCATGCGGCGCGCAAGCCAAGTGAAGAACAGTGTCAATCCCAAAGAAATGACCAGCAAACTAACACTGGTAATGATTGAGTTCCCTTTACTAAGAAAATTGACAAGGAAGCCCAGACCGATGACGAGCCCTGCGAGCCCCATACTTCCGAACATTCCTATGATGCTTGACTTAGAATTCTTCACGGCCTGCGTCTCATTAGTCCAAGTTAGACTGGGATACTTCATGTCTATGCAAACACCGGCCACTTGCACCATATAAGTGTTGACTAAACCGATGAACAAGGCAAGAAGCAGCAAGGGCCAGCTAAAAGAAAAATAGGAGGCAAAGAGCACAAGCATGACGATCCAAATCGCAGCTGAGATGGAAGTGCCCGGGAAAAGCCACGCGATAAGTTGTTTGTCAGACGAGACAGGTATGAGTTTGCTGATTTGGAAGGTTTGTCCCTGACGCGAAATAGCGGTGGAAGAGGCCATGTTAAAGCTGCCGAAGAAAATTCCTACAGCAACAAGAACCATCATTACGACCCAGAGATCAGACCTCCACCAATTATCTGTCTGGAAATACAACTGCGGTTGCTGAAGCATCTGCTCAAATTCAGTGCCCGAGGCCGACCCTCCTACTACAAAACCAAGGATCATGGATAAGGGCACAATAATCGCCGCCAAAAAGGTCTGCATGAAAAAAGTAGGGGAGCGCATCAGCGTTTTCCACTCTTTGCTGATCATAGCCCCAACTTGGGAACGTGGCTTTAGAGCTTTATCGATTTGCTCGTCAGTCAAAATGCGAACCGGCTTCGATCCTTTGCTGCCAAGAACTCCCGGTAGATAGAGTCTACTTCCGACCAGCAACATTAAAAAGACGCAGACAGCAGTCACAGCCACAGTCAGTAGTAGATACCATAAAGATATCCAAGAATCGGCATTCCTCAGCATCAGATCTCCAAAGAGAGAAGCGGGCATAAAGCGTAGACCGGTGTTGTAGACAGCTTCCGGGAATAACAAGCCAGGTGTCTGGCCCATTCCCATTTGTGAAGTTACTTGGCTCATAGACAGAGCAAAAGCCATTATAATAACTATAAAAACAACATTCGAGATCAGCTGGAAACGATCCTTATTACGAGCAAAGCGCGTAAAACGCATCAGCACAAAAACCGGTATCAGTAAGAGAGCGAAAGGGGCGACCGAAGTCAGAACTAGAAAAGGCAGTGTTAAGAGATAAAAACTCACAGTCCGTCCAGCAACAATTGCGTGAGCAATCAAGGCCGGCAGGAAGAAAGAACCCACTGTTATAAATATATACACATAGACTTCGCTCAATTTAGCGGCAATGTAAGTTGCAGGCTTTATCGGCAAAGACAAGAAAAAATCAATCTTACTTTCATGATAGAGCGATGAAATTCCATGCATGAAGCCAAAAACGACTGCCAAGATTGGAATCATAAAAGCTATCATCGAAACAAACAAATCCTCCATGCCAATAAGCAAGAAAGAGTTTGTCATCATTATGCCGAAAGCAGCAGAGTAAACCATGATGACAGAATAAGACACGAGCAGAGCCAACCAAGGCTTATCCTTGAAAATAGATTTTCTTTTACGTTTTTTCGAGCTGCTAAACCCGCCTGCTTCCCCTAAGCTACCAAATGCTTCAGGAATAAGAACCCGTAGTAATAAAAAATATTTCCTCATATCAAATTCGCCTCATCTTCATCAACAGCAAAGGGGCTGAACTGATCTTCTCCCACCATTTCCAAAAAGATGCTTTCAAGTGAGCTGTCATCATGATATTTTTCTCTCAGTTCGGTCATGGTGCCAACAAAGAGCAGCTTGCCTTCGGAAATAACACCCAAACGGTCACAAACTTTTTCTGCAACATCAAGAACGTGTGTCGAGAAAAGCACAGTATTACCGTCATCTGCGTGTTCACGCATCATATTCTTCAACTGATAAGAGGAAGAAGGGTCAAGTCCTGTCATCGGTTCATCCAAAATCCAAGTAGGTGGATTGTGGATCAACGCGCCAATAAGAATAATCTTCTGCCTCATGCCGTGCGAATAGGACTGGATTCTCTGATCCAGCACCTTGCTCATGCCGAAGCGACGACCCAAATCTTTAATGCGCTCCATCCGCAGCTCGGCAGGAACTTCATAGATATCCGCCAAAAAACGCAAATACTCAATCCCTTTGAGACGGAGAAAAATATTAGGATCATCCGAGACAAAAGAAAGATTCTTCTTAGCCTCGAGCGGATTTTCCATCACATCAATACCATTAATTTTAATTGATCCCTTATCCGGACTGAGAAGCCCGGCTATCATTTTTAAAGTTGTTGTTTTGCCAGCGCCGTTGGGCCCTAAGAAACCAAAGATTTCATTGTCATAAATTTCCAGACTGACATTATCTACCGCCTGAACCTTCTGATCGTAAGACTTGGAGATCTCGTGAATACTAATCATACATTTTCCTCTTCATTTAATCTGATATATTTAAACACTCCTATATAATAGCGAAAAATTTCGCATTGGAAATATTTATTTTACGAACTAAGATATATAAGTGCCAAATACAGCATTCTGTTTTAATAAAGTCCATTTATAAGCATAGCACCTGTGCCGAATTAGTAAAGTTAAGCTTCTGG
>DIRG01000017.1:0-2803 GCA_002427475.1 Mageeibacillus sp. UBA5442
ATCATAAATTAATTCGACATCGAGGGCAAGGTTAATCATCCAAGTTTTGGGGACCGAAGCTATGAGGTAGTAAGTTTGCCAAATCATTTTCTTCATAATCCGTTGTGGAACGAGCTACAAAAACACGCATCCGTCCATCAGTAAATTCGTTCAGAAATTGACGACAGATGCCACAGGGGTAAGATAAACCGCGTTCTTGTTCTTCTATGCCATCTCTCCATCCTACAACTGCAATGGCGCTGAAATCGCGCGCTCCTTCAGCCAAGGCCTGCATACCGGCTCCGCGTTCAGCGCAGATACCCGCTCCGTAGGCAGCGTTTTCAACATTGCAGCCACAGAAGACCCTTCCGTCAGAACACAAGATGGCCGCTCCGACCTTAAACTTTGAGTAGGGAGCGTAGGCCTTGTCGCGCGCAGCTATGGCCGCGCGGATAAGTGATTGCACCTCAGTTTCGCCCAATTCGAAATTTCTGCTAATTCTGTATTCAGACATAAATCACTCCTTTTAGTAGCGGAAGCGAGCGGCTATTCTCGTCTCCATCTCTTTTACTGACACAGGTACCATGACGACGCTGCCTCCCATTTGGAAACACTCCTGAACCAAGTGGTCAAACTCTTCTTTCTCTTCATCACGATAGTCGACGCGTATAAATAAGGTTTCAATTTTACATTCTTCTGCGGCGCTCTTGATATCATCCATCTTTGTTGATGCCTTTTCATCAACAAGACCTTTAGCCAGACTTTCCATGCCCAGCTGCAATTTCTCATCTTGAATTTGCTCAAATATTTCAAGGACTGCAGCCTTTAGGCTCTGAGAGTCAAAGTCATGCAACGGCTTGCCCAGATCTTCTTGAAGGTAAATTTCATTAGATTCTGCGGCTCGCCAATCGGCCATGTTTTCGCGGACACCGGAGATGATAACAGGCATAGCCTTTTCCACTAAATACGGTGTTAGGTTCTCCGATAGATAACGATAATATTTTTCTTTATCTTTCTCCTTCATCTCTGCCGGCGAACGGTGACCATGGAAAGCTGTACCGGTCTTTCCACCATAGCTACCGAAGTTAACATCAGCATTGGCATCTAGATCACTATAGAGTTCATTGAAGCTTAGCACACCGTGATCTTCTACCTCTGTCAGATTCGCACCATCGCCTAAATGAAGAGAGAAGCGGTCTCTTCCCAGATCCAAAATGTAATGGGACGAAATATGTTGTTCAGCAGCCAGCAAAGGCAATAAATGTAAGATCTCCTGAACTACGACCCTGTCTTCTACTGCTTCCGATAAATTGTAAATGAGAACTTTACCATTCCTTAAGAACAGAGCGAAGGCTTCGCTGCGATCATTCCAGAAAACGGTATCGCTTTGCAGATCGCGCAAAATTTCCATTGCTTCCTTGAGATCCTTCCGTTCTAGATGTTGCGAAAGTTTCTCTTCGGCTTCCCGTATCAGGTTTTTGAACCGAATTGCATTTGATCCCGGATCGGAACCAACGTGCGGCGTAGATTGATATAGAGATAAAACTATACCACTTTCATCATTCAATGCTCGGATTTTGGGGTGAAGTCTTTCCATAGTTAGCCCTTTCTATGACGCTTTCAGACTGAAAGTTCAGATACTTGCTTTAGATTTATCTTAGCAGATTAAAACTTTATTTTCTGTCACAGCAGAATTGTATTATCGATTTGGCGATCTCGCAGTCGTTTTGTTCCGAGTTGCCTGCAAGATCTTAGTGTAAACTTAGTTCTAGTCAATCAGGAAAGGAAGTAATACTATGACTATGCAAGCAACAGGTTACAGCAAGGCGGCCGGAGCAACGAATCTGGTCAACATTCTTATGGACAGCGGTAAAAGCATCGTAATCGAATTGGATGCGGAAGCTGCACCAATTACGGTCGAAAATTTCCAAAAACTCGTTTCTGAAAATTTCTATGACGGCATTATCTTTCACCGCATCATCCCGGGCTTCATGATTCAAGGTGGCGATCCGAAAGGAACGGGCACCGGCGGATCTGAGCAGACTATTAAAGGAGAATTCAGATCAAATGGAGTCGACAATCGTCTCTCCCACGTGCGCGGTGTTGTCTCCATGGCTAGGACACAAGTGCCCAATTCTGCAAGCTCTCAGTTTTTCATCTGCCACGCAGACAGCACTTTTCTGGATGGCGAATACGCAGCCTTCGGCACTGTTATCTACGGTATGGACGAGGTTGATCGCATAGCAGAAATCAAAACAAATAGAAGCGACTTTCCGGAGCAACCCCCGGTAATGGAGAAAGTCTTTTTTGTCGTCGAGGATGCTGTGTAACACACAGCATTTTTGTTCTATCTTGACAATATTTCTTCAGATAGTTACGATCTTCTTATATAGATATCATATGTTTCAAAAGGGGGGGAGATTATGAAAGACAAAGATTTTGCTACCATGCAAATTCATGGTGGTTCCATTGAACAAGAGAACGTTAGACCATTGGTAAGCCCTATATATCAAAGCGCTACCTTTTACTTTGACAACGTCGAGCAAGGTGCCGCTATGTTTGCCGGTGAGGAAGACGGCTACTTTTACACCAGAATCGACAATCCGAACCAAAGAGAGCTGGCTGCACGCTTGGCCGAGCTTGAAGGTGGAGAGGCCGGTCTAGTTTTCGCATCCGGAATGGGAGCAATCAGCTCAGCCCTATGGTCATTGCTTAGTAGCGGAGATCATGTTATCGCCTGCAAAACACTTTACGGCTGCACCTATGAGTTGCTCAATGAAGGCTTTCCACGTTTCAACATTGATGTTGATTTCGTGGATCTCTG